>JAJAYZ010000044.1 GCA_027118455.1 Actinomycetes bacterium
CACCGGCACAAGCGCCTGGTCCAACTGGAAGAAAGTCACGCCGATCGCTACCCCGGTGTTGAATAGTGCGAAGTACACCGATGGTGGTGTCAACTTGTTCTTCACTGCGCCGGCGATGGCGACCGGGACCACGATCAGGTACTTCCGGTATCAACTGTCGTTCGATGGTGGGCTCACCATGAACTATGACAGCTACTCCCAAGATGTTGACTCCCCATTCGTTGCTGGTGGGTGCCAAGTTGGTCAAGCGTGCACCTACCGCATTGCAGCTGTCGTTGATGCCGGGGTGACCGCCTGGTCCAACTGGAAAACAGCGACCCTCTAGCACATGTCCGTCCTCTCGTGCTCCCGGACTGCCGGTAGCGGCTTCGTTCTCGCCGGTCGAGCCTGGAGTTCCAGCTCTGGTTGGGAACGTGGGTGCCCAACGCTGTCTCAGATGACGTAACCTGACGCTCAGGTTCTGCCTTGGCCCCAGTCCCTGGAAGTACCGATCATCGTCACGCCGCGGAACATCGGCCCAATGCTCGGGACTGCGCCTAGGAGCGCATCATCCAACTGATGTGCTCCACGGGTGAGCCAGTTGTCTGGCTGCTTCAGCACCATTTGCGACGCGACACCCGCAGGAACGGCGAAGGCCTGTTCGTAGTGGAACAGGCGGACGGGGCCAAGGAGGACTGCCAAGACAATGGCGAGCGCGCGAATCTTGGGCGGTAGAGCATTTGCACCGTCAACGTTCGTCGTCATTGTCCTCGAACAAGTCGTCGTACTCGATGATCGCGCGGTCCTGGCGGCGAATCATCGCCGCGGCCATCCCCGGCGACACCCCGGAGTACCCCAGGAAACCCGACCACTCCGTTCCGTCCGACTCAGGCTCAACGTCCCACTCCTTGAACGCCGATGCGCTCATCGCTCCTCCTAGCGGTCCTAGTGACTGCAGACTGGCACAGGGAGGAGAGGCGCGAGCTTCGCTGGGGCCGAGTTAGCCAGATGGCCGACGATCGTTCACCCCTGGGTCCCGTCGCTGAAACAACGTGACCATCAGCTGAGCCTGCCGTTGACACCTGCCCTGCTCAGCGAGGACCCGCTCGATGCGGCGGTCGGGCACCACCCAGAGAATCGCGACGCCAACGAAGATTGCATACGAGATGTACACCGACGCGTATGCGGCTGGGATCGCAACGGCGTGAGCCATGACCGGGGCGAGCCCCTTGGTGTCTCGACCCATGGCGCGCGCGGTGAGCGAGTCTTCACCTTGAGACGAGATGATGACCCGGACAAGCAAGCTGTAGGCCGCGCCCGCGGCCAACAGCACCATCCCGTACGCGGCGGCGGGGGCAGCGTCGCCCACGTTGTCACCCATCCAACTGGTCGCGAAGGGGAATAGCGAGAGACAGAACAACAGCGCCATGTTGGCCCAGAGGATTCCGCCGGTTACCCCGTCGACGGTCTACATCAAGTGGTGATGGTTGTTCCAGTAGATGGCGATGTAGAGAAAGCTCAGCAGGTAGCTGAGAAATATCAGATGAGTGTTCCCATCCCACAAGTCGGAGAAGGACGCGGGTCGGCCGTCGGAGATCGGCGCTCTGAACTCGAGCACCACATAACTGCACGCCGACCGCAAGGTTACTGGGCCAGGGCCGAGATGCTCATCCCATAGACACCTAGCGGTTCCCGGATGGCAACATTCGGCAGTCACTGTATTGGTATGAGCAACGACGTAAGACACGCAATGCGAGGCACCTCAGGTGCAGATCTGTTGATCTGGTGGCAAACCCTCACAAGTGACGAGCAAGACCTGCTGCGAGTCACTCACTCGGTGATCCCAGATGACCCGCACATGATGGCCTTCCTCGCGTCGACCGAATGTCCCCTTGTGGAGGCGGCTGACGGCGACGATGCCCTTTACCGGATTGACCGGCCGGATCAACTGCACGCCCTGCTGTCACAGATGTGACGGCGCGGCCTGGGCGATTGCCGCTCGCATGGTCGCTCCGAGGTGAACGGGCGATGAACTCTCTCGAATCGAGGAGGAGTCGGGACCTTTGTCCGGTGTGAATCGATGTGCCTCGGGGTTCGCTAGAACTCAGCAGCGCAGCCACGCGTACCGGCTGGCGGAGGCTCGGAGGTAAGGAAATGGACAGCAGCCAGACCCAGACTCAGGGGCTAGAAGGCCAGGAACTCGCCCCGGAGTTGGATTGGTTGACGGCTGAACTCGAGGCGCGGTACCCGGCCGCGGCCCCGGAGCAGGTAGCCGCTTTGGTGTCCTTGGCGGCAGACTCCTTCGCCGACGCCCGCATCACGGACTTCGTGCCGGTGCTGGTCCGTCGAGAGGTCGAACAAGAACTGTGGAGCCTGGGTCTGCATCGCGTCAGCTAGCCGCGACCGCCTCACGGATCGGGATCTCTCCCGCATGACTTGATCCGACTTGATCCGACTTGATCCGACGACGTGAACCTGAGATCCGTTGTGCACCTTCTGTTCAGGTGGGCGTTGGTTGCGTGTTTCTTTGCTTCGAGAGGCTCGTAGCCACGGTCGGGCAAATCGAACGAGGCAGTCATGGAAGGTTCGAGCGCGCCGCGTAACACGCGGGGCTGCAGCGTCATGCCCAGACCTAACTCACCGAGCTGGCGGGTTCGCACCACGGTGACGGTGGTCGCAACAGCTCTTCTCGCGTTGGCCCACCCTGGGTTGCTTGGCCCAGTAGCGGCCAATGCTGCTGGCGAACCGGCGCCGGCTCCGTCGGGGGGCGCCTCTGAGCCCACCGACCCGAGCCCGAGCCCGAGCCCGAGCCCTGATCCAGTCCCGTCACCGACTTCCACATCCCCAACGCCGGTGCCGTCTCCGAGGGACTCAGGCGGGCCGGGCGACGGGCCGGGAATCACCCCCGAGCCCGCCCCAGGACCGGTAACTCCCGATTGGAACGCCCCTTCTGGGCACTCGCAGCCAGGAACGTCCAAGGCTGAGAAGGAACACCAGGGCAAGGCAACCAAGACCTCGGGCAAGCGCGGAGGCAAGGCCGTTGATCCGTTCCTGATTGACGTCGCGCATGACTCCCTCCGCGAAGCCACCGAGAAGGCTCGGGCCGCAGCTGCGGCCGCTGACCGAGCCCATCGACGTGCAGACCGGGCATCCGCGGTCGAGCGGCGGACCCAGGCTGAACTCGCCTCGGCTTTCAAGGCGCAGGCACGCGCAGACCAGGTGGCCGGACGGGTTGTTCGGCTCATGAACGCCAACCCGACCGGGGGCGCGCTCCTGGCCGATCCGGCCATCGCTGGCTTCGTGACCGCCGATCTGGCACCAGATCCAAACACGTACCAGCAGCAGAGCCAGACGCTGACGAACCTCGTTGAGAATGTCTCCGATGACCTCGTCCAAGCCCAGAGCGGTGTGGCGCGCCTCGAGGCAGCTCAGCTTGCTTCCTTGCAGCAGGAGGCTGAGGCAGAACGCGCAGTTGCTCGCGCGAAGACCAGCCAAGCTTCTGCACTCCGAGCGCAGAAGCAAGCCAAGAAAGTCTTCCTGCGCTTGGCGACCGGGTCAAAGGTCAGCGCGAAGGAGGCCTGGTGGATCAGCCAGTTCGCATCCGGTGACCTCGGACGGTACCTCGCCTCGCTGAGCGGCGGACCGACCGTCGACATGCGCCTCGCCAGGCCGAATGACGGATACATCACCAGCCCCTTCGGGATGCGAATGCACCCCGTGCTGCACGAGTACAAGCTGCACAGCGGGACTGACTTCAGCGGGGGCTCCCTCGGCATAACGGCTGCTGCGAGCGGCGAGGTGGTCAGAGCCGGATTCGACGTGGCCTACGGTAACTACGTCGTCATTTGGCACGGCAGTTATCAGGACGAATCAGTTGCGACCCTGTATGCCCACTGCGCCACGCTGGCTGTCAAGGAGGGAGATCGGATCGCTGTCGGTGACCCCATCGGGCAGATCGGAGCACCGGCTATGCCACTGGGCCGCATCTACACTTTGAGGTGCGGCTTGCCGGACGACCCGTCGACCCCGAACTCTTCCTGCGCTAGCTACCCCCAGCCGTGAACTCCCGGAACGCGGCAAGCCACGCGTTCTCAACCTGTGGCGTGACTTCGTAGAACGCAAGCCCATCCTTGAAGTCGGCGGGGAGTACGACGGCGTTGGTCAGGTTCTTGGGGATGAACCCTTCGTCGATAAGGAACTGCGGGCTGAGCTTGGTCAACGGCGGCTGGTAGCCATTCCATGAGAGGTTCTGCAAGGAGATGTCGTTGTCGAGAAGCGCATTGATCATCGTGTGCGCCAGAACCGGCTTCTTTGATGATTTCGGTATGCACATGCAGTCGTTTGTCGTCACCCGCTCTGCCGACGACTCCGGCACCCAGTAGCCGAGGACGTCTGGAGTCTCGTCCTTGGGAAGGTAGTACTGGCCGGCCATCATGTCCCCGGACCAGCACTGGGCGACGGTGAACACACCTTCGGGAATCTTGGCGTATCCCGAGACGCCCGTTTGAATGTCGACAAGATCGATCAGCTCGATAAGCTTGTCTTTGGCGGCGTTGATGTAGTCAGCGTTATCGGTGTTGATGTCGTCGGTGATGCCCCACGCAAGCATGGCCATCGCGAGAGACTCCCGAGAGTCATCCAGCACGCTCGCCTTGCCTGCGTAGGCCGCGTCCCACAGCATCTTGTAGCCCGGGCTCGGGTCGACATCGCGGTCGGCGCGGTAGCCGATGCCGGTGGTGTAGACCGTATACGGCACGGTGTACTGCGCCTTCTGGTCGTACCAGGGATCCTGGTACTCGGGCCACGTGTTCGTGATGTTGGGAATGTAGGACTTGTTGAACGGCTGGATGAGCTCGCTGTAGACCATTCGGCTGAGCACGCTGGGATCGGGGAAGCAGAGGTCAAAAGCGGCCCCTGACTGGTTGAGCTTGTTGAGCATCTCGTCGTAGTTGGCGAACGGTGTGACCTGAACGTCGACGCCGTACTTGTCGCCGAAGTCATTCATCACGCTGGGGGCCATGTACTGGTTGTAGTTCAAGATGTTGAGGACGCCGCCGGTCTCGGGAGAGAGTCCATCGCCGATAGGCGGGTTGGTGTCGGTGATGGGCAAGGTAACCGGGCTGTCGGGCCGCGCAAGGGGGTAGTTGCCGGTGGCGGCTGGCTCGGAGTTGGAACCGCATGCCGAGAGCAGCGGAGCGGCACTCGCGCCCAGGGAAAGCCAAAGACCTCCGCGAAGGACGTCGCGTCGCTGCACCTGCGCATGCCCAACAAGCGACGGTCGGCGTCGCGGGTTGTCAGGGTTTGTCGGGTCAAAGGTCATGCCCACTCCTTCTCGGTCCCCGTTCGTGTCCCACCCCACAGGAGAGGCCCACCAGTTGGCTCATCTTGGGGGAGTCCGCAGCCAATGTCGAGCACTCACACCCAGTGAGGCCACCTTTCGATTTCGAGGACGTGGCGTCGTTGCCAAGTCGATTCTCCGGCTGGCGAGCAACCTTCGCCCGGCTAGTCTCGGGTCATGACACAGCACCCTCTCGATCCACTGACGGCCACCGAGTTGAAGTCGGTCGTTGCGACTCTCCGCAGGGACCGAGGCCTTGATCATCGCCACCTGATGGCCATGGTGCAGTTGGAGGAACCGGCGAAGGAACGCGTCCTCAGTTGGCAGGCGGGCGAGCCGGTTGACCGCGCTGCCCGCGCTACCGTGTGGAACCGAGCCACAGCGACAGTGAGTGAAGCTGTTGTCACGGTCAATGGCGAGGTTCTGGAGTGGAAGGACATCCCCGGGGCGCTCTCGCCGGTCCTCGGACCCGAAGCAGATGACGCGCTGGCCGCAGCCAAGGCTGATCCCCGCGTCATTCAAGCGCTCGCCGCCCGCGGAATCGCCTCGCCCGATGACGTGCACATGGAGACGTGGCCGTTCGGCGCCCAGATACCCGCAGGCCTTGACGATGGTCGCCGGCTCATCTGGACGCCCATGTGGCACCGCCCACAGCCAGGCGCCAATGTCTACGCTCACCCCATCGGTGGCCTTCGCGCGATCGTTGATCTCGACAACGCCGAGGTGGTGGCCGTTGAGAACGAACCCGGCATTCCCATTCCCGCAACTCCCGCGCCCTATCGACTCGACGAGACCGGCGGGGGCGTCAAGCTGCGTGAGCTCTCGATTACCCAGCCCGAGGGTGCATCGTTCACCGTCGATGGATCGGCGATCAACTGGGAGCGATGGCGCTTCCGGATCGGCTTCTGCCAGCGTGAAGGTCTGGTCATACACGACGTTCGCTTTGACGATGAAGGCACCGAGCGTCGTATCGCGCATCGGATGTCGATTGCAGAGCTGGTCATTCCCTACGGTGACCCGAGCCCTGGCGCCTACCGCAAGAATGCCTTTGACACTGGCGAGTTCGGACTGGGCAACTACACGAACTCACTCGCCCTGGGCTGCGACTGTCTCGGCGAGATTGTCTACATGGATGCTGCCGTTGTTGACGGTGACGGAAACGT
The DNA here is from genome assembly GCA_027118455.1 of Actinomycetes bacterium. Classification (GTDB taxonomy): domain Bacteria; phylum Actinomycetota; class Actinomycetes; order JAHEKZ01; family JAHEKZ01; genus JAHEKZ01. The sequence goes on from JAJAYZ010000044.1 coordinate 6,481, forward strand.
CCGTGAGATCCCCAACGCCATCTGTCTGCACGAGGAAGACTTTGGGATTCTGTGGAAGCACACTGACGAGCTCGGGCACGTCGAGGTTCGACGGGGACGCCGGTTCGTTGCCTCGTCGATCGTCACGGTCAACAACTACGAATACGGATACTTCTGGTACTTCTACCAGGACGGTTCGATCGAGTTCGAAGCCAAACTCACCGGCATCGTGCTCACCCTCGCCGCTGAACCGGGTCAGGAGTACCCCTCATCAACCGAAATCGAACCGGGCCTGCTGGCTCCCTACCATCAGCACATCTTCTGTGCCCGACTTGATCTCGACGTCGACGGCACTGAGAACTCCGTTGTCGAGGTCGATGCAGTAGCGCACCCCATTGGGCCCGAGAACCCGCACGGAGCTGCCTACGTCACCCGCGAGACACCCCTCGATGTCGAGAGCGCCGCGCAACGGCTGATCGATCCAATGGCGAACCGCTATTGGAAGGTCATCAACCCGCACCGCACCAACCACGTCGCACAGCCGGTTGGCTACAAACTGGTTCCGGGGCACACGACCTATCCCATGGCTCACCGTGAGTCCGTGATCGGGCAGCGTGCTGGATTCATGTATAGCCACTTGTGGGTCACCCCGAACGCTCCTGACGAGAAGTACCCTGCCGGCGACTACCCGTTCCAAGCCGAAGGCGGCGCAGGCCTGCCCGCCTGGACCAGCGCGAACCGGAGCCTCGAGGACACCGACGTCGTGCTCTGGTACGTATTCGGCACCAATCACATTCCACGCACCGAGGACTGGCCCGTCATGCCGGTCGAACGAGCTGGCTTTCACCTCAAGCCCGTCGGGTTCTTTCGCCGTAGCCCAGGTATCGACGTTGCCCCATCAGCGGCTGTTCACTGCCACTAGGCGGAACAGAGCCACCGGGACATTGGCGAACTACGTCGAGTGCCCATCCTCGTCGTCGAGGTCAGGATCTCGGGACCTGGTGGTCTCGCTCATCGTGCCGCCGGCGTTGGCAGCGCGTCCGTCGGCTGGCACCCCAGACTCGTCCGCCCCCTCTATCATCGATGGCTCCGTACGATCCGCGGGATCGAGCCCCTCTTCGGCGTGGCCGACATCGCGGTCGTCTGATTTCCTGGGAGCCATCTGCATCACCAGCTGGCTGGGCGGACAGAGACAACGGGACCAGACATGGCTTCGTGGACCTGAGTCATGGGTGACTCCTCTCGGCAAGTGATGTGGTCGCTGGTTCTTGCATCCCTACCCGGGTTGACCAGAAGTCAATCCTGCTCGCGCTTTGTCCAACAGCCGGCACACGGCGTTCAAGGCTGTGGGGGGCGAACGCCTGGCGTCGGTGCTCCGCCCGTCGATCTCGTCTCGAATCACTGCTCCCTTCCACTGGAGCGTGATGATCCAGTCCTGCCAAGCGTGCTCCATCGACCGGCTCGCTCGCGGTGCCGGCATCTCGCGGTGGTCTCGGCGGATGAATGCGGCAACGGGGAAACTGGTTTCCACGGAAAGGTCCTCCTGGCCGAGATGGGCGACGGGTTCAATAGCGGCTCGGATACCCGCGTTCGTGCCCAGCGAAACTTTCGACTCCGGCGGGTGGAAGTTTCCAAATAGACGATGCAGGTAGGTGTGGTGGATCCGATGCCATCTGCGAAGGAGGCGAACACCATGACGGCTGGGGGCAAACGATGAAGGCGCTGCTCGGGAGCGTGATCCCTGACGTCTTGGGGCAGGTGGTATGTCCATTCGCCGTCAGACTGGCGCGCGTCGATGGTATGCCCGTCGAACTGCGCGAACTCCGCCTGGCAGCTGAGCTGACTCCCAACGTCTATCGACCGGGACTCTCGGTGCTGCTGGCCGAGAACGGACGGCGGTCTGCGGGGGTGGACAATCTCGCTATGGGTGAAACCGCTGGATCCGTTTCGGTCGGGGGACGCACGCTGCGGGTGACCAGCCCCAACCGGATCGTGTACCCCGGCGAGGGCGTCACCAAGGCAGCGGTCATCGGCTATTACGTGCGCATGGCTGAGCGCATGCTGCCACACCTTCGTCGGCGTCCGGTCACCCGAATCCGTTGGCCGGGTGGTGTCACCGAGCCACCGTTCTTCGAGAAGCAGCTTCCCAACGGTGCACCCGATTGGATCGAGACGATCGACCTGACGCACTCCGACGGCACAGTCACCTACTCCCTTGCGCACGAGCCGGCCGCTCTGGCCTGGTTCGCGCAACAGAATGCGCTCGAGTTGCACGTGCCTCAATGGCGCTGGCATGGTGTCGGCCCCCGCGTCGACCGCTTGGTCCTCGACCTCGACCCCGGGCCACGAACGGGGCTCGCGGAATGCGCCGAGCTCGCGCTCTGGATGAAGGGACAGCTCGATTCCGACGGCTTGGAGAACGTGCCCGTCACGAGCGGGAGTAAGGGTATCCACGTCTACGCACGCTGGCGTGCGTCGGATCAGTCGCAGTCAACGAGCGAGTACGCCAAGTCCCTCGCGGACTCGGCGGTCGAAGCCTTCCCCAGTTTGGCGACCGCCTCCATGACTAAGGTCGAACGCGAGGGCAAGGTGCTTATCGACTGGTCGCAGAACAGCCCCTCGAAGACCACGATCACGCCCTACTCACTGCGGGGCCGGGATCGACCCTTTGTGGCAGCTCCTCGAGCCTGGGGCGAGGTGGCGGACGCAGGCCTCAGCCATCTGCTCATGTCGGACGCAGTCGAGCGCCTCGACGAACCGGATCCGCTGGCGGTGCTGCTATAGCGCCTAAGCGGTCTTGCGGCGCGCGGCTGCCTTCTTAGTTGGCTTCTTGGCCGCCGTCTTCTTCGCTGGTGCTTTTGCGGTCTTCTTGGCCGTGGCCCTGGTCGTCTTCGTGGTGGCCTTCTTCGCTGGTGCTTTGGCCGCCTTCTTTGCCGGTGCCTTTTTTACGACCGACTTCCTCTTCGCCGGCTTGCCCTCGGCGGCCGCGACGCTCGCGCGCAGTGCCTCCATCAGGTCGATCACGTTCGACTCCGGAGCAGCCTCGGTCGGTCGAGAGATCTCTTGCCCGGCGATCTTGGCGTCGACGAGCTGACGCAGCACTTCGCGGTAGCCGTCGTGGAACTGGCTCGGGTCGAAGCCCTCGTCAAAAGCCTTGACGAACATCGACGCCATCTCCAGCTCTTGCGGTCGGACGTCAACGTCGTCGGCGTCCATGAACGAGAAGTGGGGTTTGCGAACCTCGTCGGGCCACAGCATCGTTTGAACGACGAGCACGCCATCCTGCGCACGAATAGTGGCGAGGCGCTCGCGCTGACGCAGGGCTAGTTTCACGATCGCCACCTTGTCGGTCGCGACCAACGAGTCGTGCAGCAGGACGTACGGCTTCACGTCTCCGGTTGGCTCGGCGTAGTACGCCTTGGAGAAAGAGACCGGGTTGATTTCGTCCCGCTCGGCGAAGCTGACCACCTCGATCGACTTCGTGGACGCGATCGGCAGGTTTGCGAGATCCTTGTCGGTAAGGACCACCATGTTCTCGTCCTCGAGCTCATAGCCTTTCGCGATCTGCCCGTACGCGACTTCCGCGCCGTCGACCGAGCAGAAGCGCTTGTACTTGATCCGACCACCGTCGGCCTCATGCACCTGCCGCAGGGGGACGTCCTTCTCCTCGGTGGCCGAGACGAGGCGAACGGGGATCGAGACCAGGCCGAACGCGATCGAGCCTTTCCAGACGGTCTGCATCAGGTGCTCCAGGGGTGGGGCCAGGGGTGGCAATGGGGCAGCAGCCATTCCATGATGGCCCACTCTCCGGGAATTGGGTCGTTTTCGCGGTCTTACCCACTCTTCAGGGCGACACACCGGGCCATATCCCGAGACTTGTCAGACCCCCATGTCAGCGTGGGGGCTGTACGAACCAAAGCCACGAGGAGGAACAGCCATGGCCGGGAGCGCCGAAACAGTCGAGTTCTGGTGCCACGACTGCCGCGATGACTGCCTCTTCGAGGTGCTTCCTGAAGGCGGCGAGGAAGTGGCTCGCGGGTGGGCCTGCGTGATGTGTGGTGCCGCTTACGTCGGCGCCTTTGATGTCGCGATCGAGATCGAGGCCGACGTCCGGGGTGTCGCATAGCGCGACCCGTGTACACCCTCGTCGTCCTGGGCGGCGGTTCTGCGGGCGAGACCGCCGCCGCGCGCGTCGCGGCAGCTGGGCGCCGAGTGGCGCTTGTCGAGTCACGGCTGGTGGGTGGGGAGTGTCCCTACTGGGGGTGCGTCCCGAGCAAAGCCCTGCTGATCGCCGCTTCGCGACGTCGGCAAGCGGGATCGTCACACGAACTCGGTGCCGTCGGTGAGGTTGTCGATCTCGGCGACCCCAGGGCTGCTTGGCGCGAAGCCGTTCGGATCCGGGATATCCGCGCCAAGCACCTCGACGACTCAGAGACCGCGCAAAGTCTGCAGGACGAGGGCGTCGAGATCATCCGCGGTGACGGGCGTATTGTCGCCCCTGGAGTGGTCGCCGTAGGCGACAACGAACTCCGCTACGAGAACCTCCTGATCAGCGTCGGTGCCGATGCCGTGCTGCCACCCATCCCGGGTCTGGCCGAGGCTAAGCCGTGGACCAGTGATGATGCGCTGACCAGTGTGGAGCTCCCCGAGTCCCTGCTCATTCTCGGCGGGGGAGCGATCGGGGTGGAGCTCGCGCAGGTGTACTCCACCTTCGGCAGCCAGGTTACGGTCGTCGAGGCGCTCGACCGGCTCCTTGCTGCCGAAGAGCCTGAGGTGTCCGCTGCCGTGGGCGACGTGCTGGCTGAGACGGGTGTGGTCGTCAACATCGGAACGGGGGTCGACAGAGTAACCGCAGACGGGGGACGGACCACTCTTCACCTGAAGGACGGCACGGAGCTCACCGGTGATCGGCTGCTGGTGGCTACAGGTCGACGTCCGCGCCTTGAGGGCTACGGCCTTGAGAGTCTCGCCATCGATGTCTCGTCCGGGGCGATCCCGACCGGAAATGACGCACGTGTCGTCGGGCAACGAAACGTCTACGCGGCCGGTGATGTCACCGGACGGTTCCCGTTCACGCACATGGCCAACTACGCCGGACGCGTGGTCGCCGCGAACGTGCTCGGACAGGATGCGCAGATGCACCTGGACGCGGTGCCACGCGGCGTCTTCATCGGTCCTCCCGTAGCCGGTGTAGGGATATCGGCGAACCAGGCGCGCGAGCAAGGGCGCGCTGTTGTCCGCGCCACCATGGACGTTGGGGAGACGGCGCGTGGGTGGTTGGAATCGGAGGGTGGCGTGCTCGTGCTCAACGCCGATGCTGAGCGCGGGACCCTGATCGGTGCGTCCGCGATCGGTCCGCGATCGGACGAGTGGATCTCACAGGTGACACTCGCGATCCGCGCCGACATCGCGGTAGCCACGTTGGTCGACACGATTCAGCCGTTTCCGACGGTCAGCGAGGCGCTGTTCCCCGCCTACGAGCGACTGCTGGCACAGTTGCGGTCATCACACGCGTGTTAACTGCGGCACGGCGCGGCAAGGCCTGGCTCGATCTACTCCGAGATTGTGACAACGATCTTGCCGATGGCTGTCCCTTGCTCCAAGCGGCGAAGGGCCTGACGGATCTCTGCGAGAGGGTAGGTAGAGTCGATGAAGGGCGTCACGTGCCCGGCTCCGACCAGCTCGGTGAGGATCGCGAGGCGCTCGTCACGTGGCGAGATCTTCCCGGGTGCTTTGAACTGTGGGACGAACGGCGTCATCACGAGCATGTGCAGGATCCGTCCGATGCTGCCGATGACCGGATGGCCACGACGTCCGTACTGGTCGTGACCGACGAAGACGTACGTGCCTTCAGGTGTCAGCGCATCCCTGATCGAGGAGAGTGACTGAGTGCCGGGGATGTCGATGATGAGGTCGTAGCGATCGCCCGTGGTGGTGAAGTCCGTCAGCGCGTAGTCGATGACGTGGTCGGCACCTAGCGAACAAAGTGCATCCAGCTTTTCGGCCGAGTCGACGCCCGTCACCTCACCTGCATACGCTTTGGCGAGCTGCACTGCGAAAGTTCCGACGGCACCGCCGGCGCCATTGATGAGAATCCGTTGCCTCGACTGGACGTCCCCCTCATCTCGGACGGCCTGCAGAGCTATCAACCCAGAGGTGGGGATGGCTGCAGCTTCGATGTACGACAGCTTTTCTGGCATCGGCGCCAGATCCTTGGCCAAAACGGACGCGTACTCGGCGAACGCTCCACCGTTCTTCCACTGAATGCCGCGGACGCACTCGCCAAAGACGTCGTCACCTGGTTTGAACTGTGTCACTCCGGGGCCGACTGACTCGACGCGACCAGCGAGGTCGATGCCGGGGATCAGAACCTTGGGACGACGAAGACCGCCACCCATCAGGCGCATCACGTAGGGCCGGCCGGTCACGACATGCCAGATGTCTGCGTGCAGCGACGCTGCATGGACTCGGACGAGTACCTCGCCAGCACCGACCGACGGCACCGGGACATCCTCGAGGCGCAGAACCTCGTCGGATCCGTACGCCCGCTGGACGATCGCTTTCATCGACACTCCTCCTCGGATCGGGCAGGCGTGAGAGCTGATCGAAGGAGGCGCTCCCTCGTGGGGATACTCGCAGATACCGGTCGTACCCGGACTCAAGCGGGACGCCTGGACCGCTTCCCGGGGGTACCTTCGGCCGCCTCGTGGGTCGGCGACATTATGTACGATCATATCAATGTCTATGTGAATCACATACGAAGTTTTATACACTCTGATGCATGGATCCTGTGCGCAACCCTTACCAGCCGGGCGCTGGCCGGCGTCCGCCTGAACTCGCTGGGCGCGACGCCGAGCTCGACGCATTCGCCATCCTGCTGCAGCGCTACGAACTGGGCGTCGGCGAGCGGGGTCGGGTCCTCTACGGACTCCGGGGGGTGGGCAAGACCGTCCTCCTGAACGAGTTCCAGGCCATGGCCGAGGAGCGTCGCTGGGTGACGGCCAAGGTGGAGGCTGCCGCTGGACGCTCCATCCTGCCCACTCTCGCCCAGGCGCTGCACCGCTCGCTGCGGTCGGCGACCGGCCGGTTTGAACGAGGCAAACTGCTGGGTCTTCTCCAGGTGTTCCGCGCGTTCAGCCTGAGAATGGATCCGGACGGTAGCTACACGTTCGGCTTCGACGTGCAGGTGGCGTCGGGTCAAGCCGACACCGGAGATCCTGCCGTCGACCTTCCCGAGCTCTTCGCTGCCATCGGCGCGACAATGCGTGATCTCGGGGTGGGTGCGCTGCTCCTCATCGACGAGATGCAGGACGTCCCCGTAGCCGAGCTCCGCGCAATCAACACAGCCGTGCACGAGATGGGACAGGGCGCCGACCCGCTGCCGCTGGTCGTCGTCGGTGCGGGGCTTCCGTCGTTGCCCGAGGTGCTGGCGAAGGCGACGTCGTACGCCGAGCGCCTCTACGAGTACGTCCCGGTTGGCGCTCTCGACCAGGCTTCGGCACATGAGGCGCTCGTCGTTCCGGCCGAAGCGCTCGGCGTCACGTGGGAGCCGGACGCGTTGGGGCGCGTTGACCAGTTCAGCCACGGCTACCCCTACCTGATCCAGACCGGAGGCAAGTACGCGTGGGACTACGCCGCAACGTCGCCGATCACTGCAGAGGACGCCGATGCCGGGTTGGTGCAGGCACGCCGTGAGGTCGACGCGGGGCTCTACCGGGCGAGGTGGCAGCGCGCTACGCCGCTGCAGCGCCAGATCATGCGGGCCATGGCTGACCTGTCTGCAGACGAGCCGACCTCGATGGCGCACGTGGCCGAGGTGCTCGGTCGCGAACGGAATGAGCTCTCAGTACCTCGTGACCAACTCATCAAGAAGGGCCTGGTCTACGCCCCCGATCGCGGACTGATCGCGTTCACAGTCCCAGGGATGGCCGACTACGCGCGTCGGCAGCCGGACTGACCGTTCTCTCGAGATCGTCTTCTGGGCTTGGTCCAGCCGCTACGTTTGCCCGGTGGTCATGAGTAGCGGGCGAAGCAAGAGCCCAACGCCGAATGGCAACACCCGGGTCACCGGGAAGGAACAGTTCTACACGCCGCGCCCCGTGGCTGACGGCGTCGTTGCGCAGGTGTTGGACGTAGTCCCCGACGCAGTGGGCCGCACCTGGATCGAGCCAGCAGGGGGGACCGGAACCTTCATCGACGCCGCACGCGCGGTCGGCGTCCTCGATGTCATCAGCTTTGACATCGAACCTCGGCACCGAGACGTCGCCCGAGGCGACTTCCTCCAACAGCAGCTCAACGTGCGAGACGCCGTCAGTGTTGGGAACCCTCCGTTCGGCAGGAACAACGCACTCTCGGTGCCGTTCTTCAACCACTGCGCGGACTACAGCGACTACATCGCCTTCATTGTGCCCCGCTCGTGGCGAAAGTGGAGCGTGATGAACCGCCTCGATCCGGAGTTCCACCTTGTTGCAGACGAGGATCTGTCCATCAACTATGTCGACAGCGAAGGCGTCGCCGCTTACGCCAGCACCTACCTGCAGACGTGCGTGCAGATTTGGGAGCGTCGCAAGGAGAACCGGGCAAAGGTGAAGGTGCAGGACCAGGGCATCGTGGCCAAGTGCAAGCCCGAGGATGCCGACGTTGCACTGACGATCTTCGGTTTCGGTTGCGGTGCCGTGAAGACAGACTTCCCGAGGCGCAAGATCAGCACAGACATCTACCTCAAGCTGCTGCACCCGCGCGCTTTGGAGGCACTGCGGGCGGTGGACTACTCGCGCTTCTCGCGCAACGTTGCCTACACCGACGCGCTCTCCATCCAGGAGGTCAACTACCTGCTGAACGAATACCTGTTTGGAGACCCAGGTCTGGCTCCAGCGCCTTAGCCGGGCCGCGCCGTCGTTAACTGAACCAGCGCGCAACCCGGCTGGTGCCGAAATGAACCTTGTCGGCAGCAAGGGCTTCCGATGGGCCATCGAGGACGCCCGAGGGTGGTTCGCCAGGAACGAAAGTAACATCCATCCCACCTATGCGGTCGCCGTCGAACTCCAGGTAGCAGGTGCCACGTCCGTCGTAGGGTTTGGCTTCATGCCCATGAATGCTGGCCGATATCTGCCGCGCGACGACCTTGGCCTACCCCTCGGCGAAGACCCCAGCCTTCGCTGTGCCGACGCTGGTGACGTCCCCGACTGCCTAGACATCCCAGAACGCTGTTTCCAAGGTCTACGCGTCCACCGGGATGCAGCTGTCGCTCAACAGCACCTGCTTCTTGTCGGGATCGAGCCCAGCGACCAGCACGCCGCGGACGAACTCGAGCCGCGCTCGTTGAATGCCTCCAACAGCGCCGCTGGTGCTGCAGTTGAGGGGGGACGGGGACACCGAACGGAATGACCAGAGAGACCTGGCTCGTCTCCAGCAGGCCTCGAGCTGTCAGGTAGTCGTGCATGAGAAGTGCGGCTTCACCCGGCGCAGGGGGCACTTCAATGACGTCGAGGTAACACCGATGACCACTGATCCGCCGGTGAACTTCGGCAGCGCACCGGCCAGGCTGGCTGATACCGCTGTAGTGATGGCGTACCTCGGACGGCTGGGACCGCCCGAAGACAACGTCAAGCTTGGCGAACCCGAAGGTGAAGCCGTCGGTGTGATCGATGAGGACCACATCGAGCGTGTCTCCAAATCGCTCGGAGAGTCAAGTTGCCAGTTCCAGACCGCCGAATCCGGCTCCAGGGATCACGATGTGCATTCGCGAACGATACCGGAAGGTCAAACCGACGGCAGAGCCTGAACGGCTTCCCCTAAGCGGTTCACGATCTCGTCGACGTCACGATCGTCGATGTTCAGTGGCGGCGCGAGCATCACTGCCTCGATGACGCGGCCGCGGAGCGGCGTCGGGCAGGAGTAGATCATCAGGTGCCGTTCGCGTGCGAGGGCGGCCAGTGCGTAGGACGATCCGGCCAACGGTTCGAGAGAGTCTTTGTCGGTCACGAGCTCAAGCCCTTGCAGAAGACCGCGTCCGCGCACCTGGCCGATGTGCGGTGAGCTTCCGGCGATTTCAAGGAGCCCCTCATGGAGACGCTTCCCCATCTGCGCGCTGTTCTCAAGAAGCCCATCGTCGCGAATGGTGCGAATCACCTCTGCTGCCACCGCACACCCCACTGGGTTGCCCGAGTAGGTGTGTCCGAAGGGAAAGCCTTCTGGTGCCGCGGCGAATACGTCAGCGATCTCACCGCCGATTGCCAGCCCGGAGAACGGCGTCACGCCGCTGGTCACGCCCTTCGCGAAGCTGAGCATGTCTGGCTGAACACCCCAGTGGTCGACGCCCCACCACTGACCGGTGCGGCCAAAGCCGGTGACGGTCTCGTCGCAGATCATCAGGACCTCGTACCGGTCGCAGAGCGCCCGCACTCCCGCGAGGTATCCGTCCGGCGGCACGACGGCTGCGGTGCTGGCGCCGGAGATCGGCTCGAGGAATACCGCGGCGACGTTCTCAGGGCCGCGCGCGACCAGTGCGTCCTCGACCTGTTGCAAGCCGAAAGCGAGTTCCTCCGCAGGCGTCCGCCCAGAGCGAATGTCGGCATTGGGTGCTTGCGCCACCGGGTTGTCGTCGAGCACGTGCTCGAAGCCTTGACGCCAGCGTGACCCAGAGAGCCCGAGTGCACCGAGCGTCGAACCGTGGAAGCTCGGGTAGCGAGATATGAGCTCGGTTTTCCCTGGCTTTCCGACGTGCTGCCAGTAGAGGAGCGCCAGGTGAATGGCGGACTCGACGGACTCAGACCCCGACGAGTTGAAGAAGGCCCAGCCTCGGTCCATCGGTGCAATCTCGCGGATCAATCCGGCCAGCTCGATCATCGGCTCATTGGAGAAGGAGAACCGGTAGGTGAACGTCAGCTTCTCCAGCTGTTCCTGTGCCGCCTTCACCAGTCGCGGATGGCAGTGACCAAGACTCATCACCATGGCGCCGCCACACGCATCCAGCCATTCAGTGCCATCGCGGTCCCAGATCCGCATACCGGACGCGTGCGTCGCCACGGGCAAGCGACGTCCGGGCGATGCGGTGAGCGAGTAGTCCGTGTCAGTCACCCGCCGATCGTAGGCGACCATCGTCAGGTGCGCATGAACCAGATCGTTGGGCCGCCGCCTGGAGCGCACTCCTCGCCAACGACTCGGAAGCCGAACCGCTCGTAATAGGCGACGTTGCGCTGCTGGGCGGTCTCCAGGAATGCGGGCAGGTCATCCCCACCGGCCAGCGCAAGGCCGTGCTCGATGAGTCGGCCACCCAAGCCGCGCCCCCACGCTGAGGGCTGGACGGCGACCAAGTCCATGAACCAGCACGGTTCACTGGGCAGGTGAGCGGCGAGCCAGTCCCAGAACTGCCCGTACCTGACACCATTGTCGCCGGTGTGGGGCGCGATAGCTGCGCGGGTCGGCTGCTCAAGCTGGTCGAATCGTGCCGCAGCAGCGGGCGCAATCCAGGACGCCACAGCGAGGCCGCCCTCGAGCATCCATGCCGAACCCACCTCGACGTACATCGACACGATCGGATTGGTCATGGCGATGACCGACTCGACCGAAACCTCACTGGGCAACGGCCACCGGATCATCGGGTCGTCGTACATCGCGGTGCCGAACGTTTCGGCGAACTGGTCGATGTCGTCGCGGGTGGCTAGCCGCGGGTCCTTCGTCACGCCTGAACCCTAGGGGCTGGAGCGGTCGGCCTTACTTGGGTGGCTTGACCCAGATCAGCGAGTTCGGCACCGGCCGCTGGTAGAGGGAGTCTGGGTCGTCGACGCGATCCCAGTCACCGTCAGCGCGACGCACCATTGCGGTTGTGGACCCGCCACCATCGAGTTCGTCGGCCTCGACGAAACCTAGTGCAATCGCGACGTTGGCCTCTTGGGCCAGACCCAGTCCGCCGATCCGATAGCCATTGCTGTCGTAGCCGGTTCCGGGCAGCGAGAGGGTCATCCAGTTGCCGTCTTTGTCCCAACCGACCGTTGTCCTCGGCCGCTGTTGGTACCACAAACCCTCGCAGGGCAGGTCAACCTGGCCGGCATCGACCAGCGAGACACCCCGGCCGATGGCTTCTTTGAGGACAACCCCAGTCGTGGTGTCCTGCCTGACGGCAATGAGTGCTGAGCTCCCGATATTTGCGCGCTTGACCACGGCGGCGAACTTGGTGCCGAATGCGACGATCTTGGTGTGCGGCTGAACGGTCTTGCCGGTTTTGTTGCCGGTACGGACGGCGATGATCTTGCCCTTGTTGACCACCCACTCGACGACTCCCGCGGGGCGCTTGGCGTCCCTGACATCGGTCCACGCCGGGCTGTAGATGGCCACTCCGGCGTCTCCGAGCACATGCCAGTTCATGCTGTCGACGTTGAAGACCTTCTTGCCGTGGGCGACGGTCCCGGTGATGCCGACCTCGCCGTTGAACGGCGAGCCATTTTTGTCGATGCCGATGACCCGAGTGCGCTCAGTTCCCATCCGGACCGGCTTGCCCTTGGTCACGGATGCGTTGCGGGGAAGGTAGACAGTCTGGTTGTCGATCCGGTAGCCGTAGAAGAAGTCACCGTTGACCGCTGCAATGCCGCGCTTGCCTTTTGGGCTCTCCAGCTGTGCTCGGAGGTCTCCGAGTGCGCCCAGCTTCTTGGTCACCAGCCGGGGCTGAGCCCTCGGGGGCATCACCATGCGGTGCACCTCGGCGCTCTGCGAGCGGGGCTGATTGTTGGTTGTCCAGTTCACCTTGACGTTGTACTCGTTGCGCTCGACGCCGTTCCCGTAGGTCACGCTGTTGACGCGGTCGACGGTCACCCGCATCGTGCAGGGCGCTGAGACGGCTGCGTCCGATGGCACCCCGAGAAGGGCCCCAGCTCCCACGACCATGGCGGTCGGCACCCCGACCACTCGGGCCCATCTCATGTTGCGCGCCACGACTAGCTCCCCAAACCCCGAATACGATGTATGGACCCTGGAGGGGGTCCATACAGAGGTATCGGCCCGGGGTGGGGCACGGCTGGTAGCCCGTTTGGGTGACCACCAACCCGGCGACCGCAGACCTGAGGCATCGCGTCGGCCGAACCACGCCACCACTTGCCCTGGGAACGGCGTCCAGACAAGATGCCCACCATGTCTTCTGCACCGGTCGCTGACCTGCTCCTCACTGGCCTGGACGTCTACTGCAACGACGAATCGCGGTCCTGGGCTCGTGAGATCGCCATCAAGGACGGGCTGATTCTGGCGCTCGGTGCAGCAGATGGTGATCTGTCGGACTTGCGGGGTGCGTCGACCGAGGTGCTGTCCATGCCGGGGCGGCTCGCTGTTCCTGGTTTTCAGGACGCCCACATCCACAGTCCATTCGCCGGCCGAAACCGGTTGCGGGTCTGGCTCAACGACGTCATCGGGCGTGAGGCGTACCTGGCGACGATCGCCGAGTACGCGCGCAAGAACCCCGACGAGCCATGGATTGTCGGCGGGGGTTGGGCGATGGAGTGTTTCCCCGGCGGTTTGCCGCGCAAGGAGGACCTCGACGCGATCGTTGCCGATCGCCCCGTCTTCTTGTTCAACAAGGACGTTCACGGCGCCTGGGTCAACTCCGTGGCTCTCGAACGGGCCGGGATCTCCAAGGACACGCCAGATCCGTCCGACGGCCGGATCGAGCGCGATGCCGACACTGGCGAACCGACCGGCATGCTCCACGAAGGCTCGGCGTACACCTTCAACGACACGATGGTGCCGCTGCCGTCCCGCCAAGAGTGGGAGGCGGCGATCCTGAACGCTCAGAAGCATCTGCACGCTCTCGGCATCACGGCGTGGCAGGACGCATGGGTCACGCCAGGCACGCATGACGCCTACCGCTCGCTGGCAGCGGACGGACGCCTCACAGCGCGTGTTGTTGGGGCACTTTGGTGGGACCGGCACCAGGGTCTGGAGCAGATCCCGCAGTTCCTCGCGCAACGAGAGAACGGTGTCGTCGGAAACTACAACGCCACCAGCGTCAAGATCATGACCGATGGTGTGCTGGAGAACCACACCGGCGCGCTCCTTGAGCCGTACTGCGACGGCTGTGGCGGTCACACCGACAATCGCGGCCTGTCGTACGTCGAGCGAGATCTACTCGCGGCTGCCGTCACCGAGCTCGACCGGCTGGGATTTCAGGTGCACATGCACGCGATCGGTGACCGGGCGGTGCGCAACGCTCTCGACGCCGTTGCCGCGGCGAGAGCCGCTAACGGGATGACAGACCACCGGCACCACATAGCCCACGTCCAAATCGTGCATCCGGACGACATCTCACGGTTCGCCGAGCTCGGTGCCATCGCGAACTGCCAGCCCTTGTGGGCCCAGAGCGATACCCAGATGGACGAGCTCACGGTTCCCTTCCTGGGCAAGGAGCGAGTCGAGATGCAATACCCCTTTGGGGCGATGCTTCGCTCAGGCGCCCGCCTCGCCGGTGGCAGCGACTGGTCGGTGACCTCGGCCAATCCGCTCGAAGAGATCGATGTCATGGTCAACAGGCGCAGCCCGGCTCAGCCGGACGCGCCGGCCTTCCTGCCGGAGGAGCGAGTGCCCCTGGCGGAGGCGCTGGCTGCATTCACCTCGGGCACGGCCTACGTCAACCACGACGAGGCCAGTGGGCACCTTGCGCCAGGCATGCGGGCAGATTTGGCCGTGCTGGATCGCAACATCTTTGGTGGGACAGGGGGGACCATCGCTGACGCATCGGTTGACCTGACCGTTGCGTCAGGAAACGTGGTCTACCAGCACTGACGGCAGAGAGTGACGCCCAGGTCACGAGTTGGTCGCAATCTCGCTCATTCAGGCCGAGAGTCTGTTTAGATGCGCCCATCACACGGTTGACTGTGAGTCGCCCGCGAGGGCTCCCGCACGGCTCGAGGAGAGGTAACGAGGAGTGACAGACACCGTCAGCCCCGGTGGGGAAACCGGATCCGTTGAGCTCATTGACGTGGTCAAGATGTTCGGTGACTTCACTGCTGTCGACTCGATCAATCTTCAGGTCCAGCCGGGCGAGTTCATCTCGCTTCTTGGTCCCAGCGGCTGCGGCAAGACCACCACCCTGCGGATGCTGGCAGGCTTCGAGGAGCCGACGGCCGGCGAGATGCGGATCTCGGGGCAACCGATTGCGGGAACCCCTCCGCACAAGCGCGACGTCAACACCGTCTTCCAGGCGTATGCGCTCTTCCCGCACATGACCGTGGCTGAGAATGTCGCCTATGGCCTGCGCCAAAGGGGAACAGGCAAGGCTGAGATGGGGCAGAAGGTCGCTGAGGCCCTCGACATGGTCAAGATGCGACCCCTTGCCGAGCGCAAACCCAAGCAGCTCTCCGGTGGCCAGCAGCAGCGGGTGGCCCTTGCCCGCGCCTTGGTCAACCGGCCGAGCCTCCTGCTGCTCGATGAGCCGCTCGGTGCGCTGGACCGCAAACTGCGCGAGGAGATGCAGATCGAGCTGAAGCTGTTGCAGTCGCAGCTCGGCATCACGTTCATCTTCGTCACCCACGACCAGGAGGAAGCCCTGTCGATGAGCGACCGGATCGCGGTGATGCTTGACGGGCGCATCGAGCAGTTGGGCGACCCTTACACCATCTACGAGCACCCGTCGTCCGCTTTCGTCGCAGGCTTCATCGGGCAGCAGAACTTCTTCAACGGCAAGGCTGCCGGGGGTGGCCGGGCTGTGTCGGCGGAAGGGTGCACGCTGATCTCAAGTCGAGACACCACTGGGCTTTCCGATGGCAGCGAAGCTCTGGCCGCAGTACGGCCCGAGGCGATCACGGTCACCGACACCGACCCAGGTGGCCAGCAGAACGTGATCCGCGGCGAGCTCGCAGGGATCTCTCATCTCGGCGACGTCATCCAGTTCGTCGTGAGTGCTGGCGAAGGTCGGGAGATCCTCTCCAGGGTTCCCAGAACCAGCGCGCCGCGGCTGGACACCGGGCAGACGGTGTGGTGCTCGTGGAATGCCGACCACACCTACCTCTTCACCGCCGAACAGGCCGAACTCGTCATGGCCGACCCGGCGTCCGACAAGGCAGAAGTGCTAGCCGGCAACTGAGCCGGGACGAGTGAGAAAAGGGAAACAATGACCGACAGCAACGAACCAATCAAGATCCTCGCCCCGCCAGCGGCCGTCGACCGCATCTCCCGACGCCTTTTCATGGGCGGTGCTGCTGGGGCGGCGGTTGCAGGGTCTGCACTGTTGAGCGCTTGTGGCGAAGACGCTGCCACTGACACGAGCGCGACCCCGGCCGGCGAGATCGAAGACGCCCTCAACATGTTCACCTGGGGTGAGTACAACAGCCCCAAGGTGATCAAGGCGTTCGAGACCGAGAACAACCTCGACTTCACCCTCGACTCGTACAACTCCAACGAGCAGCTGATAGCCAAGCTGAGTGCGGCCAAGGGGACGGCCGGCTACGACATCATTGTTCCAACCGGTCCGTTCATCCCAGCCCTCGTGGAGAACGAGCTCGTCCAAGAGCTTGACCTCTCTCGACTGAAGAACTTCGGCAATCTCGAAGAGCAGTACAAAAACCAGGAGTGGGACCCGGGCAACAAATACTCGATCTGCAAAGACTGGGGAACTACCGGGTACGCCTACGACACCACCAAGATCGACGTGGAAATGTCCGACTGGCAGGACTTCCTCGATGTTGCGATGAACCAGGCGAGCGGTAACGTCTCGATCCTCGACAGCCCCGACAACGTCGTAGGGCTCTGGCTCTGGGCCAACGACATCAACTGGATGACCGAGGAAACCGCGCAGCTTGATCAGTGCGAAGAGTTCCTGCTCAACGAGCTGGCACCACACGTCAAGGCGTTTGTCTCCTACCCTGGTGGCGGAGACATGCAGAATGGCAACTTTGCGCTCGTACACGCCTGGAATGGAGACGCCCGCCAGGGAATCTTGGGCGTGGACAACCCTGATCAGTGGAAGTGGGTCTTCCCGGGCCCACGTTCCGAGATCTGGATGGACGCCTACGCGATCCCGGTAGGCGCGCCACATCCCAACGCTGCCTACGCTTGGATGGACCACTTGCTTCTTCCCGAGGTATCACTCCAGGAGCTCGAGTACATCGGCTACAACACCGGTGTGAAGGACATCGAGCCGCTCGCCAAGGATGCTGGCATCGAGCGTCTCGACATGGTCTTCTTCACCGACGAGCAGGTTGCTTCGATGGAAACGGGCGTGCTCAACAGCGCCCAGGATCGTCGGGTCGAGATCTACAACAAGTTCAAGTCGGCGGCCGGCAGCTGATCGCCAGATGACCACGGATACGGTGGGGACCGCCGACACAGGTGCGGCGGCTCCGAAGGCTTCCAGCCCGGTGCGGAACAAGCGGCGCCGAGGTGCGCCGAAGTTTCTGCTCGCGCTGCCGGCGTGGACGTGGTTCATCCTCTTCTTTGCGCTGCCGGTCGGCCTGGTCCTGCTCTACAGCCTGGGTGAGCAGGTCAGCGCCTTCGTCCAGAAGCCGGACGTCAGCCCCGACGTCTGGTCGCTGGACAACTTCGACAAGGCCATTGAGCCCGAGTACATGCCGGTCTTCTGGCGGACGCTGAAGATCTCCATAATAGGCACGTTCATCTGCCTGTTGATCTCTGTGCCGTTCGCCTACTGGCTCGCGACCAAGGTTGACCCGCGTTGGCGTGGCTTGCTGCTTGGGTTGGTGTTGGTGCCGTTTTGGACCAACTTCCTGGTTCGCACGATCGGGTGGCAGTTGATTCTCAGCCCGAACGGCTTGGTGTCAGACGGACTTCAGAAGGTGGGTCTGCGGGATGACCCGCTCGCCCTGCTGTACACGCAGACCGGGGTTCAAATTGGGGTCGTCTACAACTACTTGCCCCTGATGATCTTGCCACTTTACGTGGCGTTCGACCGCACCGAACCGGCGCTGCGCGAAGCGAGCAAAGACCTTGGTGCCAGCAGGGTCAAGACGTTCTTCCAGGTGACGATGCCGCTGGCCATGCCAGGTGCGATCGCAGGGATGCTGTTGGTCTTCATTCCCTTGATGGGCGACTACATCACTCCGGTTCTGCTGGGAGGAGCCAAGGGAAACATGGCGGGGTCTCTGGTTGCCGGGCAGTTCCTTGAGACGTTCAACTGGTCGCAGGGCGCAGCGATGGCTGTGATCATGATCGCCTTCATCCTTGCGGCGCTCATTGTCGCTGCGCTGCTCGGGCTGCTGCTCAGGGCTGGTCTGCGGGCTAACCGACGAATCACGCTGCCGCAAGCGACGCGATCGTGAGCACTGTGAGTGCAGTTAACAAGCCGAAGTTCGACTGGGTGAAGCTTGCTTTCAGCGCATGGGGTGTCGTTGTCTTCATCTTCCTCTTCATGCCAATCGCCTGGATCGTGGTCTACTCGTTCAACACCGGTCGGATTCTGACCGACTGGAACGGGTTCGGCCTCGACGGGTACAAGTCGTTCTTTCAGAATGCTGCTCCTCGGGATGCCGTCATGGTCTCGCTTGGCGTAGCAGCGCTCTCTGCACTGGTGGCGACGGCCCTCGGTTCTTTCGCGGGCGTTGCGCTGGCGAGGAGACCGGGAAAGTGGTCAGGGGCGTTCCTGGTCCTGGTTGCGCTCGTCCTGGTGACGCCAGAGATCGTCGACGCCATCGCACTTCTCCCTTGGTACGTGCTGCTGGGGCAGGACCTGAACATCACCGCCTTCAACAGTGGCTGGGTGCGACTCATTGTCAGCCACGCGGTGTTCAGCACGGCAGTTGTCACGCTGATCGTACGGGCACGATTAGCGGGTATGGATGAGTCGCTCGAAGAGGCCGCAGGAGACCTTTATGCGACGCCGACGAAGCGCTTTACCCAGATCACCTTGCCGTTGATGCTTCCCGCGGTCCTTGCCGGTGGTCTGCTGGCCTTCACCCTGAGCTTGGACAATACGGTCATCTCATCCTTTGTCTCTGTCCAGGGAGTGACGCCATGGCCCGTGTACGTATTCGCATCGGTCAAAGCATCCCTGCGTCCTGAGATCGCTTCAATCTCGACGCTGATGTTCCTCCTCACGATCTTGGTGATCGGGCTGGTGGCTGTCGTACTGCGGCGCGGAGGAGACTCGTCCTCCGGCATTGCCGCAACCATGACCGGAACAGGTTGAACCTCAGATGAAGTAGAGCCGGCTCAAGCTGACCGACTCGACCGGCTCGGCCTGAAGCTCGACGCCGTCGAACGTCACCCGATCGCCACGTACATCGACCTCGGTCTTGCCGATGGTGTCGTTGCCGACCATCTGGGCGAGGCCAATGCCTCGGCAGTTGCGAACCGGAAGCGGCCGGCGTCGCAGGCCAAGGCTGTCGACATCGCACCCTTGGCTGACGAAGGCGAGCGAAAGATCTGCGGCGGTGGCGCCATGTCCACCGAACTGGGGGCCGAAGACCAGGGGCTCGGAGCGGTCGACGGTGGCGTTCGGATCGCCGGTCAGCCCCCAGGCCGGGAAGCCGGCTTTGAGGACGAGATTGGGTTTGGCTCCGAACCACGCCGGCTCCCAGAGGACGATGTCGGCCAGTTTCCCGATCTCCAACGAGCCGAGCTCTTGTGAGAAGCCGTGAGCGATCGCCGGGTTGATCGTGAGCTTGGCCAGGTAACGGAGGACTCGCGCGTTGTCGGCGTGACCATCGTCGCTGCCATCGAGTGGGCCACGCGCCCGCTTGTTCTGGGCAGCCATGGCGAACGTGCGCTTCACTGTCTCACCGGCGCGTCCCATGCCCTGGGCGTCCGACGACGTGATCGGGATGACTCCGAGGTCGTGCAGCACGTTCTCGGCGGCCATCGTTGCCCCACGGATGCGGTCGGACGCCATCTGGATGTCGCCGGGAAGGTCGGGCTTGAGTCCGTGGCTGGCGATGATCATGTCGAGGTGCTCGTGGATGGCATCTCGCCCGTAAGGGAGGGTCGGGTTTGTTGACGACCCGATCACGTTCGCCACCCCCGCGAGCTGCAGCACGTTAGGGACGTGTCCGCCGCCGCAGCCCTCGACGTGGAAGGCGTGGATCGTACGCCCGTCAAGAACGCTGAGCGTGTCGGCGACGGAGAGACTCTCGTTCAGGCCATCGGTATGCAAAGCGACCTGCACGTCGTACTCCTCGGCCACCCGGAGCGCGGTGTCCAAGGCACGCGCGTGGGCGCCGGTGTCTTCGTGCACCTTGAAGCCGCAGACGCCACCCTGTTCGAGCGCTTCGCGCAGGGGAGCGTCGCCGGAGGACGAGCCACGACCGAGGAACCCGATGTTGACCGGCCACTCGTCGAATGCGGCGAAGGCCTTGCGCAGCCCCCAGGGAGAGTTGACTCCGACGCCCCATACCGGGCCGAACTCCTGGCCCAAGATCGTGGTGACGCCTGAGGAGAGCGCGGCTTCGATGATCCGCGGCGACATGAGATGCACGTGGGTGTCGATGGCACCGGGCGTGGCAATCAGTCCCTCGCCACTGATGACGGCTGTGCTGTTTCCGACAACGACGTCCACACCGTCGAGAGTGTGCGGGTTTCCGGCTCGACCGATGCCGCTGATCCGCCCCTCACGGATGCCGATCGAGACCTTGCGGATGCCGAGTACCGGGTCGAGCATCAAGACGTTGGACACGACGACGTCACAGGACTGTGACGTCGGGACGGCCTGCAGGTGGATCCCATCGCGCGCAGTTTTACCAAACCCCATCAGGAACTCGTCGCCGTGCTTCTGCGAGTCGCTCTCCACCTCGACGATCAGGCCAGTGTCACCGAGCTGGACCCGGTCTCCGGTTGTCGCACCGTAGACAGCGATGTATTCGTGCGACTTCATGTTAGGTCTCCCGACGTGGTGACGCCGGTATCGAGGTAGCCGGTGGCGCGCGCCTTGGCCAGGGCTGACTCCTTGGCGCCGGGTGCGTCGAGTGGGCCGTCGACGAGCCCGGCGAAGCCGATGATGACCCGCTCCCCGCCGATGGGGGCAAGACCGATGGTGACCGTCTCTTGGGGATCGAAGCGGATCGCTTCACCGGCGTCGATTGCCAGGCGCATACCGTAGGCGGCGCCGCGGTCGAAGTCCAGTCGCGGGTTGGACTCGAAGAAGTGGAAGTGCGAGGTGACGCTGATCGGGACGTCGGAGGTGTTCCGCACAGCAAGCTCGATCGTCGCCGCGGTGGCGGCCTGGACGTCCTCGTGGGCTGGGTGCACCGATCCTGGGACGGAGTCACCGTGAGCCGGGCCGAGCGGTTCGGGGACGACCACGAGCCGACTTCCGTCGTCGAAGACGGCTTCGACCCACACCTGGGGGACCAGGGCGGCTACACCTAGCAGGACGTCGTCAGGTTCGAGGACGTTACAGGCCGCGTCGACGGCGTCTCGCAGCCTGCTTCCATCGCGAGCTGCCTCGATGACAGTGTCAGCGATGATTGCGGTGGCCTCGGGGGCGTTGAGCTGAAGGCCTCTGGCCTTCCTGGCGCGGGCGAGCTCGGCGGCGGTGAAGAGAAGGAGGCGGTCCCGCTCAGTTGGGGTCAGGCGCATACCCCGATCCAACACCTTTGAGGTAACTTTCACAGGCTATGGGTGTCACGAAAGACGCCGGTGGCGTTTTTGGGGCGGTAGCTCAGTCGGTCAGAGCAGCGGACTCATAATCCGTCGGTCGTGGGTTCGAGCCCCACCCGCCCCACCAATCTGGTGGATGGGCCGGCCACGCCCCTATCCGCGTAGTCGTTAGTGTTTGCGCGCAAACCTGACTGGCTCCCAGAACCGTTGGCTCGACAACTCGCGCGTCTGCCCGCACCCGGCGTCGTCAACGATGGTTCCATCACGGAGGCGCTTCGCGACAACGGCGTAGAACCTGTGTCGCTTATACACGAAGTTGTCTTCGATGTATGGGCCTTGCGGCGGTGCTTGTCGCCACCTTTTCCGGGCTCCAGGTCCATGATGTCGACGACCTTTGCCAGAATCAGCGTGTCCAACGGACGCTTCCCCGTCTTGTTCTTCTGGATCATCTCCCGAAGGGACAGGGCGTTTACGTCACCAGCGCAAGCAGCGCCTGCGTCGCCTGCTGGAAGAAGGATCAAGGCCGATAGCAGGCCCGTCACGATGGCGCTGGCCATCAAGCGTCTTGGCACGCCGCAATTATCGGGGCGAAGCCACAGGCGGCTGGGTCCAGACAAGAGTCTTCATTTTTCGTTCACGTGGCCGTGATGGCCGTGCGCACACGCTGAAGATGTTCCGGCTTGATGCCGCATCTACTGAGCATCTGCCGAAGGGATCTGCAGCAGACCCCTTCCCACTGCGAGGAGGACTGCCGCCTGATCTCGACAACCATCGGCACCGCACGCTCCCGAAGCTCATCGGGGTACTTGCCCGGACGTCCCATAAGTCAGATCCTCCCAAGGTCGGGAGTCTCCGGCCACGCCGAGACGGCTCACGCTTTGGAGAAACGCGAAGGTCCAAGTTGCCTGAGACTCCACTTGACGGTCAGAAAATTCGTAAGTACCTCGGGGAAGTGGCTGAAGAGATTCGTTCGGGGCAACAGCACAAACTCATCATCGTGGGAGGGTCCAGCCCAGGGCCAGCGGGGCAAAGAGCCGAGGGGCCAAGGGCCCATGTCCTTGCCGGGGTCGCGGTTCGTGCGGGAAGGTAGGTCGCACAGCGTTGAGGAGGTGTCATGGCTGAGTCCAAACTGGACGCCGTCTACGGGGCCAAGAGTCCCGCGGAGCTGGCTTCGGCCTACGACGAGTGGTCGGCCTCGTACGACTCAGACATGGGCGAAGTTGGCTACCGTCACCCGGCCGTCGGGCTCGCCCTATTGACTCGTCACCTTCCCGCAGGGTCGGAGCCGATCTTGGACGCCGGGGCGGGCACAGGGCTGCTCGGTGGACTCTTGGGCACGGTCGGTTACCCAGTCGTCGACGCCCTGGACGCGTCCCCCGGCATGCTCGAGATCGCCCGCTCCAAAAACGTGTACCGCGAGTTTCACCACGCCTTCCTCGGTGAACGGCTGACGTTTGAAGATGGCACCTACGCAGCTGTGGTCAGCACCGGCGTCTTCACCACCGGGCATGTGGGGGTG
Source organism: Actinomycetes bacterium (assembly GCA_027118455.1). Taxonomy (GTDB): domain Bacteria; phylum Actinomycetota; class Actinomycetes; order JAHEKZ01; family JAHEKZ01; genus JAHEKZ01. Next base: position 29,507 of record JAJAYZ010000044.1, read on the forward strand.
GAGGGCTTGACAGAGCTCTTTCGAGTCGTGCGTCCCGGTGGGGTCATCGTCCTTTCGGTGAAGATGACTGTGTGGGACTCCGGGTTCGCCGACTACTTGGCTCAGGCCGAGGCCGGCGCACAGGTTCGTACGCTTGAAGTGACGCCGAGCTACGCCTCGATGCCTGCCGGGGCCGTGACATCTCCGTGCGTCGGAGTCGTTCTCCGGCGATGAGCGCCTTGTCGAGTCAGTAGCCAGAAATCTGTAGGGCCAGCGAGGCACCGAGCTCTTCGCATGCGGTGAGCCCTTCCTTGATAGGGGCACCCACCAAGGAGACGTCGGTGGCTACCTGTTTCCAGCTCATGCCTCCGGCGATCTTGTGAATCGCTCGCAAGGCTCCCGAGGTGTCGTCGTTGCCGTGGACGTAGACGCCGTAGGGGAGGCCAACCGTGACCTCAAGGCAGGGGTAGTAGACCTGATCGAGAAAGTGTTTCAGGGCTCCTGACATGTAACCGATGTTGGCCGGCGTCCCAAGAATCAAACCGTTCGCCGCCAAGACGTCAGCTGGTCCCGCCGACAGGGCTGCCCTGACCTCGACGGTGACGCCAGAGACTTCCAGATGTCTGGTTCCGCGCAGGACCGCGTCCAACATCTCCTGAACGGCTGGCGAGGGAGTGTGCTGAACAACCAGGAGAGTTGGCATCAGCCCATGATGCCGGAGATCAGGGGGACTCTGGCGACTTGGGCAGATCAAGATGAGAGGCTTCCCTGCGGCCAGGCGCGAACCGGTCCTGCCGTGAGTAGTGGCCCGCGACATCAAACCAGCGCTTCGCGTGCAGCCTCTGACGGAGATCGTAGTCCGCGACAACAATGCCCTCTTCGTCCAGCAATGGACCGGCGATCACTGTGCCGAAGGGATCGACGATCTCCGATCCTCCGCGCCCGAGGCAGGTGAGATCGTCGGGAATCTGCGCGGGAAAGTCATTTCCGAATGCCTCGCGCGGCAGGTGTTGCGCCACACCAACGGTGAATGTGCCGGCTTCAATGGCGATGTGTCGCATGGTCGCCTGCCAACTGTCAGTGTCATCAGCGGTTGGCGCGACCCAGATCTGCGGACCCCCTTGGTAGACCGCCCAGCGGGCCAATGGCATGCGGTTCTCCCAGCAGATCAAACCACCTATTCGCCCGACGCCGTGGACGTCCACTACTTCGATGTTGTCCCCGTCCCCACGCCGTGTAAGACGCGCTCGTGCATGGTGGGCATGGTCTTGCGATGCCTCATCAGTACACCGGGCGGGCCGAGCAGAAGCATCGTGTTGTACAGAGTCCCCGGCCTGGCGTCCTCGCGTTCGTTGACACCGAGAACAACGAAGACGTTGTGCCGTCGGCAGGCGTCCACGACGAGTTGGATCTCTGCGCCAGCCACGTCCACCGACGACTCCCACATGAGCTCCCAGAGCCGGCCGGCACCTTCGAACTTCGCGGCCGCCGCCGCCCACGCGCCACTCGGATACACCGAGACGAAGCATTCGGGGAAAACTATCAGCGAGGCACCGAGGCCAGCGGCGTCGCCGATGAGAGCAACGGTCTTGGCGATGGTCGCATCGAGGTTCAACGGAACCGGTGTTGCCTGAACCGCCGCGATGCGCCCCGAAGGGTGTGTGGCCGGCATCAGGTCCCTTTCGGGCCGGAGGTCGACGAAACCGCGCCAATTCGATAATCGTGGCCCCTCACTTGGGGCGCCGCAAGGTGCGGTTGTCCAATGGCGGGCATAGCGCTCATCGCCTCAGGCTTTCCACGGTTCCCTATGCCGCCCCAAGGGCGATCAGATAGCGTCAGGCCATGCCTCGGCGTCTGGGCCGAGCATGTGGCTGAGTATCTGGCTGAGGAGCACCCATGACTGTCGAGTACAAGGTCGTCAACCCCGCTACTGGGACGATCGAGAAGAAGTTCCCGACGGCGTCCGATGCCGAGATCAGCTCGGCGATCGCACGAGCCGACGGGGTCTTCCGCACCTGGAGCGCCACTCCGCTCGCTGAGCGCGCCGCAGCGATCCACCGGGTGGCCGACCTCCACGCCGAGCGGGCCAGCGAGCTAGCCGCCTTGATCACCCGCGAGATGGGAAAGACGACTGCAGAGGCGATCGACGAGGTCGAGTACTCGGCCGACATCTACCGCTACTACGCCGACCAGGCGGCCACACTGCTGGCTGATGAGCCGCTGAAAGCGTCATCGGGTGGTAACGCGTTCATTCGCAAAGCGCCCATCGGCGCTCTCCTCGGGATCATGCCCTGGAACTACCCCTACTACCAGGTGGCTCGCTTCGCGGGGCCGAACCTGCTCGTCGGCAACACCATCCTGCTCAAACACGCGCCACAGTGTCCAGAGTCTGCGCTCGCGATGGAGGCCATCTTCCACGAGGCTGGGGTTCCCGCCGACGCGTACATCAACCTGTTTGCGACCAACGAGCAGGCGGCTGACGTGATCGCTGACACCCGGGTGCGTGGAGTCTCGGTCACCGGTAGCGAACGCGCTGGTACGGCGGTCGCCTCGCTGGCCGGTCAGCACCTTAAGAAGGTCGTCCTGGAGCTCGGTGGGTCGGACCCCTTCATTGTGCTCGACACCGATGACCTGCCCCAGGTGGCCAAGGACGCCGTCGCAGCTCGCATGGAGAACACCGGACAGGCCTGCAACGCCGCGAAGCGCTTCATCGTTGCCGAGCCGCTGTATGGCGAGTTCGTCGATCTCTTCGCAGCCGAGATGGCCAAGCTGACGATCGGTGATCCGACTGACCCGTCGGTTTCCTACGGCCCGCTCTCGTCAGAAGCTGCAGCCGCCGGGCTCATGACGCAGGTCCAGGACGCCATCGACAAGGGGGCCACGGTTCACACCGGTGGAAGCCGGATCGACGGACCTGGAGCTTTCATCCAGCCCACGGTGCTGACGGATGTAACGCCGGAGATGCGTGCCTTCCGCGAGGAGCTCTTCGGGCCGGTGGCCGTGATCTACAAGGTGAACGACGCCGAAGAGGCGCTGGCGCTCGCCAACGACTCGCCGTTCGGTCTCGGTGGCGCCGTCTACCACTCTGACCCGGACATCGCCCTTGACATCGCCAACCGGCTCGACACCGGAATGGTGTGGATCAACGAGCCAGAGGGTGGCGGACCTGAGCTGCCGTTCGGTGGCACGAAACGGTCCGGCGTCGGTCGTGAGCTCGGCCCCTACGGCATTGACGAGTTTGTCAACCGCAAGTTGATCCACATTCCTGCCGGGCAGTGACCTCGCAGCCCTCGTGGTGGTCGTCGCGCGGTAGTTTCTTGCCCCATGGAAGAAGTGCGGCTGGCGCCGCGGTCACCTGAGGCACTAGCCGGCATCATTGGGCATGATCGGCTTGAGCGGTTGCTCACACGGGATGCTGCGGCCATGCGCTCTGCGCTGCGAGGTCACAGCGTGATCAACATCAACTCCACGCCAGCCGGCGGGGGCGTCGCTGAGATGTTGCAGGTGCTGCTGCCGTTGACCCGCGGTGCCGACATCGACGCGCGCTGGCTGGTGATCGAGGGCAACCCGCAGTTCTTCGCTATCACCAAGCGCATCCATCACCACCTGCATGGCCAACCCGGCGACGGGAAGGTGCTCGGTGGTGCGGAGGTCACTCACTACGAGAGCGTGATGCGACGAAACACCGATGAGCTGTCGGCCTTCGTCATTGATGGCGACATCGTCATCTTGCACGATCCACAGACGGCCGGTATGGCTCGGTTTCTCTCCGACGTGGGCATCCCTGTCGTCTGGCGCTGCCACGTCGGAATCGACGGAAGCAACGAGTGGACCGAGGACGCCTGGGCGTTCCTGCGCAGCTACCTTGAGCCTTACGTCGACGCCTACGTCTTTACTCGGTCGCAGTACGCACCCGACTGGGTGCCGAAGGACCGGCTGCACGTCATCCGGCCGAGCATCGACCCGTTGTCGCCCAAGAACCACGACATGAGCGCCGAGAACGCTCGGGCGATCTTGTCGTATGTCGGCATCGTCGATGGCCCACCCGCTGGTCCCGTTCCCTTCCTCAGGGCAGATGGCACGCCGGGTCGCGTCGAGCGCTTCGCCGACATCATCCAGACCGGTCCACCCCCCCCGGCGGATGCCCCACTTATCGTCCAGGTGAGTCGGTGGGACCCCTTGAAAGACATGGCTGGTGTCATGCACGGGTTCGTCGAGCACGTGCTTGATGGCACGGAGGCGCACCTCGTTCTCGCTGGCCCGGTGGTGACGGCTGTTGCTGACGATCCAGAAGCTGCCGTGGTGCTGAACGACACATGGCAACAATGGCGCGCACTACGGCACCACCAGCGCAGCAGAGTCCAACTGGTCTGCCTGCCGATGTCAGACGTCCAGGAGAACGCCGTCATCGTCAACGCACTCCAACGTCACGCCGCCGTGGTGTCGCAGAAGAGCCTTGCCGAAGGTTTCGGGCTAACCGTCACCGAGGCGATGTACAAGGGCAAGCCGGTCGTGGCGTCCGCAGTGGGCGGCATCGGTGACCAGATTGTCGACGGCGAGAGTGGCCTCTTGGTCCAAGACCCGCGAAACTTGGCGGAGTACGGAGCCACGGTGAACCGAATCCTGGAAGATCCGCTGCTTGCCGTACGTCTTGGCGAGGGCGGGCGACGTCGGGCGATCGACGCCTTCCTGCCGGACACTTCGCTCGGGCAGTGGGAGGAACTGCTCGTCGCCGTGATGACGCCCGGCGCCTAGGAAGATGGATACCATCGACGTCGTTGTTGTTGGTGCTGGGTTCTCCGGTCTCGCCGCAGCCCGCGACCTAGCCGCCCGGGGTGCGAGTGTCGCTGTGCTCGAGGCAGCTGGCCGCGTCGGGGGTCGCACCGACACGTCGCATGACGGCGACCGATGGATCGAGCTCGGCGGCCAGTGGTCTGGCCCCGGCCAAGACCGTCTGCTCGCTCTTGCGACTCAGTTCGGTGTGGAGACGTTCCAGACGCCCCATGTGGGAATCAATCTCATGGTCACCGACGGCACGGTGATCCCCGAATCCGAAGCCATCACCGTGGACGCGACCCTTGCGGTCGTCGAGCAACTGAGGTCGATGGCGTCGGTCGGCGCTAGACAGAAGGCCTCTTTGGCGCTGTCGAGGACCTTGGCCATGCTCGAGTCCAGCAAGGAGTAGGCAGCGAAGTCCTTGAAGTGCCAGTGCTGATGTCCGTCTCGGTTGTCGTAGGTGAGCGTGCCTGCTGGCAGCTTGTTGACCGGCTCGCCGTTCTCATAGAAGTACTGGAAGGCATCCATGGTCGGCGAAGCAGGATCGCGAAATCCCTCGACGACCAACGGCCCCGGCCCGGCGTTCCAGGCCGTCGCGCCGAAGTCCAAGTACGCTCGGCCGGATTTCGGCCGGTTCTCCACCCGGATGCCCCAGGCGGGAAGAGCTTCGATGTCAGGAAGTGCGGAGTCAGGAGGAGTGCCGATCGGTGCCGACGCCCGTTCGGTCAGGGATCCAGAGTTGGAGGCTGGGTCGCTTGCCTGCCTGGCGGATAGGGTGCCTCCGCTTCCCTTAACGACGCTCACGGGAACTGTCACCGCGGCGTCCTCCGGAGCCACGCCGAAAGCGGTCCGGTAGGGCTCGGCGATCGAAACAGTGAGGCGGTACGTGCCGGGATCGACCTTCAGATGTCGTCCGAGCGACGGACGAGCCTGCGTTGACCAGCCCTGGTCGATTCCCAGAACCATTCCGCGGGTGAACGGGGAGGTCCAGCAGAAGTTGGGGAAGGTCGGCGCCGATGGTCCGCTGTCGTCAACGCGTTCGCTCTGCCAGTCGTAGGGGCAGAAGCCACGGCTGACGTCCTTGATCGGTGTGCCATTCCGTTTGGTGAGCTCAGCCGTCAAGAAGGCCGGAAGGCGACCGGACGCATCTGACTCTGGCAAGCCCGCCAAGGGGAGAGTGTCGGTGACGTTGCCGCCTGAGTCACGCACCACCTGGCTCAGGGTCACCGGGTCGTCGTAGCTGGTCCGCTGTCGCCAAAGTTCGAACGATCCCCCGGCGGCTGCTACGTAGAGCGAGAAGTGCATCTCGTAGCGTCCGTTGCGGTACAGGTTGATGACCGCGGCGTCAGAACTGGAGATCAGCCGAACACTTGGGGGAGGGGCGCTCGTGGCGTTGGCCTGCGTGGCCATGGCCGGGAGCATGAGCGCGGAGAGTGCGATTGCCAATGTGCGGACACGACGCAGACGACCCACCATGTGTTCCCCGTTTCCCAGATCAGTTCAAGAGATGGGGTCTGTCTACCAGCGACGGATGGGCGTCAGGGTGAGTTAGTCGCATTGTTGTGTGGGAGGTCCTGACTAGCCGGCCAGCGTCCCGGCTCGACCAAATCAGAGCGGGCTGACGCGGTTCGTGCGGCTCTGCGGTTATAGGCGAATTGTGTGACTGGTCTTTCCGGTCGAGCTGGCACCTCGGATGCGGTGCGACTCAAGCAATCCCCCAGGACGTGCCGATAGGAGGGTTGTGACACCGAACTGCCCCGACCCGATTATCCGGGCTACCTTGACCGCCGTCCATCGACGCGACCACGCCCACGGCGCCGAGCCCTGCCATCCGCACCAGGTCGAGGTTGTGCACCTGGGATACCTGGCCATGACCGTATGCCATGACTGCAGCTATGAGTTCGGATTCAATGACACCCACTCTTGCGAGCGGATCGCCACCGAGCACCGAATGGCAACGGCCTAGATCCACGGTACGGAATGACGGCGGGTTCTCCGCTGTGATGCCGGGACTCCGCTCCAGAATGGGGGCATGAGCAAAGCGCTGCGGGTCATGGTCACTGCTGGTGGCGGCGGAATTGGCGCCGTCATTGCCAGTTCATTCGCCACGGCAGGTGCCCGCGTCCACACCTGTGACATCTCGTCGGATGCCTTGGATGCGCTCAGTGCCCATGCGCCGTCGATCGTCGGAAGTGTGGTCGACCTTTCAGATGCCGAAGCCATCGGCTCATGGTGTCGTGCTGCGATTGATGATCTCGGTGGCGTCGACGTGCTCGTCAACAACGCCGGGATCGCGGGACCAACGGCCGACGTGGAGGACGTATCGCTCGAGGACTGGCGACAGTGCATCGCCATCGACCTCGACAGCCACTTCCTGACCTGCCGTGCGGTGGTTCCGGTGATGAAGGAGCAGCGCTCTGGCTCGATCATCAACATGTCCTCAACGGCCGGCCAGTTGGGCTACGGGCGGCGAACGCCGTATGCCGCAGCCAAATGGGCCGTAATTGGTCTCACCAAGTCGCTAGCCATCGAAGTCGGGCGGTACGGCGTCCGGGTGAACGCCATCTGCCCCGGTTCGGTCCGAGGCGATCGGATGGACCGCGTCATTGCGGCCGAGGCCGCTGCGCGCGGCGTCGAGCCTCCTGTCGTGGAGGCGGAGTACACCGCGTCGCAGTCGATCGCTCGCTTTGTTGCTCCGCAGGAGATCGCCGACATGGCAGTGTTCCTCGGCTCGCCGCAATCACAGATGGTCAGTGGACAGGCCATCGCGGTGGATGGCCATACCGAGACCTACCACCTCTGATCGCACGTGGAACACACTCGGCACTCAAATGTGGCAGCCAGGAGCACATTCGGCGGGAATGTGGGTCAGTCGAGGAGGGCACAAAAGTCGAGATCCTCGCTCTGGAATAGGCCCTTGGCGCTGACCAGCTCCTCGCTGAGGATTCACCACCAGGCTGTGAGTCGTCCAGGGTGTCAAAGATGTACCGCTCGGTGACGGTGCCACGGTCACGGGAGATCAGGGCGCCCTCGGAGTCGTAGATGTTGCAGAGAGCTCCGGAGTCCTTGGTGATGTAGGCAACAACGTTCCCGTCCGTTGAAATCACCATCGGCTGTCACTCACGGAATCGTCCGCTGGCTGTCGTCGAGAAGGAGTCTCCGGTACCTCGGTCGGTGCAGGTCTCTCAGAAGCTGTAGTTCTCGCCATAAACGAAGAACTGGCCATCGGTCCGGCTGTTGGCATCGCGGATCTTGCTGCTCACAGTGCCCTCGCGGTGGTAGTCGATCGTCGTTCCGCAGTCCTTGAAACTGTCGTCGAACGCATAGTCAGAAGTTGTTCCGCTCGATGATGGCGCCGGCGTTGGCGGGCGTGACAGGGCCGAGAGTGGCCAGTGATAGGAGGGCGAGAATGCCGATAGTGCTATGGCGAGTGAGTGTCGTGAGGTTGCTTCCCCGTTAGGGGGAAGGTATGTGGTGGGCGCGGAGTCATCTTGATCAAATAGGGCCAGTACCACCAACGTGGCAAGGCAGTCACCCGACGTGACTCAGCGACCGGTCCACTCAGGGGAGCGCTTCTCGGCGAAGGCGCGCGGCCCCTCAAGTGCGTCATCGGAGGCGATCATTGCCCGATAGGCGGGGAGGTCGCCTGCCCGCAGCAGGCGGAAGCCCTCGTCGACGCGCATCCCTTCGGTCTCACGAGTCACTTCCAGCACTGCGGCAACGGCCAGCGGTGCGGACTCCTCGATCGCGGCCGCAAGTTCAAGTGCGGTGTCCAGCAAGTCCGCTGCCGGCACGACGCGGTTGACCAATCCCCAGCGAAGCGCATCTTCTGCGGTGATACGGCGTCCGGTGAGGAGCCACTCCATGGCGATTGCCTGGGGGACTCGCGCCGGGATGCGAAGCACCCCGCCGGAGTCGGCGACGATCCCGAGCTTGACCTCGGGGAGCGCGAACTCGGCGTGGTCGGCCGCGACGATGAGGTCGGCCGAGAGCGCGAGCTCGAAGCCGCCACCCATCGCCAGACCATTGACGGCGGCGATGACGGGCTTGCCGATATCGAAGAACTCAGTGAGGCCGGCGAAGCCACCGGGGCTGTGCTCGGCGTCGACGGCCTCGCCCTCAGCGGCTGCCTTGAGATCCCAGCCGGCGCTGAAGAACCGTTCTCCGGCACCTGTGAGCACCGCAGTGCGTAGGGCCGGGTTGTCGCGCAGTTCGGTGAAGGTAGCGTAGAGGTCCATGCTCGTGGCGACGTTGATCGCGTTCGCCTTCGGGACGTCGAGCGTGACGAGCAGGGTTGATCCGCGTACCTCGGTGTGTACGGTCATCGTCCTTGTCCCTCCAAGGGGCGCAACAGCGCCCGCGAGATGATGTGCCGCTGGATCTCACTGGTGCCGTCCCAGATGCGCTCGACGCGCGCGTCGCGCCACCAGCGCTCGATCTTGTACTCGCGCACCAATCCCATGCCGCCGAAGACCTGGACAGCCCGATCAGTCACACGTCCGAGAGTCTCGGTGGCCATCAGTTTGGCCATGGCGACGTCTGTGTCGGTCACGGTGCCGTTGTCGACGCGCGACGCCGCCTGCAAGGTGAGCAGCTGCGCCGCCTCGATCTCCAGGGCCGAGTCTGCGAGCTGGAAGCTGAGCCCCTGGAAGCGTCCGATCGGCTGCCCGAACTGCTCGCGGCTGACCGCCCACGACAGGGCCTCTTGCAGCACCCGTTGTGCCCGGCCGACCGAGTTCGCGGCGACGGCGAGCCGGGTGGCACCGAGCCACTGGCCCATCAGGTCGAAGCCTCGCCCCTCTTCGCCGAGCAGCGCGGACGCCGGCATACAGACGTTGTCGAAGTGGAGCTCGCAGTGGTGGTAGCCGCGGTGCGAGACGCTGGGGGATCCTTTGGTGATGGTGAGCCCGGGCAGGTCGGAGTCGACGACGAAGGACGAGATCAGCTTTCGTGGCCCGCGCGAAGACTGCTCCTCGCCGGTGGCAGCAAAGAGAATGATGAAGTCGGAGATGTCGGCGTGGCTGATGAAGTGCTTGGTGCCGTTGACCACCCAGTCATCGCCGTCGCGACGCGCTGTCGTGGTCATGCCGCGAACGTCTGAGCCTGCTCCAGGTTCGGTGATCGCCAGGCACTCCTGCTTCTCGCCTCGGACGGTGGGCAGCAGGTACTTGTCGATCTGCTCGCCAGCGCAGCCCATCAGGATGCGGCTCGGTCGTGCCACGAAGTGGTGCAGCGCAAAGGACGTGCGGCCCAACTCCCGCTCGACCAACGCAAGTGAGACGGCGTCAAGCCCAGCACCGCCGACATCCTCGGGCATGTTGGCTGCGTAGAGGCCAGCGGCCAGCGCCTTGGTGCGGATCGACGCAGCGAGCTCTGGGGTGACCTCGTCCAACTGCTCGACCTCGTCCTCGTGTGGCATCAGCTCGCGCTCGACGAACTGGCCGACGGTGTCGACGATGGCACGCTGCTCGTCGGTCAAGGCGAAGTCCATCGCGTACTACTCCTTCAGTCGGTGGGCTTGCGGGGTGGAAGACCCATGACGTGGCCAACGTAGTCGGGTACGGGCAGCACGGCATGCGCTGACTCGATCGCCTTGAGGCGTTCGTAGAGATGGTCGGGCAGTGGGGCCACTTTTCCCGCAGCCATGTCCACATGAAGCAGCATCTGCTCAGCCGCTGCGACCGGCCGGCCGCTCTCGTCATCCAGCACCTCATGCACGATGTGGACGCGCTTGCGGTCAACACCCAGCACCTGCAGCGTGAACCTGAGCTGATCGCCTTCGTCACACTCGCGCAGGTGGTGCAGGTGCGTCTCGGCGGTGTAGAGCGAACCGCCCTTGGCGCGGTACAGCTCGTCGATACCGAAGAACCGGAAGAAGGTATCAGCGTTGTCGCCAACGACAAGCAGGTAGCTCGACTCGCTCATGTGGCCGTTGTAGTCGCACCAGGCGTGCGCGACGGTCGTCTTGTGCAGTCGAAGGGGGGCATCGATGGGTGCGTCGGCGTCCCAGCCGGTGTGCAGCTTGCCTTCGTGGGGAGTGGTCACTCTCGGCGGAGTATTTGCGTCGCTAGTCATGCGGTCCTTCCGTTGGATCCACGGCTCGTGGCACGATCTGCACGTGAGCAATGACACTGCAGTGAGCGCCCCGTACACAGCCTTCTCGTGCGGCGTCCCGCCATCGTCGATCGACTACAACGGGCACATGAATGACGCCGCATACGCCCAGGTGCTGACCGACGCCAACGAGATGTTCCTTGATGCACTTGGGTTGAGCGCGGGCTACCGGGAAAGCAGCGGCAGCGCCATGTATACCGTCGAGATCACTGTGAAGTTCCTGCACGAGGTGAGTGCAGCCGACACGATTCGGACGGAGTCGTGGGTGGCGTCCTGCGACTCCAAGCGATTGCGGCTGGCCACCACCTTGCTGGTTGGCGACACCCCGGTGGCCTCCGGTGACTCGCTCTACCTGCACGTCGATACGGGTGCGGGCAAGGTCAGCCCGTTCCCCGAGGACCGGGCGCAGCTGCTCGCACGCATGGAGAGGGCTCACGACGAGGCGTCGGCTCCCCGCTGAACCAAGCTCGTCTCGTACTGCTTGAGGACGGCGCCGGCTGCGTAGTCGCGGCCGCGCAGCCCCTGCAGGACGCCGACCAGGCAGTCGTCCCTCAGGCGTTCGAGCTCGCGGACGTCGGCACCTGCGGCTTGGGCATCGGACTGCTGCTCGATGCGGTCGAGCAACTGGTCGGTGAGCTCTGGGACGTCGGTGAGCTTGCTCCATGGCCACTGCAAAGCCGGGCCGAACTGGGCCATGAAGTGGCGCATACCGCCTTCGCCGCCCGCGATCCGGTACGTGAGCATCGTGCCCATGGACGCCCATCGGAGCCCCGCCCCGTAGCGGATGGCATCGTCAATCTGCTCGATCGTTGCGACGCCGTCATTGACGAGCCACAGTGCTTCGCGCCACAGCGCCTCGAGGAGGCGGTCGGCAACGAAGCCTTCAATCTCATGCTGCAGGACCAGCGGCTTCATACCGAGCGACCGGTAGATGTCCGCGGCCCGAGTGACCGACTCTGAGGAGGTGTTCTTTCCGGGGCAGACCTCGACAAGCGGGAGGAGGTAGACCGGGTTGAACGGGTGACCGACGACAAGGCGCTCGGGGTGCGTCATGTCGCTCTGCAGCAACGTCGGCAAGATGCCGGACGTCGAGCTCCCGAAGACGACGTCAGGCCCGGCGGCTTCACTGGCAGCGGCCAGCAGCGACCGCTTGATCTGTTCGTCCTCCGGCGCACTCTCCTGAACGAACTGAACGCCGGCGGCCGCTTCCTGTGGGGTCGCAGCTCTGATGAGCGAACCTTGTACCGGAAGGGGTGCGTCGGTGAGTGCGGTCCAGGCGCGGCGCGCGTTGGCCAGCATCTCGTCGACCTTGCGCTCGGCCTCGGGGTCGGGGTCGAAGAGCTGGACGTCGATTCCGTTGATCAGGAACCGGGCTGCCCATCCGCCACCGATCACTCCACCGCCGAGCAGTCCAGCCTTGGCAAGGCCGAGCTGCTTCGGCGACTGCACCGCCTCAGGCGTTGCGTCAGCCATGCTTGACCAGGCCCAGCTTGTCGCGTACGTCTGCGGGCGACATGACGCGCACATTCATCGCCTCGAGCAGGGTCTTGGCCCGGCCGACGAGGTCGCCGTTGCTCGCCAGAACGCCCTTGGACAGGTAGAGGTTGTCCTCGAGTCCGACGCGCACGTTCGCACCGACGAGTGGCGCGAGAGCCGCATACGGCAGTTGGAAGCGGCCGATGGAGAACATCGAGTAGACCGAGCCGGCCGGCATGTTGTTGATCATCGACTGCAACGTGAGCACGTCATTGGGGGCGCCGTACGGGATTCCCATGCAGAGCTGGATCATCACGGGGTCCTCGATCAGGCCTTCCTTCACGACCTCGTTGAGCAGCACCAGGTCGCCGGTGTCGAAGATCTCTACCTCGGGCTTGACGCCGAGCTCTTGGATGCCCTTGGCCATCGCGCGGAACATTCCGGGGGTGTTGACCATGATGTAGTCGCCACCGGCAGCGAAATTCATCGTGCCGGCGTCCAGCGTGCAGATCTCTGGCATGAGTTCTTTGACGTGTTGGAGCCGCTCGGTGGCACCGGCCATGTCGGTGCCACGGTCGTCCGGCGGCAGCGGCTGCTCGGGACCGCCGAGGACGAGGTCGCCACCCATCCCGGTGGTGAGGTTCAGGACGACGTCGACCTTGGAGTCACGGATCCGCTCGACGGTCTCGCGGAACAGCTCAGGTCGGCGTGAGCCCTTCCCCGTCTCTGGATCGCGCACGTGGACGTGCACAACGGCGGCGCCGGCTGCGGCTGCCTCGATCGCCGAAGCGGCGATCTGCTCTGGAGTGACCGGCACCTTGTCGCTGATGCCGGCTGAGTCACCTGAGCCGGTGAGGGCGCAGGTGATGAAGGCAGATGACTTCAGGGGGAGTGACACGGCGACCTCCGAGGCGTGGGTAGTGCGGGGCAGACGGCGGATCAAGGGGAGTGCTATCGCACTATATGAACAACCGTCTACTATCGTGCGACGACGCTAGAAGCCGCACCGAGGGGCTGTCAAGGAGTTCGCGATGAATCCACCCGGAGATTCCCCAGCACGGCTCGGGCCGGCCCAGTCGGTCCAGTCCGTCGACCGAGCGCTCGACCTGCTCGCGGCGGTGGCAGCGAGCGAACAGGCGCCGACGGTCGCCGAGCTTGCTGCGCGCTGCGCCATCAACCGCAGTACCGCGTGGCGGCTGCTCGCCACGTTGGAAGCGCACGGCATGGTCGAGCGGGCCTCTGCGTCGAGCGGCTACCGCGTGGGGTACGGCGCAGTGCGGCTGGGGGCAGCGGCCGACGAGGCTTCCGTGGTTCGGCGGGTGCGTCCGGTGCTTGAGGACTTGTCGACGGCGACGGGCGAGACGGTGAGTTTGGCGCTGGTCAAGACCGCGAGCCTGCGATACGTCGACCACATCTCGGTGATCGGAGCCTCCTTCGCACCGTGGACCGAGGAGCGCGTTTCGTTGCACTCGACGTCGAGCGGGAAGATCTTCCTCGCCTGGCTCTCCGATGCCGAGCGTGGGGGTGCGCTGCCATCGACCCTCGAGCGGTTCACCGATAGCACGATTATCGACGGGCAGGCGTTGGAGGCTGAGCTCGCCGAAGCGCGGACGCTCGGGTACGCGTGTTGCCGCGGGGAGGATGCTGCCTTGACCAACGGGGTGTCGGCGGCTGTGCTGGACGCGCGGCGGCGTCCGATCGCGGTGGTGAACATCTGGGGGCCAGAGCGACGAATTCCCACCGATCGCTTCCCCGAGCTGGGGCCAGCCGTTGTGGAGATGGCCGACCGCGTGGCAGCGTTGCTGGCATGACGATTCCCGATTGGCAGCCAGGTCCGTCCAACCGGTGGTCGTTCCAGCACGTCGACGAGATCGTTTCCAGCGTTGGGCTGTCTCGAGGTGAGGGGCCACTGCTAGAGCTACGGGATGCCCCGCTGCCGCTTGGACCGGAGGTGGACGACTTCCTGGACCGGTCGTACACCGATGGCTTCATCGTGGTCCGCGGTCGTGACGTGTTGTATGAGAAGTACCTGAACGGGATGATTCCGACGACTCAGCACTTGCTGCAGTCGGTGTCGAAGTCCATGTGTTCGGCAGTCTTCGGTCAGTGCGTCGCCAGCGGCGTTGTGGCCGTCGACGCTCCGGTTTCGCGCTACGTCCCCGAACTCGCCGACTCTGCCTATCGGGATGCGACGGTCCAGCAAGTTCTTGACATGACGGTCGGGGTTCAGTACGACGAGGGCTACGCCAACCCCGACTCTGAGGTGCAGACCCATGAACGGGTCGGCGGATGGCGCAGCGCCATCCCCGGTGATCCGATCGATACTTACGCATTTCTCGCGACGCTGAAGAAGTCGGGAGACCACGGGAAGACTTTTTTCTACTGCTCAGCCAATACCGACGTGCTGGCTTGGATTCTCGAGCGGGTGACGGGTCGTGGGTTTGCCGACATCTTGGCGACTGACTTGTGGGCCAAGATCGGAGCAGAACACGATGCGTCGGTGACCGTCGACGCTTCGGGCTTTCCGATGGCAAATGGTGGGATCAACGTGACCCTGCGCGATCTTGCGCGGTTCGGTCGAGTTGTCCTCGATCGGGGGGCGGGGCCCAAAGGCCAGACGGTGATCCCGCCCTGCTGGATTGATGACACTCGTCGAGGGGGCGACCGCGATGCAGCGGCGGAGGAGATGGGCGACGTTCACCCCGCGGGGAGTTACCGCAACCAGTTCTGGATCTCAGGTGACTCGCATGGTTGCTTCTACGGCATTGGGATCTATGGCCAGTACGTCTGGATGGACCCCGCTTCAGATATCGTGATTGCCAAGGTGTCGTCCTTGCCCGAAGCCGACAACGACGCAGTCTGGGCTGAGCATGTTGGCTTCTTCGACCATCTGACGCACGGATTGCTCGCGCCCGGGTAGCACGTTGATTCCGCGACAATGGTGGGCTGCTTGGCTCGGCGGCATGGCGGTCTGACACGCTGGCACCGTGGCGCCGCGGAACCTGCTCAACCTCGAGGACGCCCACAAGACCTTCGGGCGGGACCCGATCTTCAATGGTGTGTCCCTCGGTGTTGCCGCTGGTGAGCGGATCGGCGTCGTCGGGCGTAACGGGGGCGGGAAGTCGACGCTGCTCAAGGTCATGGCCGGCCTGGAGCCAGCCGACTCCGGCCGGGTGACGCGCGCCACATCGCTGCAGCTCGGCGTCCTGTCGCAGGTGGCGCGCTTCACCCCGGACCAGTCCATCGCTGACTTTGTCCTCGGTGACCGCGACGAGCACGACTGGGCGTCCGAGGCGCGATCTCGTGAAGTACTCGACGCTTTGCTCGGCGGATACGACGCGCCACGTCTGGCACGTGTGATGGGTCAGCTTTCCGGTGGTGAGCAGCGCCGCGTGCAGCTCGCCCATCTCTTGCTGCAGAACCTTGACCTGCTGCTGCTGGACGAGCCGACGAACCACCTCGATGTCGAAGCTGTCGACTGGCTCGCGCGGCACCTACGATCGCGGCCCACCTTGTCGGTGGTGGTGGTGACGCACGATCGCTGGTTCCTCGATGAGGTCAGCGACCGAATGTGGGAGGTCGTCGACGGTCGTGTCGAGGAGTACGACGGCGGCTACTCCGCATTCGTGCTCGCCAAGGCCGAACGCGAGCGGCAGTCGAGCGTCGAGCAGCAGCGGCGCAGCAACCTGATCCGCAAAGAGCTGGCCTGGCTGCGCCGAGGTCCGCCGGCACGCACGTCGAAGCCGAAGTTCCGCATTGACGCCGCCAACGCACTGATCTCCGGTGAGCCACCGCCGCGCAACCAGGTCGAGCTGCTCGCCTTCGCCGGAGCCCGGCTCGGGAAAACGGTCTTCGAGACGCACGATGTCTCGCTGGCCTTCGGTGATCGCCTGCTGCTCGACCACCTCACCTGGGACGTCGGTCCGGGCGACCGCTTGGGGGTGATCGGCGTCAATGGTGCAGGGAAGACTTCACTGGTTCGGTTGCTCCTAGGGCTGCAGCAGCCAAGTGCGGGCCGAGTCGTCAAGGGTGTCACCGTGAAACCGGCCTACCTGTCGCAGCACCTGGAGGAGCTCGACCCGACCTGGCGGGTGCTCGAAGCCGTCGAGCAGGTGGCTCAACGCGTCGAGCTGAGCAAGGGCCGAGAGCTGTCGGCGACTCAACTCTGTGAGCGCCTCGGCTTCGGCGGCGACGCGCAGTGGACACCAGTCGGAGACCTCTCCGGCGGGGAGCGGCGCCGGCTGCAGCTCACCCGGCTGCTGATGGGCGGGCCGAACGTGCTCGTGCTCGACGAGCCGACGAACGACTTCGACGTCGAGACGCTGACGGCGCTGGAAGACTTGCTCGACTCGTTCGGAGGGACGCTCTTGGTCATCTCGCACGACCGGTACTTCTTGGAGCGGGTGTGTGACCGGTTCGTTGGCCTGATGGGGGACGGGGCGGTTCGCGACCTTCCAGGTGGGCTCGAGCAGTACCTGGAGCTAACTCACGTCGGCCAGGCTCGACAGCCACCGGTCGCCGCGCGTGCGGCACGCGCTGAGTCACCGCCAGGCAGGTCGGTCGACGGGTCCGCTGCCGGGGCCACCGCGTCCAAGACCGCCCGCCTCGACGAGCGCGCTCAGCGGAAGGAGCTCGTGCGGTTGGAGCGACTCATCACCCGCATCGACCAGAAGGAGTCTGACCTGCACCGGGTAATGTCGGAGAACGCGACTGACCACGTCCGAGTCAGCGAGCTGAACGAGCAGTTGCGCGAGGTGATTAGCGAGAAGGTCGAGGCCGAGGAAGCGTGGCTCGCGCTGTCCGTCGACGCCGAGTAGCCCGGGTCAGGGACCAAGCTCCATGCCCGAGAGGAAGGTTAGGCACATTTGGCGACCGATTCTGTCCTCGAAATGTGCCTCACCTTCATCGCGATGCCGGAACCATCGGATCGGGTCACTGGAGCCCGGGAACGGTCGTTGGAAGATCTCCAGTGCAGATGGTGGCACCCACAGCTGGTGCGTGCGTCTCGCTTCCCGTCGCCGCCACCGGGCTTCCACTTCAACCGGGCCGCGGTGGATCTCGCGATCGACGTAACGCACCACGAGGATCCCCAACTCCTCCTCGAGCCACTCCTGGCGTAGCTTCTCGGTCCAGACCGGATCGGTGGGTGCCGTCGGTCCGTCGTACTTTCCTCGACCGTCAGCTTCCCCGGTGATTCCGAGGCCGTCCCACCAATGATCGGTCCTGAACTCCACCGCACCCAGTCGAAGGCTCACGTTGCTCCAAGGGCGGGGTACGCCCTGCAGCATGAGTTCACCACGTCCGCGTGACTCGAGCGGCGACTCCGAGTGACCATCGGCCCAGTCGAGGGTCTGCCGCGCTTCCCGACACCCACGCACCGAGCCTCGGTCGCTGAGGATTCGGAGCATCTGTGGCTGACTTGCGCCCCTGCGCAGAGCGGCATCTACGGTGATCAGTGCCAGTGGAGTGGGGAGGTCGAGCGCAATATCAACAGCCGTCCACTCGATGCTGGTCACTGGGATTCCGTTGATCACCGCGATGTGATGAGACGGCAGGTGTCGGCGCACGACGCGTACCCCCGGCCAGCTTCCACTTCGTTGAGGACGAACGACCTCCGGTCGCTTGGGGACACTGGACACCGGCAAGTCCCAGGCCAAAGCGGCTGATCTTAGGCCGGTAACGGTGCCGCTGGTTGCGATGGCCGACACCTCCCGCAGATGCGCCGATCGCTCACGCTGCCAGCGGTCGGACGGATCTCCCGTCAACGGGAGTACGTAATACCCACGGCGTGTTCTCCTGATCACGCCGCGGCGCAGCATGCGAGCGACGTCGGCGCTTTCAACACCCCACGAGGCTAGTTGCGTGTGGCTCGCTCCTCCACCGCACGCGAGCATGTGCTGGACCACGAGGGAGTATTGGGCATCATGGCTGGGTGTCACGTGGGCACCCTGGCGAAGCGGTGGCGTGAGCGTCCCGCTTTCTCGGTACCTGTGGACAGATGACGCATCTCTCGGACCGGACAGGGCTCGCCGAGATGAAGGCTAGGCACGTTTGCCGGCCAGATTCGCGCCTGAAACGTGCGCAAACTTCATCTCGGTGTCGGCTGGACCATGACTCCGGTGCGAGGCAGGGCTAGCGTGGCGGGATGACTACAGGGGAACTTGCCGCGTTGGCCGACGCCGTGCGTGGCGGGCGGGTGAGCGCGGCCGAACTGCTGGCAGAGGCCCAGAGCCGGATCGACCAGCACGATGGCGCCATCAACGCGGTGGTTGCCAGGTGCGATGACGCGGCCGAGCGGTCCGCGAAGGCCGTCGACGCCGCGGTGGCGGCTGGGCGTGATCCGGGTCCGCTTGCCGGTGTACCGGTTCTGGTCAAAGACCTCGAGGACGTCCAGGGGATGGTCACGACGCAGGGCTCGCTGCTCTTTGTTGACGCCCCTCCCGCGTCCGCGCACGGAACGGTGCCCCAGCGGCTGGTCGACGCCGGCGCGGTGATCGTAGGCAAAGCGAACCTTCCCGAGTTCGCCACCGAGGGTTACACCGAGAACCTCGTCTTTGGAACCACTGGCAACCCCTGGCGGCTGGAGTACTCGCCAGGGGGTTCGAGCGGCGGAAGTGCTGCTGCGGTGGCGTCCGGGATGGTGCCGGTTGCGACCGCGACTGACGGTGGTGGATCCATCAGGATCCCAGCCGCGTTCTGTGGTCTGGTCGGCATCAAGCCGACGCACGGCGTCATCGGGCGGTGGCCTGCCCAGGACTGGATCGACATGTCAACGGAGGGCCCGTTCGCCACGTCTGCCGATGACCTGGCCCTGCTCTGGCGGATCATGGTCGGACGCGTTGACGGCGACCCCGGGGCGGTACCGACCTCGATGCTTGACGAGGTGGCCGAGCCGGCCCCAGCGCGGCGGGTTTTCGTCGTTGATCGGTTCGCCGCGGACGCAGCGCTCCCCGAGAACGTTCGCGCGCCCTTCGAGGATGCGGTCGAGCAGATGGGCGGGTTGCTGGGCGTCACGCCGGTGAGGATTTTGGCACGCGACTTGGGTGGTGACGTGGATGTGGATGACGACTGGTTCACGATGGCCACCGCCGAACATGTTGCACGCTTTGGACGCGCATGGGTGGAGCAAGGGCTGGAGCAGATGCACCCGGCGGCCCGCGGGTTCATGGAGTGGGGGCTACGGATCGGTCTCGACCAGTACCTGGCGGCGCGGCGCCGTCGCTTCCTGCTGGTGCGATCGCTCGATGTGCTACTCGGAGACGACGGCGTGCTGCTCAGCCCGGTGAATGCGGCCGCGGGTTGGTTGGCCGATGGTCGGATGACTATCGACGATCAGCGGGGGATGCTGCCGCCCGATGTGTTCAACACGCCGTACACCAACATCAGCGGGCATCCAACGCTCTCTCTTCCGGCTGGCTTGACCGACCTCGGAATCCCTTTCGGGTTGCAGGTGGCAGGACCGCGCTACCGCGACGGGCTGCTACTGGAGCTTGCGCGTCGGTGGGAGCAGGAGTATCCGTGGCCGCGGGTGGCTCCCGGCTACCGCACGTGGGCCAATGAGGTGCTCTAAGCTTCCCCGCTGAGCTGCTGTGTTCCGACCGAGGCGTCGCCCTTCTCCGCTGTCCGGACGATGTTGCGCACCATCGATCCAAACACGATGCCGTGGAAGGGTGCGACCATCCACCAGTACGCGTGACCCCAGAGCCCGCGCGGGTGAAAGATGGCGCGCTGACGATAGGTGGTCGGGTCTGCGTCGACGGTCATCTCCAGCCAGGCCCGACCGGGGAGGCGCATCTCGGCGCGCAGTCGCAATAGCTTCTCAGGAATGCGCTCTTCAACCCGCCAGAAGTCGAGCGACTCACCCACCATGAGGCGGTCGGGGTCGCGGCGACCCCGCCGAAGGCCCACTCCGCCGATGGCGCTGTCCATCAGGCCACGCACCTCCCACGCCAGTGGGAATGAGTGCCAGCCACGCTCGCCGCCGATGCCCTCGATCACCTGCCACAGCGCCGATGGTGATGCCGTCGTCTCGCGCTCGCGTTCGTCGGAGTAGAGCGAACCGCCAGCCCAGTCGGGGTCGGTCGGCAGAGGGTCGCTGGGTGCGCCGAAGACCGAGGCGTTCGACCATCGCGTGGCGACGTCGGCCTCCTTGATGCGTCGGAGCGCTAGCTCAACCGCGCGGTCGAAGCCGACGAGCCCGTCGGCCGGGTTGGAGATGAACTGTGCGATGTCGTGCTCGCGACAAAACACCTCGTGCTTGAGTGACGCCACCAGCGGTCGCGCGATCGCGCGAGGCACCGGTGTCACGAGACCCACCCAGTGGCTCGACAGGGTGGGAGACAGCACGGGAACTGGGACGATGATGCGCCGGTGAAGTTGGGCTACCGCTGCGTAGCGCTGCATCATGTCGGCGTAGGTGAGGACGTCGGGGCCGCCGATGTCGAAGGCGCGGTTGACGTCGGGCGGAAGGTCGGCTGACGCCACAAGGTAGCGCAGCACGTCGCGGATCGCGATGGGTTGGATGCGGTTGCGCACCCACTTGGGGGTGACCATGGCAGGGAGCCGCTCGGTGAGGTACCGCAGCATCTCGAAGGAGGCTGACCCCGAACCGATGATCATCGCGGCGCGCAACTCGGCCGTAGGGACGCCTGAGGCGCGCAAGATCTCGCCAACGCGTAGTCGGGACGAAAGGTGGGGTGACAGTGCCGCGGTCTGGCTGCCGCCGGCATCGGCGCCCGGGGGAGTGAGGCCCCCGAGGTAAACGATCCGACCGACCCCCGACGATCGCGCCGCATCGACGAACGTCGTCGCCATCGACGCCTCGAGCTCGTCGAATCCCTCTCCTTCGACGAGGGAGTGCAAGAGGTAGTAGGCGACGTCGACATCGCGCAGCGCTGCGGTGACGGCACGTGGATCGGTGGCGTCACCGGCGACGATCTCGATCTGATCAGCCCACGGTCTGTCGCGCAGCCGGTCGGGCGACCTGGCGAGGACGCGCACGGTGAAGCCGGCAGCCAGCAGCTCGGGGACCAGGCGACCGCCGATGTATCCGGTCGCACCGGTGACCAGCGCGCGTCGAGGAGAAGGAGTCACGGCCTTCATTCTGCTGCTCTTCGGCCTCCGGCACATCTGGACGGGAGCATGACACGATCAACGGCATGAGTCCGTGGCTGGAGATCGCAGTCGCGATCGCGCTTGGGCTCGGACTCGTCGGGCTGGTCGTTCCGGTGCTTCCCGGACTTGCACTGATGTGGGGTGCCGTTGGCGTCTGGGCGCTGCTGGATGGCGGTGGTGCCTGGCGCTGGGTGACCTTCGGGGTCGTGACCGTGCTGGCGGTCGTCGGGACGGTGGCCGCGCTGACGCTGTCCGGGCGCAAGGCCACGGGTGCCGGCGCGCCCTGGTGGGCGCTCATGATGGCAGGGGTCGGGGCGGGTGCCGGCTTCTTCGTGATCCCGCTGCTCGGGATCGTGGTTGGTGGCATCGCTGGCCTCTGGTTGGCCGAGCTGATCAGGCTGCGCCACCCGAAGGCGGCCTGGGACACCACCTGGGAGGCCCTTCAGGGCTACGGCACGGGCACCGTGGTCCAGATGGTGGCTGGAATCGCGATCTTGCTGGTCTGGGCGGTCGGCGTTGTCCTGTCCTGAGCCAGCGATCTGGCCGACGCGCCGGGCCGATAGTTGGTTGAGTCGACCGCGTCAGGCACAATGCAACCAGCGTGATGCACGCATCCGGCGTCCGGCCGGCGAGGTAGCTGGGGAAGGCGACCCTCGCAAAGGAGGCCGGACATGTCGCTTTCTCCTGCAACACGTGGGGTGGTGTTCATCCACTCCGCCCCGGCTGCGCTCTGCCCGCATGTTGAGTGGGCGATGGCCGGGGTACTCGGTGGCCACGTCAACCTGCAGTGGACGCCGCAGCCGGCCCAGACCGCCTGTTACCGCGCTGAGCTCTCCTGGCAAGCCTCCCCTGGGACGGCGGCAACTCTCACGTCCGCCATGCGCGGGTGGGAGCACGTTCGCTATGAGGTCACTGAAGAGGGGTCCCCAGGCGTTGAGGGCGAGCGCTACATGTACACCCCCTCCCTGGGGATCTTCCATGCCGTGATGGGGCTGCACGGCGACATCTTGGTTCCGGAGGACCGGATTCGGCTGGCCATGCTCGACGCCGAGGCGGGCAAGGGCGCGCTCCCCGAAGCGCTCGACCATCTTCTGGGACGCCCGTGGGACGACGAGCTCGAGACCTTCCGTTATGCCGGCGATGGCGCACCGGTCCGTTGGCTGCATCAGGTGATCTAGCCCAAGAAGCATGTGAGGCGCAAACGAATAGAGGCTGCTCCAGGCCGGTCTAGCCGATCAACTGCCTGGTGCATGTGACCGGACTGATCCCCTTCCCTGTCCGGTTGCGACGAGGCCCCTCTCGCGGCGACGTGGGAGGGGCATCTCGCGCCCCAGAGGACGATCGCAACGATGAGGGTGGGCTAGAGGGGGATGTTGCCGTGGCGGCCACGGAGCGGGGCGGCGGCCACGATGGCGGCAGCAAGGGCTGACCGGGTCACGGCCGGCTCGATGACCTCGTCGACGACGCCAAGGGACTGCGCCTTCTCCAGGCCGCCGGCGATGAGCTCGTGCTCTTCGGCGAGCTCGAGCTCGACCTCGGCGCGGATGTCGTCTGGCAGGTCGGCCAGCCGCCGGCGGTGCAAGATGCGAACCGCTGCGATCGATCCCATGACGGCGACTGTGGCCGACGGCCAGGCGAAGACCCGGGTGGCCCCAAGAGCGCGTGAGTTCATCGCGATGTAGG
The DNA here is from genome assembly GCA_027118455.1 of Actinomycetes bacterium. Taxonomy (GTDB): domain Bacteria; phylum Actinomycetota; class Actinomycetes; order JAHEKZ01; family JAHEKZ01; genus JAHEKZ01. Next base: position 52,649 of record JAJAYZ010000044.1, read on the forward strand.
CGCCGCCGTATGCCTTGCGTGTGACGACGGTGACCCTTGGCACGACCGCTTCGGCGAAGGCATGCAGCAGCTTGGCGCCGCGTCGCACGACGCCGTCCCACTCCTGACCGACGCCGGGCAGGTAGCCGGGAACATCGACGATCACGACCAGCGGGACGCCGAACGCGTCACACATGCGGACGAAGCGAGCGGCCTTCTCAGCTGAAGGAGAGTCGAGGCAGCCGCCAAGGCGGAGCGGATTGTTGGCGATGACACCGACGGTACGTCCACCGAGGCGGCCCAGGGTGGTGACGATGTTCGGCGCCCAGCGTTCGTGCAGCTCGACCGATGAGCCTTCGTCGAGGAGGTGTGTGACGAGAGGGTGGACGTCGTAGGCGCGCTTGGCCGACTCCGGAAGATGCTCTTCGAGGTCGACGTCAACGATGAGGGTGCTGGACTGCAGCTCGCCTTGAGCACCGAGCAGGTGCGTGAGTGACCGTGCCTTCTCGAGCGCTTCCTCGTCGGTCTCGGTGGCGATGTGAACAACGCCGCTGCGGCGCGCGTGCGGCTCTGCGCCGCCTAGACGCTCCATGTTGACATCTTCGCCGGTGACCGAGCGGACTACATCGGGTCCGGTGACGAACACCCGGCCATTCGGCCCAAGAATGACGATATCGGTGAGCGCCGGTCCGTAGGCGGCGCCGCCTGCGGCCGCACCAAGGACGACGGAAATCTGGGGGATACGCCCGGACGCCCTGGTCATGATGTTGAAGACTTCGCCGACCGCGTGCAACGAGACAACGCCCTCGGCAAGGCGCGCGCCACCGGAGTGCCACAAGCCGATGACGGGGATCTCGTCAGCGAGCGCCCGCGCGTACGCAGCGAGGATGACCTTGCATCCCTCGGCGCCCATCGCGCCGCCCATGATGGTGGCGTCAGAGCAGAACGCGACCGCGTGCGTCCCGTTGACGAGGCCGTGTCCGGCGAGCATCCCGGAGTCGCCGTCGGCCGTGAGTGCGACGTAGGTGCCGTCGTCGAAGAGGGCGCGGAGCCGCTTGTTGGGGTTTCGCGGGTCGTCCTCGCGGGCGCCCTTGGGCTTCTTCGCAGCTGGAGCCGGTTGCTCGGTGGTGGTCACGGATAGCTCCGGAAGGCGAGAGCCACGTTGTGACCGCCAAACCCGAACGAGTTGTTGAGCGCTACGGCGCCGGGAAAGCGGTCGTCGGCCAGTTTGCGTGCCTGCCCGGCGACGATGTCGAGTTGTACTTCGGGATCGAGGTTCTCAAGGTTGATAGTGGGCGGAACCAACTGGTCGTGCAGCGCCATGACGCAGGCCAACGACTCGACGGCTCCAGCAGCCCCGAGCAGGTGGCCTGTCATCGACTTGGTAGAGGTGACGGCCACCTGCGCTGCGGCGTCACCGAGCGCAGTGCGAATAGCCAGCGCTTCGGCAAGGTCGCCCAGTGGCGTGCTCGTGCCGTGCGCGTTGATGTGTACGACGTCGGTGGGCTCGGCGCCGGCGTCGGCGAGGGCGATCCGCATCGCGCGGGTCGCTCCCTTCCCTTCCGGGTCGGGTTGGGCGATGTGGTGACCATCGGCGGTGATGCCGGCTCCGGCCACCTCGCCGTAGATCTTGGCGCCTCGCGCCTTGGCGTGTTCGGCTGTCTCGATGACCAGCACTGCGGCGCCTTCACCGAAGACGAAGCCGTCGCGGCCGGTGTCCCAAGGGCGGGACGCGCCAGCCGGGTCGTCGTTGCGCTTGGAGAGCGCTCGCATGGCGGCGAAGGCGGCAAGGGGGAGTGGATGAATGCAGGCCTCGGTGCCGCCGACGACGACCATGTCGGCGCGGCCGCCACGAATCATCGCCAGGCCCTGCGCAACAGCCTCGGCGCCGGATGCGCACGCCGAGACCGGCGTGTGAACCCCGGCGCGGGCCGAGATCTCTAGACCTACAACGGCAGCTGGGCCGTTGGGCATGAGCATGGGAATGGTGTGCGGACTGACCCGACGGGGGCCGGACTCGCGGTAGATGTCCCACTGACCGAGCAAGGTCAGCGCTCCGCCGATTCCGGTGGCGATGCTGACGCCGAGTCGTTCGCGGTCGACGTCGGGTGATCCGGCGTCAGACCATGCTTCTCGTGCCGCGATGAGGGCGAGCTGCTGGGTGCGGTCGAGCTTGCGCGCCTCGACGCGGTCGAGAACGTCGCCTGGGTCGACCGCTACGCGAGCGGCGAACTGCACCGGCAGCTCCGACGCCCACTCCTCAGTGAGGGAGCGGACGCCGGAGCGACCAGCGAGCAGCCCGTCCCAAGTCGACGCGACGTCGCCACCGACTGGCGTGGTGGCGCCGAGGCCGGTGATCACAACAGTCTGCGCATCAGACCTGGGTGTTGCGGACATCGGTCAGGCACCCGCCTGCGCGATGTAGGTCACTGCATCACCGACGGTGCGGAGGTCCTTCACGTCGTCGTCAGGGATCTTGACGCCGAACTTCTCCTCGGCAGCAACAACGACCTCGACCATCGACAGCGAGTCGATGTCGAGGTCGTCGGTGAAAGCCTTGTCGAGCTGAACGCTGTCGACGGGCACGCCGGCAACCTCGTTCACGATCTCAGCGAGGCCGCTGAGGATCTCTTTCTGGTCCGCCATGGGAACTCCTTGTTCTGGCTATGTCTAGCTATCGGACTGTTCGGTTTACTGCGTTCCCGCGGGGGCGGGAGGTCACGATGACTATGGCACGACGACTACCTGGGCGGAGTAGACCAACCCCGCCCCAAAGCCGATGAGTAGAGCGAGGTCACCGCTCTTGATCTGCCCCTCTTCGAGCATCCGGCCCATCGCCAACGGGATCGACGCCGCCGAAGTGTTGCCGGTCTCGGCGATGTCTCGGGCAACGACGACGGACTCAGGAAGCCCGAGCTGCTTGATCATGGCGTCGGTGATCCGCATGTTGGCCTGGTGCGGAATGAATACATCGAGGTCGTCAGCCCCGATCCCGGCACTGTCCAGGGCCTCCCTCGCGACCTTGGCGATCTCGTAGACCGCCCAGCGAAAGACCTGCTGCCCGTTCATCCTCAGCGACGGAAACTTGTGGGTGGCTCCATTGCGGAAGACCCGCCACGTGACGTCCTGGATGATCGCTTCGGTCTGGGCGCCGTCCGAGCCCCACACGACCGGTCCGATGGCTGGAGTGTCCGAGGGGCCGATGACGGCCGCGCCGGCGCCGTCGCCGAAGATGAACGCCGTGCCGCGGTCGGTGGGATCGGTGATGTCGGAGAGTTTCTCGACGCCGACCAGGAGGACGCGGGTGGCGCTACCGCCGCGGATGAGGTCTTGGGCGATCGCCAGGCCATAACTAAAACCGGCGCAGGCTGCGCTGATATCGAACGCTGCTGGGGTGCCGGCTCCGAGCTTGAAGGCGAGTTCGGCGGCAGCAGATGGCGTCTGTAGGAGGTGTGTGACCGTGCAGACCACGACCGCGTCCAGCTGGTCGGCGCTGATGCCGGCCGCGGCGAGAGCCTTCTCAGCTGCTGCCGCCGCCATGTCGACAACGCTCTCGTCTTCGTCGGCGAAGTGGCGGGTGATGATGCCCGTGCGTTCTCGGATCCACTCGTCGGAGGAGTCGATGTGCTCACAGATCTCGTCGTTGGTCACCACCCGCGAGGGGCGGTAGGCTCCGATGCCCAGAATGCGCGCGTACTGGGCGCCAGCGCGGGGCGCCAGCGCCATGCCGGTCACGCTGCACCTTCATGGGGGTGCAGTCGGATGATGGGCTGACCGGGGGCGATCGGGTCGCCGTCCTCGACGAGCCACTCAACGACGGTGCCGCCGTGGGGGGCCAGGACGGTTTGCTCGTCGCGGTTGGTCTGGACGTGCCCGACCTTGTTGCCTGGCTCGAGTTCGTCGCCAACGCTGGCGTCACCACGATGGAAGATCCCCTTCGCCGGGGCAACGAGCATGCGCCACGATGGGGAGGTGTCGAGCGGGCTCGGGGTGCCGTGGCGTTCGACGAGGTCGCGTGCTGCGTCGAGGTCGTCTGGGGTCTTGAGTGCGACTACCTCGATGCCTGGAATGGCTCGCTTAGCAAGCCCTGCCAGGGTTCCCGCAGGCGGGACCTCGATCATTGCTGTGACACCGAGATCGACCATCGCCTGCATGCAAAGGTCCCAGCGCACGGGGTTGCTCAACTGCATGACCAGCTTGGTGAGGTATTCGCGTCCGCTTTGGACGACCCCGCCGTCTGCGTTGGAAAGGAGCCGCGTGCGGGCGTCGTGGGTGTAGATCGCGCGGGCGAAGCCACCCATGGTGTTCACCGCTGGGGCCATGTGCTTGGTGTGGAATGCGCCAGCCACGGCCAGGGGCCGGAGCCGGGCGCCCTCTGGCGGGTCGTCCTGGAAGGCGGCGAGCTCGTCCATCGTGCCGGCCGCGACGATCTGGCCAGCCCCGTTGACGTTGGCGGCCGCGAGGCCGTGCTTGTCGATGGCGGCCAGGACGGTGTCAGCGTCGCCGCCAAGGACAGCGGTCATCCCGGTCTTGGTGACGGCGGCTGCCGCAGCCATGGCCTTACCGCGCTCACGCACGAAGACCATCGCCTGCTCGGCTGACATGACTCCGGTCGCAGCTGCAGCGGTGATCTCGCCGACGGAGTGCCCTGCGCCGACACCGACCTTGCCGAAGGCATCCGCGGGGTGTGGAAAAAGGCTCAGAAGCGACACCAGGCCGCTGGCCACGATGAGGGGTTGAGCGATGGCAGTGTCGCGGATGGTGTCAGCGTCTGCCTCAGTGCCGTAGTGCACGAGATCGAGATCGGCCACCGCCGAGAGCCATCGGAGCCGGTCCTCGAAGCCGGGGAGTTCCAGCCAAGGAGAGAGGAAGCCAGGAGCCTGGGCGCCCTGTCCGGGCGCGACGATGACGAGCACGTAACCACCTTGGCGTACTGGACGACGTTTACCGGTACCGGCGCCGACGAAGCGGACCCGGTGCGGTTGTAGGAACCCTACAACGAGTGGTCGGTGCGCTGGTCGAGTCGTCCCACCGTCAGAGCTACCCGCAACGTGAAGGCGTCCCGCGGCTCAGTTGGCACGAGTCCGCTGACCTCGGCGATTCGACGCAACCGGTAGCGCACGGTGTTGGCGTGCACGAACAGGGCTCGCGCTGCCGCCTCGAGGGAGGCCGACTGTTCGAGGACAGCGGCCGCGGTCTCGAGCAGCCCGCCGCCCGCGGCGACCAGTGGCCGGTAGACGTGGTCGACGAGGGCCCGCCTGGCATGCACGTCACCGTCGAGCGCTCGTTCGGGCAGCAGCGCGTTTGCCGAAACGGGGCGGGGAGCCTCCGGCCAGCCGGGTGCGGCCCGGAGACCGGCGCGGGCGGCGGCCACTGAGCGGGCTGCGGCCGCAAGGTCATCGACGACCGGACCGACCACTACTGGCCCATCGCCGAACTGTGGAACGAGGGGTCCGGCGGCGGCCACCGGGTCGTTGGGGTTGCTGAGCGTGCCGCCCAGAATGCAGACGAGCTCGTGTCCGTGGACGCCGGAGACCACATCGAGGCCGGCGTGCCGGGCCGCGCGGCGCAGAGCGTCGACGACCGTTGCCGCCGTCGCGTCTGGGGGAGAGCCAGCGATCGCAAAAACGTGTGGGGAGCGCGACCAGCCGAGCGCGGCGGCGCGCGACAGGTCGTCATCGCCGATGTCGCCACGCATCAGGGCGTCCGCGACCAAGGCTTCCAGCCGGGCGTCCCATGCGCCGCGCACCTCGGCCGCTTGGGCGTAGACCTCTGCTGCGGCGAAGGCGACCTCGCGGGCGAAGACGAGGACAGCTTCACGCAGCTGCGCTTCGTCACCCGGCTCGGCCAGCTCAGCGGAGTGCTCCTCGACGACCTCGATCGTGGTCCGGACTAGCTCAACGGTTTGCTGCAGGGTCACCGCGCGGGCCAGCTCGCGGGGCGCCGAACCGAACACTTCGGCGGTGATGGCGCGGGCGGCGTCCGGTCGGCGGCTCCAGGCGACGAACGCGCCGATCCCGGCCTGGGCGACGAGGGTGATCCACGAGCGGTCCTCGGCCGACATGGTGCGGAACCACGGCAGCGTCGCCTCGACGCGGCTCATCGCCTCGCTGGCGAGGTCACCGGAGGCGCGTTCAATCCTGGTGATGGTGGCGGCGCTGGCCCTGGCTGGTGGCACGACGGCAGGGTAGGCGTCCACTGGACGCGGCCAGCGCCTGGGGTTGTCGCACCCGCACAATCCCGGCGCATTTCCCCCTCGGTGTCACGCCACCGTTGAGTGCATCTCCCACACCAGCACTTCGGCAGGTGCGCGCGCCACGATCCGCTGACCTTCTGCGCCGGTGAACCGCACGCTGTCGCCGGCGCCGATCCGACCCCCACCCTCAACGTCGACCTCCCCCTTGGCGACGTACAGGTGCACCCAGGGTGCGGTCGGTAGCTGCACATACCGTCCTGGTTCCAGTCTCGCCGCGTGAAATGCTGCATTCTGCTGACTGATCCGAATGGCCAACTGGTCTGCGTGCTTGGCCATGCCGGAGGCGACGGTCACCAATCCTCGGGCCCTCAGTTCCTCGCCAATGTCGAACTGCTCGTAGCCGGGATTGATGTTCGGCTCGTCTGGCAGCACCCACATTTGCACGAAGTGAACCGGGTCGACGTGCTCTGGCTCACCGCTCGACGTCCAAGAGTCGTTCTTCTCCGAATGCAGAATACCGGTGCCAGCACTCATGCGCTGGGCGAGCCCTGGGTAGATGACTCCCGAATGACCTGTCGAGTCCTGGTGCACCAAGGATCCGTCGAGCACCCACGTGACGATCTCCATGTCGCGGTGGGGATGTGTCTCAAACCCCGATCCTGGGGCCACGATGTCGTCATTACTGACGAGGAGCAGCCCGAAGTGCGTGTTGTCTGGGTCGTAGTGCTGGCCGAAGGAGAAGGAGTGTTTGGAGTCCAGCCATCCCCAGTCAGTGGCAAAGCGGTCGGACGCGGGGTGCAGGTCGATGATGGTCACGCTCTGATTCTCGTTGGCAACCACGTACGGCGCACACTCGACAGCAGAAACCGGCGCCCAGGGAGACAGGCGGCGAGGCTAGGGGGTGAGGGTGGCGGCGTGGTCGGGAACGTAGCTGAAGTGCTCCTTGCCGGGACGCTGATACCCCTGAGAGGGCGGCCGTTTGGGGAGCTTTACCAGGGTTGGCTCAACCTCGCTGTAGGGGAGTGTGGTCAGCAGGTGAGCAATCATGTTGATCCGCGCGCGCCGTTTGTCGCCAGCTTCGACGACGAACCAGGGAGCCTCTGGGATATCGGTGTGCACAAACATCTCGTCTTTCGCGCGTGAATAGGCCTCCCACCGTTTGATCGACTCGACGTCCATCGGGGAGAGCTTCCACCGGCGTAGTGGGTCGTGCAGGCGGGACTGAAACCGGCGTTCCTGTTCGTCCAGACTCACGCTGAACCAGTACTTACGCAGGGCGATTCCCTCTTCTACAAGCATGCGCTCGAAGATTGGAGCCTGGTGCAGGAAGCGTCGGTATTCCTCATCGGTACAGAACTCCATGACTCGCTCAACGCCAGCGCGGTTGTACCAACTGCGGTCGAAGAAAACGATCTCGCCAGCTGCGGGCAGGTGCTCGATGTAGCGCTGGAAGTACCACTCTGTGCGTTGTCGCTCCGTGGGCGACGGCAGCGCGATAATCCGGGCAACGCGGGGGTTCAGGTACTGGGTGATGCGCTTGAGCGTGCCACCCTTGCCTGCGGCATCGCGACCCTCGAAGACGATGACAACACGTTGACCGGTGGAGCGCACCCACTCCTGCAGCTGGCCCAGCTCGGTCTGCAGGCGATACAGCTCCTGCTCGTAGACTTTCTTACTCAGCTTGGAGACACGATCCTCGGCGTCGAGCGACTCGTTGTTGTCCTCCGGTAGGTGTTTGGTCATGATCCCCTCAGGTGTCACCCATGCTTGCTCCCGGGTCTGCGGCTCGTGGGTCGTCGAGCTGGTACCGGTCGAAGGCTTCCTTGACAGTCTCGCGCTTGACCTCGCCACGTCTGGCAAGTTCTTGCAGGGTCCGCACCGTAATGGCCTCGGCGTCAATCCGGAAGTGGCGCCGCAGCGCTCCCCGGGTGTCCGACAGGCCGAAGCCATCGGTACCGAGGGTGACGTAGTCACCGGGAACCCACGGGCGGATCAGCTCTTGAACAGCTCGCTGGTAGTCCGAGACAGCGACCACGGGGCCGTCGACGTCGGCGAGCCGACTGGTCACATAGGCCACCTGAGGTTCGGACGCCGGGGCAAGCAGGTTGGCATCGTCGGCTCTCAGCCCGTCGCGGTGCAGCTCAACCCACGATGTCACCGACCAGACATCGGCGGCGACACCCCAGTCGGCGGCGAGTAGCTGTTGCGCACGCAACGCAGCTGGCATCGCGGACCCGCTGGCCAACACCTGTGCCCGTACCTCGAACTCGCTAGTGGCGGGGCGGTAGCAGTGGAGCCCGCGAAGCAGGCCGTCGACGTCGAGATCTGCGGGCTCGGCCGGTTGGTCGATGGGCTCGTTATACATCGTCAGGTAGTAGAAAATGTTCTCGGAGTCTTCGCCGTACATGCGACGAAGCCCGTCGCGCACGATGTGCCCAATCTCGAAGGCGAATGCCGGGTCGTACGAAACCGCAGCGGGGTTGGTTGCCGCGATCAGGTGCGAGTGCCCGTCCTCGTGTTGCAGCCCCTCGCCGTTGAGTGTGGTGCGCCCGGCGGTTGCGCCGACGAGGAACCCTCGGGTCATCTGGTCGGCGGCTGCCCAGAGCGAGTCAGCGGTGCGCTGGAACCCGAACATCGAGTAGAAGATGTAGATCGGGATCATCGGTTCGTCATGGGTGGAGTACGAGCTGCCAGCCGCAATGAAGGACGACACTGACCCGGCCTCGCTGATTCCTTGGTGCAACAGCTGGCCGTCGGTTGCTTCCTTGTACGACAGCATCAGCTCACGATCGACGGAAACGTACGTTTGGCCGTGCGGGTTGTAGATCTTCTGCACCGGGAACATCGCATCCATGCCGAAGGTCCGTGCCTCGTCCGGGATGATCGGAACGATGCGATGACCGATCTCTGGGTCTTTGAGGAGGTCCTTGAGCAACCGGACGAACGCCATTGTCGTTGCCACGTGCTGCTTACCTGAGCCGCGCCTGGCCGCGTCGTAGGAGGCGTCACCAGGAAGCACAAGTGGTCGGCTGGTGGTGCGTCGCTTGGGCAGGTGACCGCCCAAAGCCTGTCGGCGTTCCTGGAGGTAGCGGGTGACGTCGCTGTCTTTGTCCGGCCGGTAGTAGGGCGGCAGTTTCGCGTCAATCTGGTCATCATCGATCGGGATCTTCAACCGGTCGCGGAAGTCCTTGAGGTCGTCGAGGCTGAGCTTCTTCATCTGGTGCGTCGAGTTACGCCCTTCGAAGTGTGACCCGAGGGTCCAACCCTTGATGGTCTTGGCCAAGACCACCGTCGGCTGGCCCTTGTGCTCGACGGCGGACTGGTAAGCGGCGTGCAGTTTGCGGTGATCGTGCCCACCGCGCTGGAGCGCCCAGATCTCGTCGTCGGTCCACTCCTCGACCATCTTCTGGGTGCGCGGGTCACGGCCGAAGAAGTGCTCCCGGACGAAGGCGCCGTTCTCGGACTTGTAGGTCTGGAAGTCGCCGTCGGGCGTCGCGTTCATGATGTTGACAAGCGCGCCGGCGGAGTCCTGGGCGAGCAACGGGTCCCAGCTGCGGCCCCAGATCACCTTAATGACGTTCCAGCCCGCGCCACGGAAGAACGCCTCGAGCTCTTGGATGATCTTTCCGTTGCCGCGTACCGGTCCGTCCAGACGCTGCAAGTTGCAGTTGATGACGAAGGTCAGGTTGTCGAGCTCTTCGCGCGCTGCGAGACCGATGGAGCCGAGTGACTCGACCTCGTCCATCTCGCCGTCACCGAGAAACGCCCACACGTGCTGGTCGGAGGTGTCCTTGATCCCGCGGTTGTGGAGGTAGCGGTTGAACTGCGCCTGGTAGATGGCGTTGATCGACCCGAGGCCCATCGACACGGTTGGGAACTGCCAGAAGTCGGGCATCAGGCGAGGGTGCGGGTAGGAGGGCAAGCCTCCGCCAGGGTGCGACAACTCCTGTCGGAAGCCGTCCATCCGATCTTCGTCGAGGCGGCCCTCAAGGAACGCCCGCGCGTAGATACCCGGCGACGCGTGGCCCTGGATGTAGATCTGGTCACCCCCACCGGGGTGGTCCGAGCCCCGGAAGAAGTGGTTGAAACCGACCTCATAGAGAGAGGCGCTCGAGGCGTAGGTAGAGATGTGTCCGCCAACACCGACCCCGGGCCGTTGGGCGCGGTGCACCATGATCGCTGCGTTCCAGCGCATGTAGGCCCGGAGTCGTCGCTCCACCCACTCGTCGCCTGGGAACCACGGCTCCTGCTCGGGAGTGATCGTGTTGAGGTAGTCGGTAGTGGTCAACGAGGGGACGCCGACGTTTCGTTGCCGTGCCCGCTGCAGCAGGCTGAGCATGAGGTACCTCGCGCGGTATGCGCCCTGGGTGTCGATGACGTCATCGAGGGAGTCGCGCCACTCTTGCGTCTCCTCAGGGTCGACGTCGACGAGCTGCGTTGGCAGGCCAGCGCTGATCAGGGGCTCGCGTTCACGTCCGGTGTTCACGCTTGTATCGCCTCACTTCGTGCGGGCAGTCGATCGGTACTCTCGTAGCCTACGCGCGGCCGAAGGTCCCTTCCGTCCGCCTCTTGGGTGGGGCACGCTGGGAGGTGTCCGGTTCGCTGGCGTACCCGCTGGCGCCTCGTCAAGGAGGTCGCCATGCAGGCCAAGGTCGGAGAGACCCTGATCATGAAGTCGCACCATGTGGGTGAGCCAGACCGCAGCGCAGAGATCATCGAGGTGCGTGGCGAAGCCGGAGCCCCACCGTTCCTCGTGCGCTTTGAGGATGGTCACGAAGGGCTGGTCTTTCCCGGCGCGGACGCAGTGATCCACCATCAGGACGCCGCAGGGGCCTGAATTGCTCTCGTCGGCGCGCACGACTCCCTTCCCGAAGATGGCCCGATGTGCTTGCGTGTCGGTCCCGGCTGTAATGGACTAGACGGGTGGACCCTGCCGAGGGTCCCGTTGAATCGGGAGGGGCGTGCGTGAGCGGGAGCGACGGGCCGGAGGGCGCGCCGAACAGTCCAGCCGCGCGTATGGGCTTTGCGGCCGGCCAGGTGGTCCTCGAGATCGGCTTTGACGAGGACGCCGACGCCCCGTTGCGTGCCGGCATCGAGCTGGCCATCGGTGCAGCGGTGGTTGGGGAGGACTTCGATGACGTCGCCGACGTCGTCGTGCTGTGGTGGCGTGAGGATGACGGCGACCTCGTCGACGCCCTGGTGGACGGCTTGTCGGCGATCACCTCCGGGGGAGTGGTGTGGCTCTTCACCCCGAAGGCGGGTCGTGACGGTCACGTCGAGCCCAGTGAGATCGGCGAAGCTGCGCGTACCGCGGGGCTCTCGTCCACCAAGAGCACGAGCGCGGCCCCTGAATGGGCGGGTACCCGGCTGGTGGCCCCCAAGCTCGGTCGCTAAGAGCGCGCGCGGATAGGTGTTTCTAGTCGGTCCAGCGTTTGGCCCATTTGATGAGTTTTACGG
>JAJAYZ010000045.1 GCA_027118455.1 Actinomycetes bacterium
CAGGAGGTTGTCAGCATGGTCGGGATTCCCGAACTTACCAAGGGACAGTTTGACATTGTCTACAACACCACGTCCTTTGCACTGGCAGCGATGCTTTTTGCGTCGATCTTCCTGCTCGTTTCCCAGGGCCGGGTTCTCCCCCGGTATCGCACAGCCTTGGTCATCTCCGCGATGGTGACGGGGATCGCGACCTACCACTATTTCCGCATCTTCGACAGTTTTAAGGATGCGTACGTCTCCTTCGCTGCTGACGGGGCTGGTCCGTTTGGTCTCGTCAACGGTTTGGCCTTCAATGAGGGTTATCGGTACGTCGACTGGCTTTTGACGGTCCCGCTGCTGCTGGTGGAAACGGTGGCTATCTTGACCGTGACGCAGACGGAGTCCCGACGACTGCTGTTGCGCCTCGTCCCGGCGTCGGCCCTGATGATCATCTTGGGCTACCCGGGGGAAGTTGCGAGCGACAACCTCACCCGAGGCCTGTGGGGCGCGGCGTCGACGATTCCGTTCCTCTACATCGTTTACATCCTCTTCGTCGAGCTGACCAAGTCGATCGAGGATCAGCCTGGTGAGGCCCGTGATTGGGTCAAGAACCTCCGGTGGGTGTTGCTGGCCTCTTGGGGCTTCTACCCCATTGCGTACATGTTCCCGATGATGGGCTTCGGGGGTGCCGACGCCTTCGTGGCCCGTCAGGTCGGCTACTCCATTGCTGACGTGATCGCCAAGGCGGTGTTTGCTTTGCTCATCTACCGGATCGCGCGGCTCAAGTCGTTCCACGACGACGCTGCATTTGCGCGGCAGGAGCTGAGCACCAAGGACTTCGTCTCCGATGGGCCGCCCGAACGTGAGCCCGTCACCTCAGCTCCGTAGTGAGCGCACTCGGGCTAGGGTTTGGAGCCGCCACCTTCTGATGGTCGGGTCCTGTCGTGTCCGTGTCCTCGGGCTCCTCGTTGGACCACCCACCGGTTGCGTCCGCCGAGGAGCCCGTTCTTTGGGCGAACGCTGTTGCTGCGTGCCGTGCGCGAGCACGACTTCGACACCTTGACTGGTCTTTGTGACGACGACTTCGGGATCGTCGACATCGCGCCGGACGGCAGCGGTGTACCGATTCGGACCCGGGCTGGGTGGGAGGCGTGGTTTTGCGGCGGTCATCTGGATGCAGACCGCGACGGGTTGGAAAGAGTCTCGCTGGCACTGCTCGGTCATCGCGTCCGACACCCCTTCGGAAACGGCCGCGAGCTGAGCAAGCGCGGCCATGTCCTCGAAGAACTCGATCCACGACTGACAACGAAATCCTGCGCGTCCTGACCCCGACTACACGGGGGTCTACGGGGTGCGGGCAGACACCGAGTCGCTGAACGCGCAGTTCGAACGCGCCTTCTACAACCGGCGGCCCCCCACCTGGGGATTGCGCAACCAGACCGTCATCTTGCTGATTGCCGCGCTCGCCCCGAACGCCTGGGCACGTCACACTGGCAACGGGCGATCGACCGACAACAGTCGCCCCCTCAGGTGGCTGGCTGACTCCCCCGCCCCCCCAATCGCCAGACCGGGCTTAACCACATCCACCCGCGGATCCAGAGCCAAGAACACCCGTCCTGACGCTCGCCTCGTGGCCAAAGCACCTCAAAACCCAGCCCCCTAGACTTGATCCGACCCGATCCACCGGGGTCGCGGCCTGGTCTCACTGCTTTCCGTGGGAAACTCCGCACGTCCCGCCCCGGTCAGACATGAGCTGAACTACCTCCAGGATGAAGCGGCTCTCGACCGGTCCCGCGTCGCACTCGCGACAGCCTCAAAGCCGGGTCCTGGCGGTATTTTGGCCATCGACCCGTGCGATCCGGAGCGGGGACGCAATCGTCGAGGCGAGCGCCACGATGACGTACTGATCGACACCTCAGCGATCCCTGCACGGCTGGCATCCTTGGGGGCTGGCCGCGGAGGTTCGACCAGCCTTCGGAAACGAGCAGCTTCCTGCCGGGCTTGTGGCGATCGTGGGGCGACGGGCTGTGTTCTCGTAACGATCCCGGAACGGTGGCCGCTAGATACTGGAGGCCACAGGTCCAAGGAGTCAACGATGAGCCGGTTCAGCCTGCGCCAAGCGGTCGCCTGGGTGCTCATCGCCTTGAATGTGGCCGTGATCAGCGTGATCCTGATTCTCGCCGACGGCGTCCAGGACGTTGGCAGTGCCGTGTTGCTGGCCTCGTTCGTCCTGCCGGGTGGGCTGTTGACCCTCAAGCTGCCGAACAACTTCCTCGCCTGGCTACTGCTGATCATTGGCACTTCGTGGTCCGCAGCATTCATCACGCCCTTCGAAGGCGGCTGGGTGATCCCTCTCGGCCTGATGGGGACCCAGCTCCTGCTGCGCTTTCCCAACGGATCTTTGCTTCCCTCCCCGTGGTGGAAGCGCTTTTCAACAGCCTCGTTCTGCTACCTGATCGTGCTCACTTTTGCCGTGACGACCGGGGGTGCGGTGACAGAGGACGGCGCGACAAACGCCTTCTACCTCTCCTGGATGAATTGGGCCGCCGCCTTAATTCTGCTGTTGCCCGTCGTCATCGGGATCAGCGTATTCTCGCTGGTTCTGCGGTTCCGCCGGGCTACATCAGTAGAACGCGAGCAGATTCGTTGGATCACCTGGGCTGCTGCCACCATCGGCGTGCTGTACAGCGTCACGCTGGTGGCCTCCATTCGGTACGACTGGGGGCCAGAGGCGCCACCGCTGCTGTCTGTGCTCCAGACCTTGGCAATGCTCTCGTTCTGCCTACTGCCACTGTCAATTTGCGTTGCCGTTCTCAAGTATCGGCTGTACGACATTGAGCGCATCATCTCGCGCACCACCTCCTACGGCGTGGTGACGGGTTTGTTGGCGGCGACCTATGGCGTCGTCGTCGCACTCATCACCCAGCTAGTGCCTGACTCCTCTTCACTAGCGGTCGCGGCAGCGACTCTCGCAGCTGCCGCCGCATTTCGTCCGCTGCTTCGCCGCGTCCAGGCAGGGGTCGACAGGCGGTTCGACCGTGAGCGCTACGACGCCGCCCAGACCGTCGAGCAGTTCGCCTCTGATCTGCGTCAAGTCGTCGATCCGGAGGTGGTGATTGCCGATCTACGCTCGGTTGTCGCCCACACGCTGCAACCGAGCATCGTCAAGGTCTGGAGCACCTGACGCCAGCGCAAAATCCACTAATTGGCGGCGCCCGACAGCTTCATGGTGGCCGGCACCAAGACGAGACGCGACGACCGTGGCGTCGAGGAAGATGGCAGTCGCCAGACCGAGGCCCATCATCTTGATTCCTGGGTCTTCGCCGAGCGTGAATCCGAAGAATACGGCGATCGTGATCAGAGCTGCAGACCAGTACTCGACATCTGTGAACTGGGCCATCAAATGACGGAGAACCGGACAGGTATCGCGGCCCTAGCCACACTCGTCCTATCCTTCACATCGCGCCAGTACAGCAGCAGTTCTTGCCACCCGCGACGAAGTCGCTATGTCAGAGCCCAGTCGTCCCTTGCACTGACGCGCTGCTTTCAAACATGTGCGGCATGACCGCCACGACAATCCCTTTTGACTTCTAGAAAGCCCCGGGGCCCCCCGCCGGGGG
>JAJAYZ010000046.1 GCA_027118455.1 Actinomycetes bacterium
CGGCCCCCCCGCCCCCCCCCCCCCCCCCCCCCCGCGGGGCGGGGGGGCGGCGGGGGGCCCCCCCCCCAACCCCCCCACGGCGCGGATGGGGAAGGTCAGATGCCGAGGTCGGCTTCGAAGGCGCCCTCTTCGAGGCGCTCCTTCAGGGTCATCAGGAAGCGGGCGGCGCCGGCGCCGTCAACAAGTCGGTGATCGTAGGTGAGGGCGAGGAAGACCATTGAACGGATTGCGATGGAGTCGGCGCCGGTGTCGTCGGTGATGACGACGGGTCGCTTGACGACCGCTCCGGTACCGAGGATTGCCACCTGAGGCTGGTTGATGATCGGGGTGTCGAAGAGCGCACCTCGGCTGCCGGTGTTGGTGAGGGTGAAGGTTCCACCGGACAGCTCGTCAGGGGAGATGGTGCTGGACCGAGTGCGGGCGGCGATGTCGGCGATCCGCTTGGCGAGGCCAGCAATGTTGAGGTCGCCAGCGGTATGGATCACCGGGACGAGGAGGCCGCGCTCGGTGTCGACGGCCACCCCGAGGTTCTCGACGCTGTGGTAGGTGACGGTGCCTGCCTCACTGTCGATGCTGGCATTGAGAGATGGATGCACCTTGAGCGCCTCGACCGATGCCTTCGCGAAGAAGGGGAGGTAACTGAGCTTGACGCCTTCGCGCTCGGCGAAGTCGCGCTTGGCGCGGTCGCGCAGCAACGCGATGCGGGTGACATCGACCTCGATGACGGTGGTCAGCTGTGCCGAGCTCTGGAGGGAGTCGACGAGCCGCTCGGCGATCACCTTGCGCAGGCGGGTCATCTTCTCGGTCCGACCCCTCAGCGGCGAGGCGTCGGCGGTTAGGCGCGTCGGCGCAGCTGACGCTGCTCCTTGCGGTTGCGCTGACCGTTGGGCCACGAGCTTGGCTGCGTCCAGGACGTCCTGCTTGCGGATGCGACCGCCAACCCCGGTGCCGGTCAGCGTTGACAGGTCGACGGCGTACTCGGCGGCGAGCTTGCGGACAAGGGGCGTGACGTAGCCAACATCTACTGCAGCCGGCGTTGCCGGGGTCGCCGGTGGCGACGGCATCGTCGGAGCGGACGGCGCTGGTGGTGTTGGCGCTGGTGGTGTTGGCGCTGGCGGTTCCGGCGCGGAGGGTGCCGCGGCGGTGGGGGTGAGGGAGGGGGAGGGTACATGGGCCGCGGGAGTAGCGCCGCCGGCCGTGCCGATCACTCCGAGCGCTGTCCCGACGTCGACGGTCTGGTCTTCGCCAACGTTGATCGCCAACAGCACGCCTGCGACGGGCGACGGGATCTCGGTGTCGACCTTGTCCGTTGAGACCTCGAGGAGCGGTTCGTCGACTGCCACCGAGTCGCCGACCTGCTTGAGCCATCTGGTGACAGTTCCTTCGGTGACGCTCTCTCCGAGGGCCGGCAGCACGATGGGTGTGCTGGCTCCGACGGTCGGTGCGGCCGGAGTTGCAGCCGGAGTTGCAGCCGGAGTTGCGGTCGCCGGTGCCGGTGCGGGCTGGGAAGGCTCGGCAGCAGTGGCTGGCGGTTCTGGGTCGGCAGGGGCGTCTGCGACGGGGGTCGGTGCCTCGGCGGCTGGCTCCGGATCAGCGGCTGTCCGCAGTGGGGCCTCGTTCGCCCCCCCGATCACGGCCAACTCAGCGCCGACAGCCACTGTCTCGTCCTCCTGGGCGAGAATCCGCAGCAGGACGCCGGTGACAGGTGCCGGGATCTCGGTGTCGACCTTGTCGGTTGAGACCTCGAGCAGTGGCTCGTCGGTGGAGACCGCATCACCCTCTTTCTTCAGCCACCGCGTGACGGTGCCCTCGGTGACGCTCTCGCCGAGCAGCGGCATCTTCACGGAGACCGACATGACGTTCCCTTCGGCAGTACTGGGGCTGGTCAGGAGTGGGAGTGCAGGGGTTTTCCGGCGAGCGCGAGGTGAGCCTCGCCCATCGCCTCGCTCTGGGTGGGGTGGGCGTGGATCAGTGAGGCTACATCGTCGGCGTAGGCCTCCCAGTTGTAGATGAGCTGTCCCTCGGCGAGCAGCTCACCGACGCGACTACCGATGATGTGAACGCCGACAACGGGACCGTCCTTGACGGCGACCAGTTTGACGAGTCCGGCCGTCTTGAGAATCTGGCTCTTGCCGTTACCGGCCAAGTCGTACTTCACGGTGGTAACGGAATCTCCGTACTTTTGCCGTGCCGCGGCCTCGGTGAGGCCCACCGAAGCCACCTCGGGCTCGCTGTACGTCACCCGCGGGACGCCGTCGTAGTCGATCGGCCGAGGGTCGAGCCCTGCGATGTGCTCGGCGACCAAGATGCCCTCGCCGAAGCCGACATGGGCCAGTTGCAGGGTGGGGATGAGGTCGCCAACGGCGTAGACGTTGGGCACCGAGGTGCGGCAGTACTCGTCAACGGTGACGCAGCCGCGGTCCATCGCCACTCCGGCGTCCTCGAAGCCCAAGCCGGAAGACACCGGCTCGCGTCCTATTGCAACCAGCAACAGGTCGGCTTCGATCGCTTTGCCGTTCTCGAGGTGGACGACGACGCCGGTCGCAGATTCCTCCACCTTGCTGAATCGGACGCCGAGCTCGTAGGAGATCCCGCGCTTACGGAACTGGCGCTCGATCTGCTTGGAGAGCTCGTCGTCCTCCAGCGGAAGCAGATGGGGGAGGGCTTCAACGATCGTGACGGCGGCTCCGAACGAACGCCAGACGCTCGCGAACTCGACACCGATGACGCCGCCGCCGAGGACGACCACCGACCGCGGCACGTAGTCAAGATCGATGGCGTGGTCACTGGTGATGACGCGTGAACCGTCGATCGAAAGACCCGGTAGCGACCTCGGCACTGATCCGGTGGCCAGGACGACGTGGCGTCCGGTGTAGGTGCTGTCTCCGACGGCGACCGTGTCGGGGCGCACGAGGTGGCCGGAGCCCTCGACGAAGGTCACCCCTCGGCTCTTCACGAGCCCGGTGAGTCCCTTGTAGAGGCGGGTGACGACACCATCTTTGTAGGCGTTGACGGCGGCCATGTCGATCCCGTCGAACGTCGACTTCACGCCGAACTGCTCACCGTCGCGGGCCGCGTCGGCTACCTCCGCAGAGTGCAGCAGGGCCTTGGTCGGGATGCACCCCTGGTGCAGGCAGGTGCCGCCGAGCTTGCCCTTCTCGACCAAGACGACGTCAAGGCCGAACTGGGCGGCGCGCAGGGCGCAGGCATAGCCACCGCTGCCACCGCCGAGGATCACGATGTCGTGAACGGTGCTCCCGGCGTGCTCGGACACGGGCGACTCCTCTGTACGAAGAACGACTCCTGCCATCTTGTCACCCTTGCTGATGAGGTCGGCAACCGCGTCCTGCGACCGCCAGTGACTTCGCGGCGCTACCGTTGAGGCTTAGTCTGCTGGTGACGTCCGTTGGCCCGACTGCTGGAGGTACGCGTCATGAAATGGCTGCGACGTCGTGGCTCGGGCTCCCCAGAATCGCCTGGCAGGACCGGCAAGACCAGCAAGACCAGCAAGTCCGAGGACCGGAAGTACCTCGAGGAGTTCATTGCGACGCGCCGTGGTGTTGAGGCCTATGTGGAGCCGCAGACTGCCGTCAGCGCGACAACCATCGTCTTGGTGGCGGCCGACGGCGAATGGACAAGGCGCCCGGTGCCGGACGCGGCCACTGCCTTCACGTGGGCACACAAGCACGGGATCCCCTGCTACGACGTCAACCTGATGGGCTACCCCAAGCGCATGCGCGAATGGAATGGCGGCGCCTAGACCCTCAAGGGCTGGCTGCATCACCAGGGCTGGCTGCATCAAAGGTCCCGTCCTAGGACGGGACCTTTGATGCAGTGGTGAGGGAAGTACCACTGCTGATGGTGCGGGGTGCACCAGCCCGGCGCTTACAGGGGAGCGAGGAAATCGCTGCGCCGGGAGTGGGAAGGGGTGCCTCTTTTCTCGTGGTGGTGAGCTGGCTACTTGTTGTGTCCGGGAGCGTTGCCGCTATTACCGGGGGCTGATCCGGCGCTGTCGGAGGCTCCGGCCGCTTCGTCCTTCTTGGCTTGACCAGGCGGGACGTGACTAGTTCCTGCCGCGGTGTCGTTCTTCTTCGCTTGGCCAGGGGGAACGTGGCTGGCCTTGTCGGTGTCATCGCTCTCGTCCTGAGCTGGTTCATCCGATGGGGACTTCTTGCCGCAGGTGCTGTGGGCCGCGGCCGACACGGCAGCACCGTGCCCAGGCCCAGGTGGTGTGCTCTTGGCCACACTTGAGACGTACTGGCCATGGTTCTTGGCGTCAGCGCAGGCCACCGGAGTGGGTTCGGGGGCCGGATCGGTGACCGGTTCATCAGTCGGATCGTCGCTGGGCTCTTCGGTGCTGTCGCCGGTTGGCTCGTCGGTCGGATTGTCGCTCACGTCAGGGCACTCGGTTGGCTCTGGTTCCTCACTGGCTTGCGGGTCAGCGGTAACTGCTGGGTCGGCGGTGACCTCGGGGTCGGCCGTCGTCTGGTCACTCGGTTCGTCGGCTGGCCCGTCCGTGGAGTCGATCGAGGGGTTGGGGACCGGCTCCTCGGTCGGGCAGTCGACGGGAACGGTGATCGGCTCGGTGTCAGCGACTGGAGCCGGGTCGTCCCTCCAGTGAGGAGCCCCCGTTGCCGCCTCGGCCGTTCCCGCGATCAGGACCGTGACGGCGAGAACGAGTCCGCCGACCTTGGCTTTGCCGAGAGCGGTCGCGAGGAAGGGGTGGGCGTTGGGGGTCACGTGTCCTCCAAGATGATCGGGTGTGGTACCCGTTCGTCTCCGAAGGTAGCTGCGGCGTTACCCAGTGTGAGAGATGATCACTCGGATGGACTAGTCCAAGCGGGCCATATCCACCCAAGCGGCCTAGGCCCCCGAGCGCCACCGGGAGCAGGGAGCGGTAAGCGGGGAGCGGTAACGAGGGCCGACTAGTCCTGGGCGGCGGCCGCGGCGAGCGCCACCAGGGTGCGCATTGCCGCCCCCGTGCCGCCCTTGGGCGTGTACCCGAAGGCCTCGCCCTCGTTGAAGGCCGGACCCGCGATGTCCAGGTGCGCCCAGGTGACCCCGTCCGGGACGAACTCCTTCAGGAAGAGGCCGGCCACCTGCATGCCACCCAACCTGTCGCCGATGTTGGCGATGTCGGCGACCTTTGAATCCATCGAGGAACGCAGCTCAGGTGGCAGCATCATCGGCCACATCTGCTCGCCGACGGATGTCGCGACCGCGTGGACGTGGGACCGAAAGTCGTCGTCGTTGGCCATGATCCCCGATGTCTTGTTGCCCAGCGCGACAACGGCTGCCCCGGTGAGCGTCGCGACGTCGACGATCGTGTCAGGCTTATCCTCACCAGCCCTGACGATGGCGTCGGCGAGCACCAGTCGTCCCTCTGCGTCGGTGTTGAGTACCTCGACGGTCCGCCCGCCGCGAATGGTGATGACGTCGCTCGGACGTTGGGCTGACCCCGACGGCATGTTCTCGGCCATCGCCATGTACCCGGTCACGTTGACCTCTGGCTTGAGACGCCCGATGGCTGTCAACGCACCGAGCACAGCAGCTGCTCCACTCATGTCGCTCTTCATCGCGTCCATGTTGGCCGCCGGCTTGATCGAGATGCCGCCGGAGTCGAACGTGATGCCCTTGCCGACGAAGGCGATGTGTCGCTTGGCTTTCGGGTGGCGGTAGGCGATCCGCACCAGGCGCGGCGGGTTCACCGATCCCATTCCGACGCCGAGGAGTCCGCCGTACTTGCCCTTGGCTAGCGCCGCGTCGTCCAGCACCTCGATGTCCAGCTTGAGGCTTCGGCATGCCGACACTGCGGTGTTGGCGAAGTCGGCTGGGGCCAGGTCAGATGGCGCGGTGTTGATCAGGTCGCGGACGAGGATGAGGCTCTTCGCTACGGTCTTGACCTCGATGACGACCGCAGCGGCGTCCTTTTCTTGTGCCAAGGGTGTTGCAACCGTGACTGCCTTGACGGGCGACTTGTGCGCCTTCGCCGAGTTCTTGCGGTACGTGGTGAAGGCGTAGGCGCCAAAGAGGGCGCCTTCGGTGACGGCCCTGAGCTCGTCATCGGAGGTGGCCGGGAGCGCGAGCGCGACGCTGTCCATCCCCGCGGCTGCGCGCACGGCATTGCCGGCTGCGCGACGCAGCCCTTCGGCCGCGGGGACGGCGTCGCCGAGCCCCACCGCGATCACGACTGCGGACGCCACCGAGCCAGCCTTCGGGATACGCGTGACCTGACCGGCATCTCCGGTTGCGCCCAGTGAGGTGAGCGCACGCGTCAAGGTGCGGCCGTAAGCGGTGCCAACAGCCTTTGAGCCTGGCGCGAGGGTGATCCCGTCGCCCTTCTTCAGGACGCCGATCACAATGGCGGTGGCGCGGATGCGGGCGGGGTTGTTGTTGCTCAGCTCGATCGAGGTCACAGGGCCTCACTCCGGTTCTTGATGGCGGGTCGGCTCAGCCTAGTGCGATGACGTGGAGGGTAGCCTCCCGTGCATGACATCCCCCCTCCTGCATACGCCCCTCCATGACCGGCACGTGGCGCTTGGCGCCAAACTGGCTGATTTTGGCGGTTGGGAGATGCCGATCGACTACCCGGACGGTGGGGTTCTCAAAGAGCACGTCGCGGTACGCGAAGCCGTTGGCCTCTTTGACGTCTCGCACCTCGGGAAGCTGCGTGTCAGCGGCGCCGGCGCTCGTGACTTCGTCAATGAGCAGTTCACCAACGACCTTGGCCGGATCGGTGACGGCCAGGCTCAGTACTCGATGCTGTGCAATGACACGGGCGGCGTCGTCGACGACCTCATCGTCTACCTCCGCGACGACGACGACGTCTTCGTCGTCCCGAATGCTGCGAACACCGCTGCAGTGGTCGACCGCCTGGCCTCCGCTGCGCCGCAGGGGGTCACCGTTGAGAGCCAACACACCGACTACGGCGTACTCGCTGTCCAGGGCCCGGGCTCTGACGCGGTGATGGCGGCCCTGGACCTACCGCACGAGCTGGACTACATGGCGTTCGTTGACGCGCAGTTTGCGGGAACTGCGCTGACCGTCTGCCGCACCGGCTACACGGGTGAGCGTGGGTACGAGTTGCTGCCAACGTGGGGAGCGACCCCAGCACTCTGGGACGCGCTCGTGGCGGTCGTGTCGGCAGAAGGTGGGCGTCCCGTTGGTCTTGGTGCGCGCGACACCTTGCGCACTGAGATGGGCTATCCCCTGCACGGACAGGACCTGTCGCCGACGATCAGCCCTGTTCAGGCGCGGGCCGGGTGGGCTGTCGGGTGGAGCAAGCCGGAGTTCGCCGGGCGTGGCGCGCTGCTGGCCGAAAGGGAAGCGGGGCCGTCGCGGCGTCTGTGGGGGCTGCTGGCCGCCGACCGTGGCATCCCGCGTCCGCATATGGAGGTCAAGGACACCGGCTCTGGTGCTGTGATCGGTGAGGCCACCAGCGGAACCTTCTCGCCGACGTTGCGTACCGGTATCGGACTTGCGCTGCTGGACGCGGCCGTTGTCGATGGCGCTGAGGTCACCGTCGACGTCCGAGGCCGGGCCTCCACCATGACGGTGGTCCGCCCACCCTTTGTGGACGCCTCCCCCCGCTGAGATCCACCCCCAAGCCCGCCGAGTGTCAGTGAGGATGGGTGCGGGGCCACCGGTGGGTCTGAGTGTCGGCAAGTCAGGGCAGCAGGAGGACGAGCGTGACCAAGAACGCCGTGAAGGCCACCTGCTCGACCGACCCCAGGACGTCGCCGGTGACTCCGCCCAACCGGCGCGAACAGTGTCGTCGCCAGGTCTCGGCAACACCGAGAGCAACACCTGTGCTGATTGCAACAGGGGTGACCGCGTCCACAGCGGTAAGAGCCGCGGCACCAGTCACCAGAGCCATGGTGGCGGCGGCTATCACGATGGTCGAAGCGGGGGACAGGCTCTCAGCGACCTGTGCTCCGAGTCCGTCCGGTGTGGCAGCGCTCACACCGCTGCGGCACGTCATGGCGAGGGAGGCTCGGCTGACGACGGCCGCACCGATGAGCGTTACGGCGGATAGGCCTTTGTTCGGCGCCCAGAGGACCTGTTCCAGCGACGCCACCTGTGCCAGTACGACCAGCAGAACGGTTACGACGCCAAAGGGTCCGATGTCTGAGCGTTTCATCACCTCGCGCGCATGCTCGGGCGGACGCCAGCTGCCCAGTCCGTCGGCGACGTCGGCCAGTCCGTCCAGGTGCAGGCCTCGCGTCAATGCGGCGAGGGCCGCGACGCCCATCACCGCGCCGAGCGCAGGTGCACCGCCTGCCTCAGCCACACCGAAGGCGACGGCCCATGCGATGCCACCGAGCACCAAACCCACGAGTGGCGCGAGCGCCAGAGCCTGACCCCATGTACGCCCGGAGACTTTCTGCGGGTGACCAACCGGGAGGACGCTCAGAGTGCCGAACGCCAGCCGCACGGCCTCAAGCACCGTTACTCCGAGGCTTCGTCAAGCGCGTCTTCGACGGCGACGTCTTCGACTACGACCTGGTCGACAACGATGTCTTTCGGGCGGTCGGAGACCCCTGCCTCGTCGAACGTGGCCATCTCGGTGAGGGTCGCTTGAGCGGCACGGACGATAGGTAGCGCGAGCAACGCGCCAGTTCCCTCGCCGAGGCGAAGCTGGTAGTCGAGGAGGGGCTCGAGCTGCAAGCGGGCGAGCACATACTCGTGGGCAGGTTCGACCGATCGGTGACCGGCCTGCCACCACTTCGCGCAGCGATAGGCGACTCTGTGCGCCAGCATCGCGCACGCCCCCGAGACCACGCCGTCAAGGATCACCGGCGTCTTGCGCACTGCAGCCTGCAGCAGGAAGCCGGTCATGGCGGCGAAGTCGGCGCCGCCGACCGTGGCCAGCAGGGCGATCTGGTCGGCTCGGACCGAGCGTCCTCGACGCATCGCATCGCGAACCGCCGCAGCCTTGCGCATCCAGACGTCGTCGTCGATGCCAGTGCCGCGACCAGTGACTGCAGCGGCGTCCCGCGAGGCGAGCAACCCGATCAGGGCGGCAGCTGGGGTTGTGTTGCCGATCCCCATGTCGCCGGGGATGAGCAGGTCGGCGCCGGCATCGACCTCCTCATCGGCGATGGCGACGCCGGCCGCGAATGCCTGCTCGGCCTCCTCGCGCGTGAGGGCATCCTCGACGGCAATGTTCCCCGAACCCCGCCGCACTTTGTACTTTGTTACCTCGTCCGGGACGCCGGGGATGTCACTGGCCACCGACATGTCGACGACGCGCACCGTGGCTCCTGCCGTTCGCGCGAGTGCGTTAACCGCCGCACCGCCTGCAAGGAAGTTCAGCACCATCTGCGCGGTGACCTCCGGCGGGTAAGCCGAGACTCCAGACGCGGCTACCCCATGGTCACCGGCGAAGATGACGACGCGAGCACGGTCGAGCGAACGTGGTGGGCACTGTCCTTGGGTGGCCGCGATCCACGTTGACAACTGCTCCAAGCGTCCGAGAGCGCCAGTTGGTTTGGTCAGCAGCAGCTGACGGGCCTCGGCTGCCTTGAGGAACTTGTCATCGGGACGGGTGATGTCGTCTCGGAAGCGTTGAAGGTCGACGCTCACTGGTAGTGCCTCTCGTTGCGGGTGTGTTGTCCGATGGTCATATCAGCACTGGTCGGCCTGCGACCATGAGCACGACGTCATCGCTGACCTGGGCGAGAGCTGCGTTCAATCGGCCTTGAGTATCGCGGAAGAGTCGGCCCGACGCGGTCGCCGGCACCACGCCCTGCCCGACCTCGTTGCTGACGGCCACAACCTGCGCCTGTGTCACTTTCCAAGCGTCCACCAGCTGGTTGATCTGCTTGTCGACGAGAGTGACGTCGCCGTCCCAAGCGCCCGCGTCGTCCATCACCTGGGTCAGCCAGAGCGTGAGGCAGTCGATGAGCAACGTCTCTCCACGGTGTGCGTCGAGCAGCGCTGCCGTGATATCTCCGGTCTCGACGGTCGTCCAATGCGCTGGTCGGCGGCTGCGGTGTTCGGCTACTCGGGCGTCCCACTCGGTGTCGCCGGGGCGTGGTGGAGCCGTCGCGATGTACGTAACACGTTCGGCTGCAGCAAGCCGAGACTCGGCGTAGCGCGACTTGCCCGACCTGGCGCCGCCGATGACCAACGTTCGGTGCGGGGAGGTGAGTCGCTCGCCAGTGGCGCTGGGACCGGTTCGCAGGACGGTGCCGTCTGGAACGACGCGCGCTCCCCAGGGTGCTAGCCGCCGCCCCAGAGAGACCGGGTTGTGGTGTGACAGATGCACCGCGACGACGTCGCTGGCATCGTTGATGGCTCCGACTTCCCTGAGCCGGCGCAGTTGGTCGGGGAACGTCGAGAGGTCAAGGTGCTGGGTACCGTGCTCGGTGAAGTCCCCGAAGGTCTCTTCGATGAGCACCACGTCGAAGGCGGCGTCGGTGACAGCCTCAACGGTGTCGTCGGAGAGGGGACCGGTGTCGGTCGCGTAGAGCAGGCGAGCGCCATCTGCCGCTGCTACATCGAAGAGGACCGCTTCTCCGATGGTGGCATCGCCGTGCGTGGCAGCCAGCACGCGAACGGTGTAACCGTCGCATTGCAGGACGTCGCTCGCGGCAACCGGGTGCAGGCGAACGGGGTCGTCTGGCCCGATCCAGTCGCGTAACTGGTCGAGCACGACTTGAGGTGCATAGACGTCGAGCCCTTCACGCCGCCCCGCCCAATGGCGAAAGAGCAATGCGGCAGGGCCGAGGTGATCGGGGTGGGCGTGGGTGATGAGCAACGTTCGGACGCCTGAGAGTTCGGCGCCGTGTCGGGTTGCGGCCGACGGCACCTCTGGGCCGCAATCAATCAGCAGCCGATCATCGACCAGTGCGCTGGTTTGACCCCGGAACACCCCAGACGCCCGTGCCCAACCGCAGGATGCGCAGGTGCAGAAGGGGTTCGGCCAACCGTCGGCCGACCCTGTTCCCAGCAACTGGATCTTCACGCCGTCACCGGCGTCGCTGGTGGCGGGGTGAAAGTGGGAACAGCTCCGAAGGCGGCGACGCGATGGGCACGCCGCAGCGTTCGTAACGCCGGTGCCCCGAGGGCTGCAATCAATACCGCGTTGCCGATGGCACGTGGGATGTCGAAGCCCCATGAGGTGGCGAGCGTGAACGCGATCAACCGGCCGAGGTTCTGGCTGATCGGGTCGCCGGCAACAAAAGCGATGCTGCCCTCGGTGGTGATGAACGGCCAGAACCACAAGTTCATGAGCAAGCCGAAGGCGAGCGCACTCATCGCGCCGTAGCCGGCGAGCAGCGCGACCTCACAGCGTCCGCGGCAGCGGGGGAGCAGCCCCGCGCCCAGGCCGACCCAGGCCGCGGCGATCATCTGGAAAGGCAACCACGGACCGACGCCCCCAGTGATTAGTGCTGAGGCGAGCATCGATGTTGATCCGAGGAGGAATCCAAACCCTGGCCCGAAGACCCGACCACCGATGATGAGGACAACGAACATCGGTTGGAAGCCGGTGACGCCTCCGGAGAGGGGGCGAAGGGCGGCGGCAACTGCCGTGAGCACGCCCAGCAGGGCGACAGTTTTGGCGTCAATACCGCCTTCACTCATCTCAGCCACGACAACCGCAAGCAGGAGCGGTACCAGGAGAGCGAAGAACCACGGACCGTCTGGGCTGTCGGCTAACCAGGTGCCTGAGTCGACAACCAGGGGCCAGGCGAACGCGAGCAGACCGACCAAGGACGAAAGCCCGATGGCTGCCGCCGAGCGTGGGGTGATCTGGTGGGCGGGGGTCACAACGCCTCCGGCAGTGCGGCCAAGACGTCAGCGACAGTAAGCATGGGAACGGGCGCGAGCACCTTTGCGACCTGAGGTGCGAACTGCGGGGAGGCTGTCACGACATCACGGGTTGGTCCGTCGGTGACGATGTCGCCCTCGGCGATGACGACCGTTCGCGTTGCGAGGTCAGCCGCGAGCTCGACGTCGTGGGTAGCAACGACGATCGTTCCGCCGGACGCGGCGCGCCGTCGCAACAGCCCAACCAGTCGGTGCTTGGTGGGGTAGTCGAGCCCGCGAGTGGGTTCATCGAGGAGCAGCAGCGGTGCGCCTGCGGACAGAACAACTGCGAGTGCCAGGGCCAGTCGCTGCCCCTCGGAGAGGTCGCGTGGGTGCATCGATGGGTCGACCCCCGGTGCAAGGTCATCGAAGAGTCGCTTGGCTTCGTCCGGGTCGACCGACTCTTCGCACTCCTGGCGCACTGACTCGTTCCACAGCAGGTCACCCGGATCTTGCGGCACCATGCCGACGGCACTTGTGAGATCTCGGCCGGCGAGCAGGACAGGGTCACGACCGCCCACGCGCACCTGCCCTGCTGTCGCGTCAGTGAGCCCTACGAGTGAGCGCAGCAGCGTGGACTTCCCGGCTCCGTTACGACCCATGACGGCAACAATCTCGCCGGTGCGTAGCTGGAGGTCGACCTCGTTGAGCGCGACGTGTGACCCGTACTGGACGCGGGCTTTCCTCAGCTCCGCGACCGTCGCGCTAACCGGCGACGCAGATGTCACGGCCGGGGCGGGCGACGCAGGCAGGGCGCTCAGCGTCGCCCGCAGAGGTCCGGCAAACCGTCGGGCATCGCGAACCGTCAGTGGCAGTGGCTCCCATCTGGCCCAGCGACCGAGCTCGACCACGGGAGGAGCAACAGGGGCGTCAGCCATGACCTGGACGGGCAGGCCGTCAGTGACGTGGCCGTCGCCGTGTACGTGCACGATGCGGTCGGCGAACTGCACGACACGCTCAAGCCGGTGCTCAGCCATCAGGACGGTGAGGCCGAGGTCGTGGACCAGTCGCTGCAGGGCGGCCAGGACCTCCTCGGCTGCCGCCGGATCGAGAGCCGACGTCGGCTCGTCGAGCAGGAGCACTCGGGGGTGCTGGGCCAGCACCGCGGCGATGGCTGCGCGCTGCTGCTGACCGCCGGAGAGCGTGCGCAAGGGTCGTTGGCGTACGTCGTTGAGGCCAAGGAGATCCAGCGACTCTTCGACGCGACGGCGCATGACCTCAGGTGCCAACCCCAACGACTCCATCCCGTAGGCGATCTCGTCCTCGACGAGCTCAGTGACGAAGCCGTTGCGCGGGTCCTGCATGACGACGCCCACCACGTCGGCAAGCTCGCGGGGTGGATGGTCGCGGGTGTCACGACCATTGACGGTCACGCGGCCATCGAGGGTGCCGCCGGTGAAGGTGGGTGCGAGACCGTTGACGGCTCGCAGCAACGACGACTTCCCCGAACCCGTTCGACCGACGACGAGGGCGAGCTCGCCCTCTGGGATGTGCAGCGAGACGTCACGCAGTGCCGGAGCGGACGCGTCTGGGTAGGTGAGGGTGACTGCCTCGAAGCGGATCACGCCGCCACCGCTTTGCTGGGCTCTGGCAAGTGTTCGTCGGAAGCCGGCGGCTGCACCGGATAGCTGGTGCCCGCCCCGGAGGTGGAGGGGACCGGGGGAGCGGCCAACGCCGGTGCGGCGGCCAGCAGGGTGGCGAGCAGCGGCACCAGCGGCAATGCCGGCCAGGCCAGAGGACTGGTGGTCGGCAGCATGGTGGCCGGCATCACGACAGCGGCGACTGTGTAGACCGCGACGGTGATGCTGCCGGAGGCGGCGGTCACCGTCTCTGGCCAGCGCCAAGGGTCGGGCCGGTAGACGGTGCGCACCGCACGTCGGTTGGCGCGGTGAAGGCCCGTGAGGGCCAGCGTTGCCCCAAGAGCGAGCAGAGCGGCGGCAGCGAGGGGCGAGGTACTGGCGTCCAGCAGGGCGTAACCGCCGACGAGTAGCGCGACCAGACCCGACAGAGTCAGCGCTGCCGTGACGCGTCGCTCACCAGCTGGCAGTGGCCGAAGCCGTCCGAACCCTCGTGAGTCCATCGCGGCGGCGAGCGCCAATGAGCGTTCCAGCGCACCGGCGAGCACCGCAGTGGCGGTACGCGCGACCGAGGCGATGCCACGAGACGGCTGACCGCGGAGTCGGCGGGCTTCGCGGATCAACTGCAGGTGGGTCAGTGCCGAAGGGATCAGCGTGAGCGCAACCACGACGGCGACCCCCACCTCGTAGAGGGCCCCTGGCACGCTCTTGAGTAGCCGCGTGGGGTTGGCCAGCGCATTTGCTGCGCCAACGCACGCCAGAATTGCCACCAGCTGGAGGCCGGAGTAGAAGGCTGCCACGAGGGCCTCGACGGTGACATCGCCGCCCAGTCGGACGCCGGCCATCCACTCAGGCAAGGTCAACTCTGGCAGCGTGAAGAGTGTGGTTCCGGGGATCGGAGCGCCGAATAGCGCTTCGAAGACGAGGCGTACGCCAAGGACGACAGTGCCCAAGATGAGGAAGGCCCGGAAGCTCGCTGCCCATGGCGCTTCGGTGCGCCGGGCTGCGACCACGAGAGCGGCGACTCCGATGAGTGCCCCGAGAAGCAAGGGATTGAGCGTGCGGGACGCGGCGGCGGCGAGGGCGAGCGCCCAGAGCCACCACGCCATCGGGTGCAGCGCCCTCGCCGCACGCTGGGTGGTCATGCGCGCCTCCTGCGAAGCAGGTACGCGGTAGCCAGCAGTGCGGCAACGACACCAACCCCGACGCCCATGCCCACAGGAGACCCGGAACCGCCCGTGCTTACGGCCGCGGCTGCTTGGCCTGCGGCGACAGCTGTCTGCTCGGGGCTCGGGTCCGTCCCATCCTGCCGCCCCTTGGCTCCTGAGCCATCGTCCTTCTGCTGCGAAGCTGAGCGCTTCTTGCTGTCGCTCAACGGGTCATCGCCCTTGCCGGCGTTGCCGCCGGAGGCGGCGGAAGCCGATGGTGCGTTGGTGTTCCTCTGCCCCCCACCGGTCGAACCACCGCCGGAACTGGTCGGGCCGGGCCTGGGCCCGCCGCCGTCGTCAGTGCCTGATGGGTTGTCGGTGGGTGATGGAGCTGGGTCGGGCACGGCAACGCCGCATTCGGTTGCCGGATAGCCGTTCAACCCGCAGACGAGTCCTGAGTTGGTCCGCATTTGAACGGCTGCGAGGTCGAGAACCTCGTATCCGTTGGCATCCACCGGTGCAACGACACAGGTGCTGATGAGAGCACGCGGCGTCTCACCGTCGGGAGCATCGGACGTTGTCCCGAAGTCGACGACCAGCCCGACCCGCTTGCTGCCTTGCACGGCATCGGTTGATCCGCAGATCCGGCCGAACGACGACGAATGACGCGGTGGGATCGTCGATGATGACGCTTCGCTGATCGCGAAGCGCCAACCGTCAACCGTGCCGTCAGCCGGGCGTCGGCTCGCCCCCTGGCTGGAGAAGGACCAGTCACTGTTGCCGCCGAGCCAGTACGACCAGAACCGGTACGACGTTGCCTCGGCGGGAGCGGCCCTCCAGGTCCCGAGCACTGCGAGCGTCGCGAAGAACGCCGCGAGAACGGCGGCTCCGCGGAGCGCGAGTGATCGGGACCTGAGCGCACTCATGTCAGCCGGCGAGCGTCCGCGAATCAAGAATGTCGCGCACCGGGTTGGTGACGCCGACCGATCTGGGGTCGCCGCTCGTGGCGTGCGCCGCGAGGACGAGAGCAGCTGCCGAAGCAGGCAGCACGGCGTCGCTGTCGTCCCTGGTGAAGTCGACCGCGTTCGTCTCGAGCGTGAGTATTGCGGCGGCGATCTGATCGCCTCCGTAGCCGGCAGCGACCAGCGAGAGCACGGCGTTCGCGGTGCTGCCGTAGTCGGCTCCCGGGCCGAAGCTACTGGGGATCGCTCCGGCATTGGCGTCGATGACGCGGCCGAGGTACCCGGCTGCTGCGGCCGACGGTGAAACGTCCGGGCCTCCCGGCGTGCACAGGAAGGCAGGTAATGACGAATCGGTCGTGGCCGGCTCGACGGGGAGGGACGCCCCGGCGAGGGCCTGAGCGGCCTGGGCCGTCGCGAAGTCGTTCGCGGCGAGTGGGGACTGCTTCTGGTAGTCCAACGCACCGCGGTCGGCGACGACGTCAGTGGAGCAGCCGAGCTGCAGCGACCGGAGGAACTGCGGGCCGGTCGACTGGGTCTTGACTGTGGACGGCTTGATCCCCATCGCGATCATGGATTGGACGACCAGGCCCGTCGTGTTGGAGTTCGGGCCGAAGCCGGAGCTGAACTCCCAGCCGCCGGAGCGCGTCTGCTGCCCCAGGAGCCAGTTCATGGCGTCGCGGGCGGCGCCCCGTTTCCCGACGGCTTTGAGTGCAATCGTCGCCAGGGCAGTCGCGTCACCGTCACCGACGCCGCACCTCCTCGTCGGGACGTCGGTGTACGAGGGGAACCGACCGTTGCCACACTGCTGCCGCAGCAGCCACTGCACGGAAGGGTCGGGGACTCTGGCACCCGCGGCGTCGAGCGCGATGAGGGACAGGCTCTGCCGGTAAACGCCGTCGAAGGTTGGGTCCTGCTGGCCGAAGAGGCCGACGGTGGACGGGTCAAACGGTATGCGGGCTGCGCCGGCGCTAGGCGCGCTGAGGAAGAGAGTGCTCGCGACCGCTGCCGCGAAGGTGGTGCCGACAATCCGGCGGGTGGTTCGGTGCATCAGATGCCTCTCGGGTGAGCGATCCCCGGAGCATTCCCGAACGCCACCGACGTAATCGCCCCTGTGTCACCTCACGGTGACGCACAGGGGCGCGGACGGGCGATGTGCCCGGGCTCCGCCCCGTAGGCCTCGACGGAAAAAAGGGAGCCGCTCGCCTCTCGTCGGGTGTTCCGGCTTGCCGCAAACCGTTCCAGGGGCAAAACTCCTGGAACGGACGGCCTACGGTTGCGGGTCAGCGCCGGAATTCGACCGGACTTCCCCCGCCGACAGGCGGTTTAAGTTGTAGACGTGATCTGATCACACCCAGGTGGGCGGCGTCAAAGAACTCGCCGTCACGCGGCCGATTGGAACGGAGTGTTCTCTCATGGCATGGCTGTGGCAGTACCTGAGGACCGATGGCGCCGTCGACCCGACGCGGGACGCCGGCGAGCCCCCTACGTTCAGCAGCCAGGCCGACGCTGAGAGCTGGATCGGGGAGGAGTGGCAGACGCTGCTGAAGAGCGGCGTCGAGGCGGTGACCTTGATGGAGGACGACCGCGAGGTCTACGGCCCGATGTCTCTGCACCCGCCGGCCCAGTAGCGCCGCTCGGTTCACTCGTCCGCTCCCAGATCTCGAGATGCGACTTGGGTGAGCTAGCCGGGCCTTCTTCGTACCCCCGGCTCACACAACTCTCACCTCGATGTCGGCGTGGGGGAGTCTCGGCAGTCCGTAGGGGCGCCGCCGCCCTTACGCGCGGGGGTCGGGGCTCTCGGTCTTGCTTGGATCCCGCTCGACGACGCCGTCGAGCACGGTGTCGATCCGTGCCAGGAGTTCTGGCTCCAGTGTGACGCCGGATGCGCCGGCGTTGTCTCGGACCTGCTCGGGGCGGGACGCCCCGATGAGTGCGGCGGCGACGTTGTCGTTCTGCAGCACCCAGGCGATCGCCAACTGCGCCATCGTGAGCCCAGCGTCATCGGCGATCGGCTTGAGCTTCTGAACCCTGGTGAGGATGTCATCGCTCAGGTAGTCCTCCATCATGTCCGCACCATCGGACGTAGTGGCCCTGCTGCCGCTCGGATGCTGCTGGCCGGGCAGGTACTTGCCGGTGAGCACGCCCTGAGCCATGGGCGACCAGACGATCTGTGAGAGCCCGAGCTCCTTGCTCGTCGGCACAACCTGAGCTTCGATCACCCGCCACAGCATCGAGTACTCCGGCTGGCTCGACACGAACCTGTCGTAGCCGAGTTCACGCTGCATGGTGACGGCGTCCTGGATCTGGCTCGCCTTCCACTCGCTGACGCCGGTGTAGAGGACCTTGCCCTGACGGATGAGGTCGTCGAAGGCGTGCAGCACCTCGTCGAGTGGGCTTTCGTAGTCAAATCGATGGGCCTGGTAGAGGTCGACGTAGTCGGTGCCGAGTCGCTTCAGGGACGCGTTGCACGACTCCACGATGTGCTTGCGCGAGAGCCCGCGGTCGTTCTGGCCGTGGCCGGTCGGCCAATACACCTTGGTGAAGATCTCAAGTCCCTCGCGACGTTGTCCAGCCAGGGCAACGCCCAGTGCGCTCTCGGCTTTGCCCCACGCGTAGACATCCGCGGTGTCGAACGTGGTGATGCCGACATCGAGCGCGGCGTGCACGCATGCGGTGGCCGCGTCCTGGTCGATCTGGGCGCCGTGGGTGAGCCAGTTGCCGTAAGTGATTTCGCTGATCTGTAGGCCGCTGCGGCCCAGGCGT
Organism: Actinomycetes bacterium; assembly: GCA_027118455.1. GTDB lineage: Bacteria > Actinomycetota > Actinomycetes > JAHEKZ01 > JAHEKZ01 > JAHEKZ01. The sequence continues at coordinate 18,265 of JAJAYZ010000046.1, forward strand.
CGATGTTCCATGGCGCGACCCTAGCCCGCAGCCATTTGCCCGCCACTTGACATGCGATCGACTTTCCCTTGACCGCCGACTACGCCCGGGCCTTTGATGGGGTCCTTCCACCATGAGGAGCCACCATGGCCAAGTACCTCTTGAAAGTCTCCTACAGCGCAGAAGGAATCAAGGGCGTCATGAAGGAGGGTGGCACTTCCCGCGCCGCCACGATCGAGAAGATCCTCGCGAGCGTTGGCGGATCGCTGGAGTCGTTCTACTTCGCGTTCGGCACAGATGACGTCTACGTGATCGCCGATGTTCCCGATCACGCGACTGCGATGGCCGTCGCCGCTGCGGTGGGGTCGTCGGGTGCGGTCAGCAGCTACGAGACCGTGGTGCTCGTCGAGCCGAGCGAAGTCGACGCCGCGATGAACATCTCGGTGGGATACCGACCACCTGGTTCCTAGCCCGGGTAGCAGGGCGAGTGACAGAATCTGCTCATGACGCCTTCATCGAGTTCTGACTTGCCCACCATCGCCTTCGGAACCACCGGCATGGACATCACCCGCGTGGGGTTCGGCGCTTGGGCGGTTGGTGGCACTGGGTGGTCAGGTGGATGGGGACCGCAGGATGACTCCGAGTCCGTCGCAGCGATCCGGCGAGCCGTCGAGCGAGGCGTCAACTGGATCGACACCGCGTGGGTCTACGGGTACGGCCACAGTGAAGAGGTCGTCCGCGATGCGCTCTCGGTCTACTCCGATGCCGACCGCCCCTTCGTCTTCACCAAATGTGGTCCGGTCGAGCCGAAGATCCGTACCGAGGAACCACTGGCCAGCGGCGACCCAAGGGTGCTGCGTGAGCAGGTGGTCGCGTCACTGCGCCGGCTCGGGACCGACTCGGTCGATCTCATGCAGATGCACTGGGAGGCTGAGGACGGCGTCGAGCTCGAGGTCTACTGGCAGGCGCTGCTGGACATGAAGACCGAGGGGCTCTACCGCGCCATCGGACTCAGCAACTTCGACACCCCCCAGCTCGAGCGCGCTGAGGCGCTCGGACACGTTGACACCTTGCAGCCGCCGTTCTCGGCGATCGACAGGCGGGCTGGCGCCGATCTGCTGCCCTGGTGCAGCAGGCACGACACCGGTGTGATCGTGTACTCGCCGATGCACGCCGGACTTCTCACCGGAGCGTTCTCGACGGAGCGGGTGGCTTCGCTTCCCGACGACGACTGGCGTAAGAGCGATGACGACTTCACCGAGAACCTGGAGGCCAACCTGTCCGTCGCTGAAGCGATGACGAAGGTTGCCGAGCGGCACGGCGTCACGACGGCCGCCGCCGCGGCGGCGTGGACGATCGCCTGGCCTGGAGTCTCTGGGGCCATCGTTGGAGCGAGAAGTGCCGAGCAGGTAGACGGCTGGCTGGACGCAGCGACGCTGCAGTACAACGCGGCCGACCTTGAGATCGTTGCCGACGCGATCGCGGCATCAGGTGCAGGAGAGGGACCAGATCGTCCTGTCTGAGCAAACACTCTACGTCTGAAAGCCGCCCCAGAGAGACACTCGGAAAGCATGGGTGGGGCAAGTTCGGGTGGGCCCCTTACGGGGTGAAGGCTTTGACCTGGCCCTTGGTGTACTGACGGGTCCAGCCTCGCTCGACCTTGGGCACAGGCATGCGTCGCTTGCGTGACTGGATCGACCGTCCGAATGCGTAGGCCAGTGCACCGCGGCGTTCTGATGCGTCCGGCAACTCCCGCTGAAGCGCTCGACGGAGCCCGAGCAGTGAGAGTCCAGTGTCAACGGTGATCAGCAGGTAGAACCCAAGGAGCACCACCGTCGACCCTTGCTGAAGGGAGGGGATCGGCAGGAACAGCAGAACCAGAGCCGAGATCACCACGGGCCAGAAGAACTCGCCGATGTTGCGGCGTCCGTCGACCCAGTTGCGAGCCAGATGCCGGCCCTTGCCCTGGTCACGCGGCGGATATCGGCGCTCATCGCCCCCGCGGAGGGCGTCCATGGTCAGCTGGCGCTCCTTGGATTTCTCCGCTTTCATCCGGGCCCTGGCTTCACGGCGGTTCTTCGGCGGCGCCATCTTCTGCCGCCTGACCGCCTCGGACTCCTTGCGCTTGGGGGTGGGACGCCCCTTGCCGCCCTCGGTAGCGCCGTCGGCAGACTCGAGTCGCGCCAGGGTCTGTTCTGGCGACTCGGCTCCTGAGTCCTTCTTCCGGCTGAACACAGGCCCAGGCTAGACGCGGCCCCCCGGCTCCTCGAGGGGAGGGGACCATCGCCCTGGAGCTGCCTCCAGCTGGGTGCATAGGCTGAACGGGCCGTTCCACTGCTGTGAAGGGAAGTTCATGCGCGTCACGTCCATCGGTCACGCAGGCCTGCACATCGAGACTGCGCACGGGGCAATTCTCTGCGACCCCTGGTTCTCGCCGGCCTACTTCGCGTCGTGGTATCCCTTCCCGGCCAACGATGGTCTCGACATGGAGCGACTCGGACGTTCGGAGTACCTCTACGTCTCGCACCTGCATCTTGACCATTACGACCCTGAGTGGCTGGCGCGCTACATGGACAAGGACAGCACGGTCCTGTTGCCCGACTACGGCGTCAGCGACTTGCGCGATGCCCTGTCTGCGCTCGGTTTCCACCGGTTCATCGCGACCAAGAGCGCCGAGCCGTTCGAGCACGACGGGCTGACCCTGATGATTGTGGCGATGACGGCGCCGAACGACGGTCCGCTCGGCGACTCGTGTCTTGCCGTTGACGATGGCACTGCTGCGTTCTTGAACCAGAACGACTGTCGTCCTACCGACCTCGAACCGATCGTGCAGTTCGGTCAGTACGACGGCCACTCGCTGCAGTATTCCGGAGCCATCTGGTTCCCGATGGTCTACGACCTTCCGCCACACGTGAAGGAGGGCCTCGGGGAACGCAAGCGCGCCAACGGGCTCGACCGAGCTCGTCGCTATGCCGAGGCAGTTGGCGCACGCTGGGTGCTGCCGAACTCCGGGCCGCCCGCGTTCCTCGACGACGATCTGTTCGAGATCAACGACTTCGGGCAGAAGGGCAATGTCTTTCCCGACCAGCGGGTCTTCTTGGACTACATGGCCTCAATGGGCGATGAGAACGGTTTGTTCATCTCAACGGGAACTGCGGTCACCTTGGATCGGGAGTCAGGAACGGCCGAGGTCACCCATCCGGGCTCGGATGCCGACATGCTCTACCCGTTCACGCACAAGCGGGAGTACCTGACGGAGTACGCGGCGCGCACGAAGGCTGACCGCGAGGCCAGCAAGCTGACGTTGGGGTCAAGCACCGAGCCGCTGCTCCCGCAGCTGAAGGAGTGGTGGGAGCCGCTCATGCAGCAGATGCCGACGCTTTGCGGACGGCTGGGCGACCGAGTATTGATTACGACTGAGCACGAAGAGATCCTCGCCGACTTCGTCGATCAGGTCGTTGTGCCCTTCGAAGGCCAAGAGAGTCGCTACCAGCTGAAGATCGAGGATCGGCTGATTCGCCACTGCGTCGAGAACCGGCTGGCCGATTGGGTCAACGAGCTCTTCCTCTCGTGCCGATTCCAGGCCAAACGCAAAGGCCCATACAACGAGCAGGTCTACACCTGGTTCAAGTCGCTCTCGACCGAGCACGCTGTTTATGTCGAGGACTGGCTCAAGACCGATCGGGAGTCGCACGAAATGTGGCGCTTCGGCGACCACCTGGTGCAGCGACACTGCCCGCACCTGGGAGCCGACCTCGCCCGATTCGGTGACGTCGACGACGGCGTCCTCACCTGCCAGCTGCACGGCTGGCAGTTCGACATCGACTCCGGACGTTGTCTGACGTCTGACGACGCCACCCTCACGAGCAAGCGGATTGCCCACCGCGAGCCCGAGGACATCCGCGCCTGACGGCGCATCACCTCGTGCGCATCGTCTTCGCGCCGGATAAGTTCGCTGGAACGCTGACAGCCACCGAGGCTTGTGGTGCTCTGATCGATGGTTGGTGCGACGTTGCGCCCGCTGATGAGCTGGTCGCACGGCCGATGGCTGACGGTGGGCCGGGGTTCCTCGATTGCATCGCTGTCGCCACCGGCGCCGAGCCGTTCCTGGTGTCGACGACCGGTCCGCACGGGGCTGCACTTGCGGCTCCGGTTCTGGTCGTGCCTGGCGAACCGCGGACCGCCTATCTAGAAGCTGCCACCTGTTGCGGGCTCGACCTGGCTGCCGAACCTAGGCGTCCGTTGGATGCCTCCAGCGGCGGGCTCGCCGCCCTGATCGTGGCAGCGATTGCGACGGGTGCCGAGCGGATCGTGATCGGGGTCGGAGGCACGGCGTCCACCGACGGTGGGCGGGCAGTGGTGCAGGCGCTCCAAGGAGCGATCCCCTCCGAGCTCGACCTCGTCGTGGCCACCGATGTCGAGAGCCCACTGCTCGGCGCGGCCGGTGCCGCCCGGTCGTTCGCCCACCAAAAGGGTGCGACAGATGTAGATCTCCTAGCACTCCAAGACCGGCTCACCGAGTGGGCAGCGAGCGGCGCGGTGGATCCGAACCGGTTGGGCGCAGGGGCTGGTGGCGGCCTCGGGTACGGCCTGATGCGACTGGGAGCCCGCCGAGTGAGCGGCGCCCAGGTGGTCGCTGGCGTCATCGGGCTGGATGCGCAGGCGCAGGCGTCAGACCTGGTGGTCACTGGGGAAGGGGCCCTCGATTTCTCGTCGCTGCGGGGCAAGGTGGTCTCCTGCGTGGCCGGACAGGCCCTGGCGGCAGCTCGCCCGTGCGTGGCCGTGGTGGGACGCAGCTCGGTGGGACGCCGTGAGGCCGCAGCAGCCGGAATCGACGAGATCTACTCGCTGGTCGAGGCAGTGGGGGAGGCGGCAGCCTCCGACCATGCGGCCGATGTTCTTCGTCAAGTGGCGGCTGGCGTCGCACGGGACTGGTCGCGCCGGTGAGTGACCGGCGCCGTCATGTGTCACCATGGGAATGGCCCGCCACCGATGAGGTGTTGGGTCTGATGACCGCCTGCTTCGGAGGAGACCTCCTGCCATGACCGTTCAGAATCAAGCCCACACCGTCACCGAGCCCGTCACCGACCCGACCTCGGGGCCGGCCACCGGCGTCACCCTCAGCGATGGCGCCGCCAGCAAGGTCAAGACACTGCTCGACCAGGAAGGGCGCACCGACCTCGCGCTACGGATCGCTGTCCAGCCTGGAGGCTGCTCTGGCCTGCGTTACCAGCTCTTCTTCGACGACCGTCAGCTCGAGGGTGACGACGTCCTCACCCACGAAGGGTTCAGCCTGGTTGTCGACCGGATGAGCGTCCCTTACCTGGGCGGGGCAACGATCGATTTCGTCGACACGATCGAGAAGCAAGGCTTCACCATCGACAACCCCAACGCCACCGGATCTTGCGCCTGCGGCGACTCGTTCAACTAACCGCCGGCTAGCTGCAGCCGGCACCGAGTCAGCGCGACCGTGAGGCTCGCAGTCGGCGCGGTCACTACGGTTCGCCCGTAGTCCACGCCGACGCAAGGGGAACGCATGACGGAGCAGATGGCTCATCCGCGCACCGACCACGGCATCGGTGTTGGCCGGATCGCGGTGACCGGGTCGGTGGCCACCGACCATCTGATGACGTTCTCCGGCCGGTTCTCCGAGGCGCTGATCCCCGAGAAACTCAGTTCGCTGTCGGTCTCCTTTCTCGTCGACGACCTCGAGGTTCGGCGAGGCGGGGTCGGGGCCAACATCGCCTTCGGGCTCGGGGTTCTGGGCCTGCGTCCGCTGCTGGTAGCGGCTGTGGGAGAGGACTTCGAGGACTACCGGTCGTGGCTGGGTCGCCATGGTGTCGACACCGACGCTGTCCATGTCAGCGACGTCCACCACACGGCGCGGTTCGTCTGCACGACCGATGCCGATCAGAACCAGATCGCTTCGTTCTATCCAGGCGCGATGGCGTCAGCACGCGACATTGAGCTCGGTCCGATCCTGGAGCGATCCGGGGGTGTGGGCCTCGTGATCATCGGGGCCGACGACCCAACGGCCATGCTCAACCACACCCAGGAGTGTCGTCAGCGCGGGCTGCCCTTCGCCGCCGACCCCTCCCAGCAGCTCAGCAGCCTCTCCAGCGAGGACACCACGAGCCTGATCACTGGCGCGACATTGCTGTTCAGCAACGAGTACGAGTCGGCCCTGATAGAGCAGCGCACCGGCTGGTCAACCGACGACATCCTCGACCGGGTGGCGATCAGAGTCACCACTCTGGGCAAGAACGGAGCGCGCGTCGAGCGACGTGGATCCCCCACCATCGAGGTCGCCGTTGCCCGCGAGGCGCGGGTGGCCGACCCGACAGGGGTCGGCGACGCATTTCGGGCCGGGTTCCTCGCCGGACTGGCGTGGGAGGTCGGCCTCGAGCGGGCCGCCCAGGTCGGCTGCATGTTGGCGACCTATGCGGTCGAGACCGTAGGCACCCAGGAGTACCGCTTCGACCGCGCTGTTTTTTTGGCTCGCTTCGCAGAGGCCTACGGATCTGCCAGCAGCTCGGAGCTGGACGCTGCCTGGCCGCGCGCCTGAAGGCATCGGGTGCCTACCGAACCGCCCCCAAGCCACTGGGTGCTGCCCGACCTGGACCGCTTGGACCCCGAGCTCGCCGACGAGGACCTCGTCGGACTCGGCGCTGACCTGGAGCCGGGCACCCTGCTTGCCGCCTACCGCACTGGGCTCTTTCCCATGCATGTCGCCTTCGGCACCGGCGGGGACCAGTCTGAGGTCATCGGCTGGTGGTCGCCGCAGCCACGGGGCGTCCTCCCGCTGGACGGCCTGGTCGTGAGCCGTTCCCTTCGACAGTCCTGCCGGCGACTCCGGACGACGGTGAACCACGCCTTTGACGCCGTCGTCGAGGGATGTGCTGACCGCGGCGACCAGGGGAGATGGATCAACGACCAAATCCGGGGCGCCTACCGCCGCCTGCACGAGCTGGGCTGGGCGCACAGCATCGAGACCTGGCAAGGTGATGAGCTCGTTGGCGGCCTCTACGGTGTCTCGATCGGGGGGCTCTTTGCTGGCGAGTCGATGTTTTACCGGGTGACTGACGCCTCAAAGGTAGCCCTGGTCAGGCTGGTCAAGGATCTTGGCGCCGACGGCCGTCCCGGGCTCCTCGATGTGCAGTGGGTCACCCCCCATCTGGCTTCCCTCGGCGCCACCGAAGTCACGCGTGCGGAGTATCGCCGCCGGCTGGCGCTGGCGCTGCCGACGCCGCCGCAGGCGGCTTGGGGGACAGCGTCGGACGCCCCGTGATCGCGCCGTGATCGTGCCGTGATCGTGCCGTGATCGGTGGCCGCTTGGCTCGGTCCAGAAGCCTTCTCCGACACGTCCGAGATCATCATCGCCCCGACCTGCGTCACCCCTCTGACCTGCGCTAGCGTGGGCTCACCAACGCTGCTTCGTCCGCTGCGGTGGCGTGCCTCTCGCGGTGCGCCTCGGCGGCCCGTTCGAGGAGATCAACCGCTCGTGACGTCCGACCGCGTCGCCCCCGCACGCCGCCGCCAGTTGGCGGTCGCTGTCTTGGGCACTGTGCTGCTTTTGGCTCTCGCCGGGTGCTCCCTCGATGACGTGCCCAACCAGATTTCGATCCCGACCCCCAAGTCGGACACCGGCGACCGGATCTTCCACCTGTGGCAGGCCACCTGGATCGCGCTCTGGGTGATTGGCCTCTTCACCTGGGCGTTGATGCTGGGTGCCGCCTGGTTCTACCGTCGTCGCAACGAGGACTACGTCCCTAAGCAGACGCGGTACAACGTGCCAATCGAGGTGCTCTACACGGTCACCCCGATGATCGTGGTCATGGTCTTCGCCTGGTTCACCATCCGCGACAGCAACGAGATCACGGCAGTCGAGAACAACCAGGCTCAGACCGTCAATGTCGTGGGCTACCAGTGGAACTGGGGCTTCAACTACACCGACGAGGACGTCTATGAGGTCGGGACACCGAGCGACCTGCCGACGCTCTACCTGCCCGTCGGCCAGAAGGTGCAGTTCGTCCTGACGTCTCCTGACGTCATCCACTCGTTCTGGATCCCCGACTTCCTGATGAAGATGGACGTCGTCCCAGGACGCGCCAACACTTTCGAGCTGACGCCTACCGTCGAGGGGCGGTACACCGGTAAGTGCGCTGAGCTGTGTGGCGTGTACCACTCTCAGATGCTCTTCTGGGTCGAGGTGGTCAGCCCTGACGAGTTCGACCAGAAGATGAAAGAGCTGCGGCTGGCCGGCCAGACCGGTGAGCTCGACACAGGCCGGCGGAACACCGACGCGAAAGACTTAGGCAACACGCGGATTGGGGAAGACTCGTGACGCTCGCACAGGAATCCGTCACCGGAGCGTTGCCTAAGGCGCCCCTTGCGCCCCCAGCTCCACCGATGAGCCGTGGGCGCCTCGTGGTCAGCTGGCTCACCAGCACCGACCACAAAGTCATCGGAAACCTCTACTTCATCACCGCGTTCTTCTACTTCATGGTCGGTGGAGTCTTTGCCCTGGTCATTCGGGCCGAGCTGACTGCTCCGGGCATGCAGTTCGTCAGCCTGGAGCAGTACAACCAGCTCTTCACCATGCACGGCACAATCATGCTGCTCTTCTTCGCGACGCCGCTCTTCGCAGCCTTCGCAAATGCGATCATGCCACTGCAGATCGGCGCACCGGACGTTGCCTTTCCGCGACTCAACATGCTGGCCTACTGGCTCTACCTGTTCAGCACGATTCTGGTGATGTTCAGCCTCGTCACGCCGGGTGGTGCGGCGGCCTTCGGATGGACGGGCTACGCCCCCCTTTCGAGCACCGTGTACTCGCCTGGGGTCGGTGCCGACCTCTGGCTGGTTGGTCTGACCCTCGGCGGTCTCGGCACCATCTTGGGATCGGTCAACTTCATCACAACGATCATCTGCCTCAGGGCCCCCGGAATGACCATGTTCCGGATGCCGATCTTCACCTGGAACGTGCTGCTCACCAGCATCCTGGCGCTGATGGCCTTTCCGGTGCTGGCGGCCGCCCTGCTCGTCTTGGAGATCGACCGTCAGTTCGGCAGCTTGGTCTTCGCCCCTGAAGTCGGGGGAGCAATCCTGTGGCAGCACCTATTTTGGTTCTTTGGCCACCCCGAGGTCTACATCCTGGCGCTGCCGTTCTTCGGCATCATCAGCGAGATCCTTCCGGTCTTCAGCCGTAAACCGATCTTTGGCTACAAGGGCCTGGTCTTCGCGACGATCGCCATCGCAGCGCTCTCGGTCGCGGTTTGGGCGCACCACATGTTCGTGACGGGGGCGGTGCTCCTGCCGTTCTTCGCCTTCATGACCATGCTCATCGCTGTCCCCACCGGCGTGAAGTTCTTCAACTGGATCGGCACGATGTGGGGGGGCTCAGTCTCGTTTGAGACGCCGATGGTCTTCTCCCTTGGCTTCCTGGTCACCTTCCTCTTCGGCGGACTCACCGGCATCATCTTGGCATCGCCTCCGCTCGATTTCGCCGTCTCCGACTCCTACTTCGTTGTCGCCCACTTCCATTACACGGTGTTCGGTACCGTCGTCTTCTTGATGTTCGCCGGCTTCTACTTCTGGTGGCCGAAGTTCACCGGCAAGATGCTGGACGAACGGCTGGGCATGATCCATTTCTGGATGCTCTTCATTGGCTTCCAGGTGACGTTCTTGATCCAGCACTGGCTCGGCGCAGCTGGAATGCCGCGCCGCTACGGTAACTACATCCCAGAAGACGGCTACGTCTTCATGAACCAGGTGTCGACCGTCGGGTCTGTCCTGCTTGGGCTCTCCACCCTGACGTTCCTCTACAACGTGTGGCGTACCCACAAGCGCGGTGTCCGGGTGACCGAGGATGATCCTTGGGGCTGGGGACGATCGCTGGAGTGGGCTACCTCGTGCCCGCCGCCACGGCACAACTTCGACTTCATCCCCCGGATCAGGTCAGAGTCGCCAGCCTTCGACTTGCATCACCCCGAAATCGCGCTCGCCGAGGGCGACGTCCACAACGACTCAGTGCTTGCCAGCATCTACGGTGCGCCTGAGGTGACTCATCGCGAGGACATCATCGACGATGTGATCGAAGGCAAGGGCGAGGAGGCTTAAAGATGCGCGTTGCCGGACGACTGTTCGCTCTGCTCGCGGTCTTCTTCGCTCTGCTTGGGGTCATCTACTGGTTCTTGTCCAAAGAGCCAGCCGGAACTGCGGCACTGGTGTTCACCGGAGCCTTGGGGTTCTTGGTGGCGTTTTACCTGCTCTTCACGGCTAAGCGAGTCGAGCCGCTGCCCGAGGATGACGACGAGGGCGAAATCACCGAGGGTGCTGGCGTTCAGGGGTTCTACAGCCCGCACAGCTGGTGGCCGTTGCCGGTCGCGGGAGGCGCGGCTCTCATCGGCCTTGGCCTGGTCTTCGTCATGTGGTGGTTGATCATCTTGGGCGTAGTCTTCGCCGTCATCGCGACGGCTGGCCTCATCTTCGAGTACTACCACGGCGACTTCGCCCGATAATGAGTTTCTGGCCTTGAGCCGATAGGCTGAGGTGTCGACAATGCTGGAAGGAGACGGGAGTCTCCCGTCATCCTTCGAGCAAACTACGGGGTAGAGCACCAGTGATCACGCGAAGCAGCGTCCTGCAGTGGCGCAGTGTGGCAGCCGTCTCGGTGGCGTGCCTAGGTCTTGCTGCGTGTACCACCGCCGGCGCCGATGGGGGATCGGACCCGGCGTCTGGCCCCCCTGAGTCGCGAGCGGTGATCAATGTCCCCTCCGCCAAAGACCGGGCGTTGGCCCCGACCCGGCCACTCGTTGTCAAGGCGGAGCAGGGAGTTCTGACCGACGTCGTGGTTTCCGACGATCGCGGCCGCAAGATCTCCGGAGACTTCAGCTCGCGCCGCTCAGTGTGGCGCTCTGATGAGTCCCCGCTCCAGTACGACAGCCGGTACGACGTCACCGCCCGCGCAGCCGACTCCGACGGGGTAGCCACTCAGACCAAGACGTGGGTGCGCACCGTCGAGCCCAAGCGGGTGGCCTACACCGGGCTCAGCCCCTACGGCGAGACCGTTGTCGGTGTTGGAATGCCGGTGATCATGACCTTCGACCAGCCGGTTCAACGCAAGGCCGCGGTTGAGAAGAACCTCTCGGTTGCCACGAAGCCGGCTGCCGTTGGCGGCTGGTACTGGGTCAACGACCAAATGGTGCGGTGGCGTCCGAAGGAGTACTGGAAGCCCGGCACCGATGTCACCGTGCGCAGTCGGCTCGAAGGGGTGAACCTGGGCGACGGCGTTTGGGGCGACGACAACGACCTCGCCCGTTTCAGCGTCGGCGACTCCACGATCAGCACCGTCAACATCGGCACGAGCACCATGGCGGTGGAGCAGAATGGCAATGTGGTGCGCAAGATTCCGGTCACCACCGGTAAGCCCGGATGGGAAACGCGGATCGGCACCAAGGTGATCATCTCCAAGCAGCGCCAGGTCGTCATGGACGCCGCCACGATCGACGTTGACAAGTCCGACCCCGAGTACTACCGGCTGGATGTCGAGTACGCCATGCGCTTGACCTGGAGCGGTGAATACGTCCATGCCGCGCCCTGGTCGGTCGAATCGCAAGGCGTGGAGAACGTCAGCCACGGCTGTACTGGCATGTCAACGGAGGACGCCAGCTGGTTCTACAACCTCGCAAAGCCAGGCGATATCGTGAACTACGTGAACGGCTCTCGAGCGATGGAACCGTGGAACGGCTACACCGACTGGAACATCTCCTGGCAACAGTGGAAGAAGGGCAGCGCCCTCTCCTAGAGGCCGCCCCGAGCCTGTCGAGTGTCCCTCTGGGGTACGGAAAGACCTGCCGAGCGTAGAGCTGGTGCTACTCCGCGACGACGAGCGTGCCAAGCACACTCGACTTGTTCCGCACACACCCAACGCCACACTCGGCCATGGAGGCACACGCAAAAGACCAAAGCGGTGGTGTCGAGGGGAGAGTCGACGGGCTTGGGCGCGATCAAGTGGTGGGGCGAAGCCGAAGCCCCCGCCCCGCTGCCCCAGGTCTACTCGTGCGGGGCCAGCGCCTTGGTGCGGGCGTCGTCGATCTCATAGTTGCGCTCAGCGGTGAGCTCGGACTCGTGGTGGTTGCCTTCTTCGATCTCGGCAGCTGTCGGCATGGGGACCTGCTCGTTGTAGAAGAAGTGCGAGAGGCGTGACTGCAACTTCTTGACGCCGTAGCCCTTCTGCTTTATGCCGTTGGCGTCGTACTTCTCGGGCATCGGAAGCGGCAGAGGTGCCTCGGCCCGAGCCAGCAGAACGGCGCGCTCTTCTGGTGAGATCGGCTGGTGCTGCTCGTAGTACTTGCCGTTGGGCAGCCGCTTGATGATCCCGGACTCGTAGCCATGGAGCAGCTTGTCGCGGTCACGTCGCTGCAACCCGAAGCAGATCCGTTTGGTGATCACGAAGACAAGGGGTGGCACGACGAAGATTGCGATTCGTAGCGTCCAGGTGATGACGAATATATTGATCTTGAAGGTGTTGGCGATCAGGTCGTTTCCACCCTGGATCCAGAGCAGCACGTAGAACGACAGGCTCATAGCGCCGATTGCAGTTCGGGTGGGGGCGTTGCGCGGACGGTCGAGCAGGTGGTGATGGGTCTTGTCCCCGGTAGCCCACTGCTCGATGAAGGGGTAGAGGGCCATTGCCGTGAAGATGATCCCGGGCACGATAACGGCCGGAACCAGAACGTTGAGCATAAGGTTCCACTGCCCGAAGAACACGATCTCGATGTTCGGCATGAGTCGTAAGGCCCCGTCGAGCCAGCCGATGTACCAGTCGGGTTGGGAGCCGGCGGTGATCTGGTCGGGGATGTAAGGACCGTAAAGCCAGATCGGGTTGATCTGGAAGAGTCCGCCCATGAGCGCAGTGACGCCGAAGACGACGAAGAAGAAGCCGCCGGCCTTCGCTGCGTATACGGGGAAGAGCGGGTACCCGACGACGTTGCGCTGGGTCCGCCCCGGCCCAGGGAACTGGGTGTGCTTCTGGAACCAGACGAGCATCAGGTGCACCGTGATCAGCGCGAGGATGATGCCAGGGACCAGAAGCACGTGGACGGTATAGAGGCGGGGAATGAAGTCGGTTCCGGGGAACTCGCCACCGAAGACGAAGAACGACACGTAGCTGCCGACAACGGGGAGCGAGAGCATGATGCCCTGCGCGATGCGGAGGCCGGTGCCGGAGAGCAGGTCGTCGGGGAGTGAGTAGCCCGCAAAGCCCTCGAGCAGCGCCAGGGTGAGCAGAGTGACGCCGATGATCCAGTTCGTCTCGCGAGGCTTACGGAACGCGCCGGTGAAGAAGACCCGCAGGAGGTGGACCGAGATCGCAGCGACGAAGAAGAGGGCTCCCCAGTGGTGGATCTGCCGCATGAGCAGGCCGCCACGAATGTCGAAGCTGATGTCGAGCGTTGAGGCGTAGGCCTCGGACATCTTCACGCCGTTGAGTGGCAGGTAGGAGCCGTCGTAGACGACCTCGATCATGGACGGCTTGAACCACAGGCTGAGGAACGTTCCCGAGAGCAACAAGATGATGAAGCTGTATAAGGCGATCTCACCGAGCATGAACGACCAGTGGTCAGGGAAGACTTTGCCGAGTTGCTTCTTGAGGTACTTCGAGGCAGGGACGCGGTCGTCAACCCAGAGGTAACCGGCACCGCCAGCTTGCTCGACTTTGCTCGTACTCATCCGCGCTCCCAGAAGCTCGGTCCAACCGGCTCAGCGAACCCTTCGCGAGCGATTAAGTATCCGTCCTCATCCACGGTGATCGCCAGTTGAGGAAGCGACCGGGAGGAGGGACCGAAGATTACGTTGCCTGCATCAGCAAGATCAAAGGTGGACTGGTGGCACGGGCACAGCATGTGGTGGGTCAACTGCTCGTACAGACCGAGGGGGCACCCAACGTGCGTGCAGATCTTCGAGAAGCACAGGATTCCCTCGTAAGACCACGGCTCTTTGCCCTCAGGCGTTTGGTCGGCGACGATCTCGGCCGGGTCCATTCGGATCAACATCACCGCTGACTTGGCGAGCTCGTTGAGGTTGCCCGCTTCCTCCATGACGAGGTCGATGCCCTCGGGGACAGCACTGATGAGGGTGCCGACCTGCATGTCCTCTGGGCGGATCTTCTGCTCGGTCTCGGCGATCAGAATGTGCATCCCCCGTTCCCACATGGTCTTGGTGAGAGCGTCTGCCGGAAGCGGCCCGAGGTCGCGCAGCAACACGACCGCCGGCAGGCCAGCCAGGCCCAGGGCGGCGGCCATGCTGCCAAGGATGAACGGACGCCGCTTGACGCCACTCTCGTCGATGCCGCGGCGGTACTCGTCCAGCAGGGCGTCGCGGTGCTCCGCCTCAGAAGACTCAGGGGATCGCTCTTGCACGACCTCGACGTCGGGCATGAGCTTCTTGGCCCAGTGGATAGCTGCGGCCCCGATCAGGAAGAGCGCGAGGCCCATCGTGATGCCCAGGAGAAGGTTGGAGGCGTTGGTGCTACCGAAGCCGGGGAGGGGCATCTCTTTGTCGACGGGGGTGACGATGTACGCGACGATGAAAGCTGCGCTGGCCAGGCCGGAGGCGATGAACAAGAAGCCAACTTGGCGCTCGGCCCGTTTGGCGGCTTTGGGGTCAACGTCTGAGCGCCGCGGCTTGTGCTCGGGCAGGTCGCCCGAGTCGTAAGGTTCGATGGTCACTTCGCCTTGACTCCGATCCAGATAGCAACCGCGATGAGGGCCCCAAGCCCAAGCGTCCAGAGGACGATGCCTTCGGTGACGGGTCCGAGCCGGCCGGTGTCGATACCGCCAGAGTTCGGCGTCTCACGCAGCGCCTCGATGTACCCGATGATCGCGCGCTTGTCCTCAGGACGAAGCGTGGAGTCGGGGAAGTTCGGCATGTTCTGCGGGCCGATCAACATCGCCTCGTAGATGTGGCGCGGCTCGGTCTCGGTCAACGACGGTGCGTACTTGCCATCGGTCAGCGCGCCACCTTCGCCGGCGAAGTTGTGGCACTGAGCGCAGTTGGCGCGGAAGAGCTGGCCGCCGAGCGCCAGTTCTTCTGGCGTGATCCCCGTTGTGTCGTACAGGTCGGGCATCGGGATCTCCGGGCCTGGCGCGAGCGAGCCGATGTAGGCCGCAAGCGCCGCCGTCTCCTCGTCGGAGTAACTGGGGTCTTTGCGCTCGACCTGTGCTCCAGGGGCGGCGAGTGGCATACGCCCTGTGGAGACCTGGAAGTCAACGGACGCTGACCCGACTCCAATGAGCGTTGGCCCTGCGATGGTGCCGTCTAGCTGGAACGCGCCATCGGCGTTGAGCCCGTGGCAGGTTGAGCAGCCCTCGAGGAAGAGCTTGCGTCCCTCATCGATTTGGGTCGTTGAGGCGCTCGGCGCGGTCGCCTCTGCCTGGGTGGACCCAGAAGCCAGCGCGTAGATGCCGCCGATCCCCACCAGGGCCAGAAGCAGGAGGAATGCCGTAGCCCAGGGGCTGCGGCGCCTGGCAAGCAGATAAGTCACGAGAGGTTCCCCTGGAGAGTGGCTACTGGATGAAGTAGATCGTCGCGAACAGTGCGATCCACACGACGTCGACGAAGTGCCAGTAGTAGGACACAACGATCGCGCGGGTGGCCTGGTCGTGGTCGAACCGGCGAGCGACATACGTGGTTACCAAGACGAAGAGGAAGGCGATCAGTCCCCCCGTCACGTGCGCCGCATGGAAGCCGGTGGTGAGGAAGAAGACTGATCCATAGGGGTCGGAGCTGAGGCTGAGGCCCTCGTGGGCCAGCTCGGTGTACTCAAACACCTGACCGGCGACGAAGAAGGCGCCCATCAGGTAGGTGATGCCAAACCACTTGCGGAGGCCCTTGACGTCGCCGCGCTCGGCTGCGAAGACTCCCAACTGACACGTCAGTGACGACGAAACCAGCACCGCGGTGTTGAGCGATGCAAAGGCGATGTTCAGGTGCACATTCTCTGGCGGCCACGGATCGGGCAGGGTGACCTGCCGCACCGTGAAGTACATGGCAAATAGGGCCGCGAAGAACATCAACTCTGACGAGAGCCAGACGATGGTTCCTACGCTGACGATGTTGGGCCGATTTGGCGCCTGAATCTGGGCAGGCTCGGCCACGGATGCTGTTGACACAGTCCGATTATGCCGACTCCGACCCCGATGCGCAGAGAGGGGGCTGGCTTTCTCCCCGGGGTGTTGTCTTCGGTCCAAGATCACCGGGGGGACCCGGTGATCCTCAAGGGCGGCGGCCCGCGTCTCGTTGCCTTTTTGTGACAATTGCCGGAGGCGGCGAGGCAGGGGACTACCTCGTAGTGTCCGGGAGGTGTGGACCTTCCTTCGGCGGAGAAAATTGCCATCGCCTGTCCTTCTCGTTGACGACGGGACATTCGAGGTCGTCGCCGAGTCCTTTGACCCGGCCTCCTCTGACGTGGCTGTGCTGAGCGAAGCTGAGCAGGCCGGCGCCGATCTGAGCCGCTCCCTGCTGCTTCGCCACGCTGTGGAGGTCCCGATCGCAGCCTCGAGCCTGGCGAGGGAGCAGCTCGCAGCCGACGGGTACGTCGTGGGTGAAAGGATCAGCGATTCGGCCAGCGAGTCGGTCGCCGACGCTTCGAGCGCCAGCAGGGGGATGCTTCAGTTGCGGGCTGATCGGACCGTGAGGGCTACCGGCTTGGTGGTGGCGCAGGAGCGGGCGAGGGTTGCTGGGTTGGCGGCCCGGCTGGGTGGGGATGTGCACGGGTGGCAGCTCCTGGCGCCCCCGCCTGGAGATCGTGACCACGCTGGCTACGATCGGGGCGACCGATGAGTCACCGACGCAAGGTCGGTGGCCAGTCCCGATGCTGGGGAGCGGCATGGCTGACGACGCACTGACCGTCTTGGTCTACAGCGACGACCGCAATACCCGCGATCAGGTGCGCCTCGCCCTCGGGCGGCGACCGGCGTCCGACCTACCCCCGGTGGAGTTCGTCGACGTCGCCACCGACTGGGCCGTGATGGACCGTCTGAACAAGACAGACATCGACCTGGCCATCTTGGACGGCGAGGCCGTTCCAGCCGGCGGCCTCGGCGTGTGCCGAACGATCAAGCAGGAGGTATTCCGGGCCCCACCGGTCCTGCTGCTGATCGCGCGCCCCCAGGATCGCTGGCTGGCCAACTGGTCCAGGGCCGACGGCGTGGTGTCGCACCCGATCGACCCCATCACGACTGCTGCTGCGGCAGCCGGGCTGCTCCGTGCCAGGATCGCCGGCGGCATCGCCGCCAACTCCTGATCTGGTGACCGTGGCGACGCCGGGTTGGCCGACGGTCATCGGGGCATTGCTTCGACACGAGGATCTTGACGCCGCGGCCGCCCAATGGGCGATGGGCCAGATCATGGCCGGTGACGCCACCCCCGCGCAGATTGCCGCCTTCGCGGTGGCTCTGCGGGCCAAGGGCGAGACCGCCGCCGAGATGTCCGGGCTCGCCGAGGGCATGTTGAGCGCAGCTCACCGGATCGAGGTGCCCGGACCGGCGGTCGACATCGTCGGGACAGGAGGGGATCGCTCTCACTCGGTCAACATCTCCACCATGGCCGCCGTGGTGGTCGCTGGCACAGGAGCGCGGGTCGTCAAGCATGGCAATCGGGCAGCTTCTTCTGACTGCGGCACCGCGGACGTCCTAGAAGAACTAGGCGTCGTCCTCACCCTGACACCTGAGCAGGTGGCTTCGGTCGGAGCTGAGGTCGGAATCACGTTCTGCTTTGCTCAGGTCTTTCACCCAGCGATGCGTCACGCTGCGGCACCGCGCCGGGAGATCGGCGTACCGACATCCTTTAACTTCCTCGGGCCGTTGACGAACCCTGCGCAGCCGGCAGCGCAGGCGATCGGGTGTGCCGACTTGGCGATGGCCCCGGTGATGGCCCAGGTCTTCGCTGACCGAGGGTCTGCCGCGCTTGTCTTCCGAGGTGATGACGGACTTGACGAACTCACCGTGTCGACCACCTCGTCGGTGTGGCGAGTGTCGGACGGCCAGGTCGAGGCGAGCACCCTCGACCCGGCACGGCTCGGCATCGCTCCTGCTGCGCTCGAGACCCTTCGGGGAGGCGATCGCAGTCACAATGCCGGTGTCGTACGAGCCTTGCTTACCGGCCAAGAGCTGGGCCCGATTCGCGACGCAGTGCTGCTGAACGCCTCGGCGGCCCTCGCTGCGTTGGACGCGGCTGCTGGCGCTGAGACAGACAACATCGAAGACGCCATGGTGTCCGGGCTCGAGCTGGCGGCGTCAGCGATCGACTCGGGGGCCGCCTCCGAGGTTCTCGACCGGTGGGTGGCGGCAACGCAGTCGGCCGTCGGCTGAGCTGATCCGGCCAGCCAGCCTGCGCTACCTTTCCCCGCTCGACCTTTCCCCGCTCGATGATCAGGTGACGTGGTCATCGTGCGCAGAGGTGGCCGCCGAACACCGCCTCTGGCCCGCTAGCGCCACCTTGGGGTGCCCAGAGACCGTTGAGGTTCGATCCAGGTGCTCGTCCATGCGCCCAGCTGCTGGCCGCAGGTGAGGGCCTGATGAATGTGCTGTAGCAGTTGACGCGATCGCGACCGGACGTCGCTCCAGCCGAACCGGACGACCTCGTGCCGCGGGAGAGCCTCAGACGGCGAGGGACGGCGAGGGACGGCGAGGGGTGGGGACGCCTCCGTGGAAGGTGGCGCGGTGCGATGGTGGCTCGGCTACTCGAGACCGAGTGAGAACGCTGCCTCGAGGTCGTGCCTGCTGTAGGCGCGAAACGCGATGTGCGTCTCGGTGTGCACGATCCCAGGGATCTTCGCCAACCGACCGGTGATGACATCGGCGAGCTCGTCGTGGACGTGGACCCGGATCATGGCGATCAGGTCGACGCCCCCGGTCACCGAGTAGACCTCGCTGACCTCAGGGATCAGGGCGATGCTCTCGGCGACGGACGGGATCTGGTCGACGTCGCATTGAACGAAGACGATCGCGGTGATCATGGATGGCCTCCTTGGTCCGGCGGCGTTGTCAGGCTCACTGCCGACTCTAGCCCGCGCGAACCGTGCCGGGGGCTGGCCCACACACCGTCAAGGTGGACCAGTCGGATACCTGGGGAGTCGAGCCAGCGCAGGAGGCACTCGGCCTCTTCGGCTGATGCGGCGGGAAACCCACCAGGTTTGGCAGCGACCGGGTCGGCGCCGGACCGGAGTGCAGCAATGAAGGGTTTCGGGGCGACGCCGCGGACGGCGAGCCCTGCGGCGGCCAGGCGTCCGTGCCGGATCACCGCAATCTCCCAACCGCCTTCTGGGGTGGGGCGCGCAGCAACGAGCTCGGGCGAGCCACCTAGGGCGCGCAGCCGTTGCGATCGGGCGGACGCCGACAGCAGCGCACGCAGCCGGTCGCGATGGGTGACCGCCTCTTCGAAGCGTTCATCGGCGACCAGTGGCGCCATGCGCCTCGCCAGAGCCTCGGCAACGGGACGTGCGTCGGAGCACATCGCGACCGCCGCGGCACCGACCACCTGCGCGTACTCGTCGACGTTTTGTCGTCCTTCGCAGGGTGCCCCGCAGCGGTGCATCTCAGCCAGGATGCAGGCTGCGCCCGTGGCGCGAGGTGAGATCGTCTGCGTGCACTGGCGTAGGGGGTACGTCTCATGCAGTGCGTCGCGAGCCAGCTCGGCTTGTCGACGAGAGCTGAACGGGCCGAGATACGTGCACCCGTCGTCCTTCACCTCGCGGACGATGGACAGACGGGGAAAGGGGCCGGCGGTGAGCTTGAGGAATGAGACCTTCTCGGGGAATCGCGATCGCCGGTTGTAGGGCGGCTTGTACTCGGCGATCATCCGGAGCTCGCGTACCTCGGCCTCCAGCAGCGTGCTGCACGGCAGTGAGACGACCTCTTCGGCGGCGGCGACCATCTCAGCCATCCGGCGTCTGCCCTCGGACGCGGTGAAGTACTGACGGACACGAGGACGCAGGTCGACCGACTTGCCGATGTAGAGGACGCGCTGCCTGGCATCCCGGAAGAGGTAGACGCCGGGGCCACGAGGGACGTTGTCGGCCAGGTACCGCTTACGCTGTTGCGCAGGGTGGACGCGAGTGGAGAACGTGCTCAGCTCGTCGATCGTCGTGACGCCGAAACAGCCGACTCGCTCGAAGAGACCGTGCAGGACGTCCACCGTGGCGCGCGCGTCGTCGAGCGCGCGGTGCGAAGGGGTGGTCGTGGCGTGAAAGAGCCGCGCGAGGGTGGCGAGCTTGCAGTTGGGTGCTTCGTCGCGGTCGAGAGTGCGACGCGCCAAGCGCGCGGTGTCGAGGACGCCGAATGCTGGCCAGTCGATGCCCTGCTGCTGCGCCGCAGCCTTGAGGAAGCCCATGTCGAACGGTGCGTTGTGCGCGACGAGCGTGGAACCGGCGGCAAACTCCAAAAAGGCCGGGAGCACCGAGTCGATCCGAGGTGACTGCGCGACCGCTGCGTCGGTGATGCCGGTGAGCACCGAGATGAAGGCGGGGATGGCCACGCCCGGGTTGACCAAGGTCTGGAACTCGCCGAGCACCTCGCCGCCGCGCACCTTGACCGCACCTATCTCGGTGATCGCGCAGTTGCTGGGGGAGCCGCCGGTGGTCTCGAGGTCGACGACGACGAGGGTGATATCCGACAGCGGGGTTCCGAGGTCGTCGAACGTCGGCTGAACGGCAGGTGGGACAGCCTGCGATGCAGCCAGGTGTTCGGCGGACGTCTTCATGAGTTCGACGGTAGGGCGACCCACCGACAACGCGGGCAGCCACGCCGACTCGTACCCTGTGCGCCAGTTGCCTGCGTCTTCTGGGTTCCGCTCGCCTTGTGGAGGATCCATGCCCATTCCGGCCCCCACTGCCGATACCCGCTGGCGTTGTACCCAGTGCGCAAACCTGACTCGCTTCGACGTGGTCAGAGTGAGCCGGACCCGAGAGTTCTGGCACCAGGAGCTTTCTGGCTCTCCGGTGGTGGAGGACGCCCAGGTGCTCGACGGTCAGATCGAGTCGGTGGCCTGTCGCTGGTGCGCGGGGGGTGGCTCGATCGAGCTCGTGACTCGCCCAGCGGGTCCAGCAGGCCCAGCAGAGGAGTGATCCCAGGGGGTTGTCGGTGGCCCCCTCTAGCGTCTCCAGTGACATCAGACCAAGAGGAGACGACCATGATCATCGACTGCGACGGATGCGGCGTTCGAGGGGACGCCTGCGGCGACTGTGTGGTCGCCGTCCTTCTGGGCGCGCCTCCTGACCTGCAGGCGGACGAGCGGCGCGCGCTCGGAGTCCTGGCCGAGGCCGGTCTGGTGCCACCGTTGCGCCTCGTGGCGGGGGTAGTGGGCGGTGAATCAGCCGGGCCGCCCGATTTGTCCGAATCGAGTGTGAGAGACGACACACCGGGCTCCAGCACGAGGGCAGTTTGATCCGTTGCCGTTCCGTTACTAGGGTGTGGAGTCGAGCCTGCGGCCACCGCCGTTAACCGACGTCGACGCCGGCTTCCGTCGAGTTCAGAGGACCAAGGGCAGTTCCGCATCCATCGGAGCCGCCTTTTGTCCCCTGGAGCCGGGGAACCACTTTCCCTGGGGCGAATCGGCACCGATGGCTCAGCACAACTAGAGCCCGAACGTGCGGTAGGGCGCCTTCCCCGCCCGAGCCCGTCAGCTCACCCGGTAGACGGACGAGGAAGAAGGAGAGCCGCCTCAGTGGCGACCCGCCCCATCTTGCGCGCCGTGTCCCTGGCCATTGCGGCCGCTCTCAGCATCACCACGATCGCCTTGGTGCCTGGCACCGGTGCCGCCAACCCCAACCTCAGCATTGAAGAGGTTCAGCAGCGGGTCGACGCCCTCTATGGAGAGGCTGAGATCGCCACTGAGCGGGCGCACACGATCACCCTTGATGTGCAGGATGCACAGCAGCGCCTCGCGCGCCTCCGCGTCGACATCGCCAAGCAGGAGCGCGAGTTCGAAGCGCTCCGTGAGGTGCTGGCGCACGCCGCGTCCGACATGTACGCCACCGGCGGTATCGACCCGTCGATGCAGATGATGCTCTCGTCCAACCCCGACGACTTCTTGCTACAGGCTCAGTCACTTGACCAGGTGCTGCGTAGCCAAGACGCCGACCTCCGTCGCGCCGAGACCGCCCAGCTGGCCCTCGAGCAGACCAAGACCCGTGCAGACCAAGAGCTCGTCCGCCTTCGCGATCTGCAGGCCAAGGCGCAGAAGGAACGCGAGACAGCCGACGCCAATCTCGCCCAGGCGCAGGAGATGCTCTCTCGCCTCAAGCGCGCAGAGCGCGAGCGGCTCGCCGAGCTGCAGGCTCAGCGCGCAGCTGACGCCGCCGCCGAGTCACGTGCGGCCGCTCCGGCTCCGGCTGCGGCCCCGGCGCCCAGCGTCTCGTCCTCTGGCAGCGGACGCGGCTCGACCGCAGCGTCTTACGCGGCCGCCCAAGCTGGCAAGGCCTACGTCTACGGTGCCGCAGGCCCCGACGCCTTCGACTGCTCCGGCCTGACCATGGCCGCCTGGGCGACCGCCGGTGTCTCGCTGCCGCATGCGTCGAGCCAGCAGTACGCGCTCACCACCCGGGTCGACTCCGGCAGCCTGATCCCGGGCGACCTCGTCTTCTTCTACAGCGACCTGCACCACGTCGGCATGTACATCGGTGGCGGGAACTTCGTCCACGCCGCCAACCCCTCCGACGGCGTCCTCGTCGAGTCGCTCTTCTCCAGCTACTGGCAGTCGGTCTACATGGGTGCCGGGCGCGTCTAGGCACTTCACCCAGCCTGCTGTTACTGGTACGTGTCCCACGCGTGCGCTGACCTGCCTACGATCAACGGGTGATCCGCTCCAAGGCGCGGCGCCCCGTGGCGCTGCTCGTCGCTCCCTTCGTCGCTATGGCGCTCGTCGCCAGCGCTGGAGTCGGCTTCGCCCTTGGCCTGGCCCGACCGCCGACGGAGCAGCCACCCGGAACCGGATGGTTTGCCCGCTGGGTCGATGACGCCGGTGACGACACGGTTACCGAGCTGACCGCCACTGCTGCCGACGAGCAGCTGAGTCGCCGGGGCCAGCAGACGCTCAGCGGCGCCAACGGGGCGCTGAAGGGGGTTCCCTTTGAGTCTTTCGACGTGCGGTTGGCCCGTTCCGACCGACCCGACGCTGGCGAAGTGCGCAGTGGCCGTTTCCAGGCGACCGCCATCGTCGAGTACCGCCTGCCGCTCGATGAGGTGCTGGTCGGACGCACCGCCGCTGCCACCTTCCGGCTCGGCCCCAACGGATGGCGCTTGGTGCGTTTGAACGCTTCCGGTCGCGACCTGTGGGACCACGAGCCGGTGGACGTCACCGAGAACGGCCAGACGCTGGTGATGGCACGCCGAGGCGATCTTCGCCTTCCCGGCCTCGGAACGCTGGCCGAGCAGGCCAGGCGAGAGGTCGCCGACTTCTGGTCGGCCAGGTGGCCACAGACCACCGTCGTCGTGCTGCCGTCGACCCCTCGCCTCCTCGACCCATTGGCCGGCCTCGAGTCGGGGAGCGACCAAGTCGCCGTCACGCTGTGGGCGACCGGATCGGAGGGGCCGGTGATCCGGGTGCTGATGAACCCCACGGTGTACGACCAGATGCCGACGCTGGCGCGCAAGATCGTCTTGCGCCATGAGATCACCCATGTTGCCCAGAACGCGTTGCCGCGCGACGGCGTCCCGACTTGGCTGAAGGAGGGGCTCGCGGACTACGTCAGCTACCGCGGGTCGGGGATCCCGGACTCGTTCGTCGGGGCACAGCTCTTGGCGAAAGTGCGCGCAACCGGTGTTCCCGAGGACCTGCCTGACGACTCCGAGTTCGACCTGGACCGTGCTAGCGCGGATCGTCGCGTTGCCTACCAATCGGGTTGGGCCTTCTGCCAGATGGTTGCCGACGCGTATGGCGATGACCGGTTGGTGCCGTTCTACGCCGCCGTCGCGCGCGGTGAAGGGTCCACCGACGAACGACTGAATGATGCGGCCGACGAGGTGCTGGGGACCACCTTCGACGACCTCCGCGTCCAGTGGCAGTCGTGGCTGACGGCGAACGCGTGACGCCTCGGGTTACGGCGGCCTGGGTCTTCGTCCTGGTCGTCGTCGTGCTGGTGGGGGCAGCAGCTCTTCTCGTCCCCTGGGGGAGTGCCCGTTCGGCAACCGGGTCGATCACTCCCGATGCCACCCTCGACTTCAGTGCCGCCGAGATCGCGCTGGGCGACCGGTTGGCCCGGCTGCTCGTGGTGCCAGGACTCACCTCGATGGGGGTGAGCCTGGGCCTCACCTTGGTGCTGGGCCTGACGCCGTTGGGCGCCCGGATCGCCAGTGCGGTGGCCCGGCCGCTCGGTGGCGGTTGGTTCTGGCAGGCGAGCCTTGGCGGACTCCTGCTGCTGCTCATCGTTCGGCTTGCGACGTTGCCGTTCGGGGCGTGGGCGGAGTCAGTGCGGCGCAGCAACGGGCTCTCCACGCGTACCTGGCCGGGGTGGGCGTTGGACGTCGCCAAGGGGTTCGGAGTCAGCGCCCTGCTGACCTTGGTGGCGTTGACCGCGCTCATCGGTCTGGCGCGTCGCTGGCCCGACTGGTGGTGGGTCGCCGGTGGGTTGGGGGCGGCGCTGCTGGTCGTGACCGTCTCGTTCGCCTACCCGCTGGTCGTCGAACCCCTCTTCAACTCGTTCACTCCCATGCCGGACGGTGCGCTGCGCACGAGCCTGCTAGCGCTGGCCGAGGAGGACGGCGTCACCGTTGACGACGTGCTGGTTGCCGACGCAAGCCGCCGCACCTCAACGTTGAACGCTTACGTCTCGGGGTTCGGCAGCTCGCGACGAATCGTGGTCTACGACAACCTCCTCGAGCAGGCACCAGACGCTGAGGTGGAAGCGGTCGTGGCGCATGAGCTGGGCCACGCTGCCGACCGTGACGTCGTCACCGGCACGGTGCTCGGAGCGCTGGGAGCCATGGCGGTTGTGGTCCTGCTCTATCTGGTCTCCGGCTGGCTGCCCCTCGAGCGGTGGTTCGGGATCTCGGGGATCGGCGATGGTCGATCGATGGCCTTTCTCCTGGCCTTTGTTGCGGTGATCTCGTTTGTCTCAACGCCGGTACAGAGTGAAGTGAGTCGGCAGCTCGAGGCGCGGGCTGATCAGCACGCGCTCGACCTCACCAAGGACCCGCAGACCTTCGCGGAGATGCAGCGCCGGCTCGCCACCGCTTCGAAGTCGGACGTAACCCCCAACCGAGCGCTCACCTGGTGGTTTGGCACGCACCCGACCGCGGCAGCCCGGCTGGCGGCTGCGCGTGCCTGGGCGCTGACGCATCCGGGCGTTATTGCGCCAGGACCATTGGCGCCAGACCGCGTCACTGACGTCACTGGGGAGGGCTGACATGGCGCGGTTGCTCGTGGTGACCAACGACTTCCCGCCACGGCCCGGAGGCATCCAGACTTTCGTGCACGAGCTGGTCGGCCGGCTCGACCCCGCCGATGTCGTGGTCTACACCTCGCGATGGAAGGGCTGGGAGACTTTCGACCGCGAGCAGCCGTTCGAGGTAGTGCGAGAGAACACCTCGATGTTGCTTCCGACGCCTGCGGTGCGCCGCCGCGCCGCCGACCTGCTGCGCTCGACGGGGTGTGACGCGGTGCTCTTCGGTGCTGCTGCACCGCTGGGGTTGATGGGGCCGTCGTTGCGGCGAGCTGGGGCGTCGCGCGTCGTTGCACTGACTCACGGTCACGAGGCGGGTTGGGCGCAGCTACCTGGGCCGAGGCAGGTGCTGCGGCGGATCGGCGACGGCGTCGATGTCGTTACTTACCTGGGGGAGTACACCCGGCGCCGGATTGGCTCGGCGCTCTCCCCGACCGCGGCGGCGCGCATGGTGCGGCTGACCCCTGGCGTGGATGCTGACGTCTTTGGCCCAGACGCTGGCGGCGCGGAGGTGAGAGACCGGTATGGGCTCGCGGACCGTCCTGTGGTGGCGTGTGTCTCGAGGTTGATGCAGCGGAAGGGCCAGGACACCCTGATCGAGGCCGTCCCGGCCCTCAAACGTCGGGTGCCAGATGCTGTGCTGCTGATCGTCGGGGGAGGGCCGTATCGTCCTGAGCTAGAGCGGCTCGCGCGCGAGTCCACCTGGGCCGAAGACATCATCTTCACCGGGTCGGTTCCGTGGCCAGAGCTGCCGGCCCACTACGGCGCGGGGGACGTGTTTGCAATGCCGTGCCGGACGCGGCGACGCGGGCTCGACGTCGAGGGCCTCGGGATCGTGTACCTCGAGGCTTCGGCATCGGGTCTACCGGTGCTGGCCGGCGACTCTGGCGGTGCGCCGGATGCCGTGCTGCCTGGGGAGACCGGGTGGGTGGTGCCTGCCGGGGTGGGTGCGCCGGCTGAGTTGGTGGAGCGGTTGGGGTCGTTGCTGAGCGATGCCGAGCAGCGCGCGTCCATCGGGGATCGCGGCCGAGCCTGGGTGAAGTCGGAGTGGTCGTGGGATCGTCAGGTCGCGCAACTGAGCCAGTTGATCAGTCCGCGCTAGCTGTTACAGCTTCGGCGCCTGCGCTCTCCTTGGGTCGCAGCAAGAAGGCTGCGAGATACAGCAGTCCAACGACGATCAGGAGAGCGCGGTAGCCCGTAATGAGGGCGAGGTACTCCATGCATCCACCCACCATGGCGCCAATGACGTTGACGGCGAAGGCATCGGTGGACGAACTGCTGTTGGCGAAGCGTTTGGCGAAGGCGATGTTGGCGAAGAAGATCGGGGCGAACGCGAGGGTACAGGCCACCAGGGCTCGTGGGATGACCGGTAGACCCAGGATCCAGGTGTTTGAAACCACATAGGCAATGGCCAGTGACATCCCCAGCAGTGCGTAGACGACCGCCAGCCGTGGTGTTCGGATTCGCGCAGTAACCTCGACGGCCAGCAGCACCGTCAGCAGGATCCCGGCGAAAACGATCGCGTTGACCAGCCAGGTTGTCCCGAAGAGCAACGCGAATGTCGTGACGCTCTTCGTCTCGAGGAGAAGGAATGCTGCACCCATGAAGAACAGGTCACGATAGGGGAAGACGGACAGGCGTCCTCCACTGAAGAGCTGAGTCATCGCCAGGCTGATCAGAATCACTACACCGACCGCGAGCAGGTAGAACGGGGGGATCGAGCGGTCCTTGACATACACAAACGGACGATCGTCACGTGCGGGCGCCGGGGCGTCGGCACTTACCGGGTCGGAGGTGTTCGCGCATCGTTGCAGCGCAAAGTCGACATTGGCCGAAAGGACCGCCTGTCCCTGAGCATCTCCGATCCGGTCGACGCAAGGCTCGTGCCCGAACGTGGTTGCGACCGTCGCATTAAGCCGATCGATCAACCAGTCCTCGCGGTAGTAGTTGTACATCGCGAAACCGCCGGTCGGCGTGAGTCGTTCGTGGGCGGCATCCATTGCCTCTTGGGTAAACAGGTAGCTCTCGAGTCGGACTCCGCCCGCACCGTTGACGAGCGTTAGCGAGTCGGGGAGTGCGAACAGAATTAGGTCGAACGACTGATCGGTCCGTTCGAGGAAGGCGCGGCCATCGTCGTTGATGGTCGTCACGCGCGGATCGTCGTAGGGGTGGTCGGGGTGAAGTTCCTCACCGAGGTCCAGCAGTTTTGGATCGATCTCCACGGCGGTGACTGATGTGGCCCCACGGTCGAGCGCGATCGCAACATCGTTGCCAGTTCCCGCGCCGACGATAAGCACATCGCCTGGGGGGTTGGTGGCAACCCGGTCATAGGGCAGGCCGTACTGCGGTTCGTTGGCGAGCTTCGTCTCGATGGTCTGGATTGCCTGGTGCGGTACGCCGTTGGCGCTGACCAGTGTCCCGCCCGGAATCTCCTCGAGCGTGAGCTTGCTGTAGGGGGACCAGCTCAGGCCCACAGTCGAAGCCTCCATGATCAAGATGGCAGAGAAGGCGAGAAGCGACGCAGCGGTCACCACCGAGGGACGGGGGCCGCTCAAAGCCAGCCAGAGGAGAGCAACGACGACACCCCAGATGGCTGCCCCAACACCCGCGAACGCAAGGCCAGTGAACGAGGCAATGCCGATCAAACTGCCAACGAGATCCCATCGGTACGCCGTAAGGGGGGCCAGCTTCTGGAACTCGCGGGCCACGAGATCGGCCGGCCCGACCATGACCAAGGCAACGGCGATGAAGAGCAGCGGAAGCGACAGCCACATGGGCGGGCCGGTGACCTCAACGTTGGTGAAGTAGAGGACGTCTGAGTCACTGCGGTTGATGCCGACCGGGAAGACGAAGACCGCAGCTGTCATGAGCAGCAGGATTACCGCGGGCCAGGGTGGCGGCTTAGGCCTTCGGCTGGCGCGCACGAATCCGAGCCCGATTCCCAGGAATGACCCGAGCAAGACGAAGTTCGTGAAGTACCCGAGATGGACGACGTTCGCACCAAGCCATCGGATCAGCACGAGCTCGAGGAAGAGCATCAGGGCGCTGGCCAGGACTAGGCGAACACTCGGCCTCATGCGGTGACCTCCGATTCCCTGAGTGGTTCCGACGTGCGCCAGTGAGACATCCCTAGAGACTCACGCCACCTCGATACGAGAACGGCCACCACCAAGATGACCAGAAGATTCCGAGCCTGCAGAACTGACCAGGACAGTGCGTCTCCCGCGATGAGTTGTGAGTAAAGGACGGGGTAGACGTAGGTCGTTGCTGCGCAGGTTGCGGCCAACAGCGCGAATAGCCACACGTCGCGAGATTTGGTAGCCGCGTAAGACACAGCGAGCGGGGCGATGAGCCAAAGTATGTACTGCGGGCTGAAGACCTTGCCGGTGAGAATCAGGATTCCGATCGTGAGGACGGCGGCAGAGGCGACGATTTGGTCGGCCTGCCGATTGGGGAGCCGGGGCTGGGTGAGCTGTCGGCACGATGCCATGAGAACTGCGGCCACAAGCGCCAGCCCGACGAAGGCGAGAATGGCGAGAAGCCACCCTGGAGACGTCGTCTCCCATGCGTTGAAACGGAACTCAATGGGATCGGCGCCAGGGTGCAGCAGCCGTAGCGGTCCGACGATGACGGATTCGATCTGAAGCCCTCGCTCACGCTGCCAAGCCCACGGAGCCGTGAGCGACCTGGCTCCCCACATGAGGTAGCCGACGAGCTCGAACGCCATCCAGGGAGCAAGACCTGCCGCCAGTACGCGTCGTCTCTCACTCGGCTGTGCCCGCATGACGAGCAGGGGAAGTAGCAGCAACGGCCAAAGCTTCAGGGCCATCGCTACCGACAGCAGGAGGGCCGCCACGCGCGGCCGACCGCCACTCCAAGAGACTGCAAGAGCGACGATGCAAGCCACGACCATGTCGTACCGGGTGTACGGGATCACTCCGAGGAGGGGAACCGTAGCGATCCACAACCAAACGCCAGCCGGGCTGCGTTTCTGTTGGCGGGGGCGCACAAGCCAGATCGTGAAGGCGAGATCGAAGGTCAGCATCAGCAGCAGGTAGACGGTGGCGTATCCACTGATGTCGAGACCCAAACTGGAGCCGAGAGCCATTCGCGCCAAGGCGGGATACTCCCACGGGAAGAGGCCGCTGCTGGCGCCCTCCGTTGCGAAGTGCGCATAGCGGTAGAGGTCAGTGGCCGCGGCTCCGCCATACGGAGTGAAGGCCCACCAGAACATCACGGCGCAGCGGGTCAAGGCCCAAGCCGCGAGGGCGACGACGGTGAATCTCAGGCCCCTCATGGTGCAACAAGGAGTGTGTAGTCCTCACCCGACTCCATGACCGTCCAACCATCTGCCTGCAGGATCGTCGCGGAGGGTGAATCCTTCGCAATCAGCGCGTGGGTGGGCTGAAGTTCTTCAGCCAATGCGAGAGTGTCTCGCCCTTTCGATACTGCATCGTGGTAGCGCGTGAGGAATTCCGAACCGTAGTAGTCCGCGCGCCCGTCAGCACCGACCTGAAGGGCATCCCCACCATAGAAGAGTGCGACGCCAGACATGTTGTACTCGTTGAGTAGTCGAACCTGACCGGGCTCCTCCGCGAGGCGGGACGCAAGAGTGATCGGAAGCCACTCCGGAGGACTCTGCTCGCGGAACCCGATAGTGAGTCCGGTGGCCAGTACCCCTACAACTGCCAGCACGCTCGCTGTAACCATGAGTCGGGTGCGTTCACGGGTCGAAACCTCAACCTGAGCGCGAATACCCAGCGCGCGAACGATCAGCGAGGTCAGGAGCGGTGCGATGAGGAGCAAGGCCGGACTCACGTTGCGTTGGGCCGCCAGTCCGAAGGCACCGACTGTCACCACGAAGAGCACCTCGGCTCGGCTCGTCCCTGGAACGCGCCCAAGGAGGTAGAGAGCGAGGGCTCCGGCGATGAGCAGGAGGTAACCCGGCCAACCGGCAAGCGTGGTGGGTTCCCATTCGCTGATGAGATTGGTTGCCGAGTCCTGGACTCGGGCGGCGAGTAGCAGCCCGGATAAGCCGAGCGGCGTGAGGCAACCCCCAACAATGCTCGCGAGGAAGGCAGTTGCCATCGGCGTCCTGAGCGAATCGCTGAAACCGTTGTTGAGCAGCCGCCCGACGAAGGCCAAAGCCAACACCGACGGCAGTACGACCCATAGGCCATGGAGATTGGCCCAAAGCGCGGCGGTGAGCCCGACCAGGAACCAATGCGGTGGCCGATTGTCCATCACTGAGTGGAACCACCACACCCCAGTGAGGGCAATGAACACGTACGAGACTGACTGAGGCCGCTCTTGCACCGTCAGTGCCAGCGCAGCCATCGAGAGGAGGTACGGAAGAAGGACGGCCCTCGACGGCCACCTCCGAACGAGGTGCCGCCAGAACACGAAGGACACACCAGCGATGCTTCCGAGCCTTATGACATTGATGAGGAGGGTCCATCCCCCAAGGTCGTAGAGCCATGACATCAGGTACTCGCTGAGCCATGCTCCCGTTCGCCAGTCCGGGTTCTGGACCGAGTAGCTAAAAGTCGAACCCAGCTCAGCAAACGGTGTCCCTGACCGCATCTGATCGCCTAGGAGGATGTGCCAGAACACGTCGTTGACGTCGTAGATGGGATCTATGACCCAGAGACAGGCGGCAAACGTCATCACGAGCATGAGCAGGTCGAGAGGCTCGAACTGGCGGCTGGATCGGCGTGGAGGCGGGAAACTAGAGCCATCTGGAGCAGGATCGGCGTCAGTGATTGATCGCATGGCCCCGACGACTGGCTGCAGGAACAATGGCCGTATCCACTGCTTTGCTGCAAGAGGATTCAGCCATGGCACAAGACCCCCTGGTTAGAACTGTGGGGGGGTTTGTGGGGTTTACAGCCCCCCCCCCCGGATGGGTTGGGTGGATGCCCCCCCCCCGGGGCTGTGAGGCGCCCCCCCCGCAAAA
>JAJAYZ010000047.1 GCA_027118455.1 Actinomycetes bacterium
CACCAAGAACGACAACCAGGGTGGCACCAAGAACGACAACCAGGGTGGAACCAAGAACGACAACCAGGGTGGAACCAAGAACGACAACCAGGGTGGAACCAAGAACGACAACCAGAACGACGGCGACAAAGGTGGCTCGAACAAGAACGACAACCAGAACGCTCAACCGGTGCCGCAGATCCCGGTGTATGTGTTCAACCAGACGTCGATTTCGGGCTTGGCCGCTGGGACGGCGAACTCGCTCGAGTCATCAGGCTGGAATGTCGCGGGCGTCGACAACTGGGTGGGCAGCGTCCCCGCCGACACGGTCTACTTCTATCCAGGCGACCGCGAGGCGGCCGAGCGACTCTCCAACGACTTCCCCGACATCGAACGCGTGTGGCCGGCGTCGGCGCCGATGCCAGCCGGCGCGTTGACAGTGATCCTCGCCGACACTGCCCGCAAGTAGTCCCTGCCGCTCTGGCTGATCAGCGCGCGCCGCCATTGGCGTGGTGAGGATCTCTGAGCACATGTTTTCGCGCGTGGTCGATCGCTTCAGGCGTGTGGTCGAACACATGGCCTCGCGCGGCCAGCTGGGCGTACACGCCGTTCGCGGCCAGAGCTGAGGTGAATCGAGCCGGCAGACCAGACATCAGGACGGCAACATCACGTCGCTCGAGGCTGCGGATCGTGTCCGCCAGTACCGCCGCACCAGTGGCGTCCAGTGAAGTGACGTGCGAGAGACGCAGTACGACGACGCGGATGTCGCTGACCTCCGCCAGCTCCAAGAGCGCCATGTGAGCGCCGCCGAAGAAGAGCGGACCTTCGAAGCGGTATGCGACGACGTGCTCGGCGAGCAGGGCTCTTTCCTCATCGCTGTGATGGCCGGACGCGGAAAGGCTCAAGTTCTCCAGGGGGATCTCCTCGAGGGTGGCGGTTTTCGCCATCTGCCGGAGGGCGAGTGCGCCGGCGGCAATGATGCCGAGGATGACGGCGGTCGCAAGGTCGAGCGCGACAGTGGCAACAAAGGTGACGACGAGAACGGCCGTATCGCTCCGAGAGGATCGGAGCAGTACGCGAACGCTGGATACCTCGACCATGCGTATGGCAGTGGCGATCAGGACGCCGGCGAGCGCCGCAAGAGGAATGAGGCTGACGGCGTCCGCCAGCACCAACACGATGACCAGCAACATCAAGGCGTGGACGAGAGCAGCCAGACGGGACGTCGCACCGCTACGGACGTTGACCGCCGTCCGTGCGATCGCTGCGGTGGCGGGGATGCCGCCAAAGAGTGGGCTGGCGATGTTGGCGAGCCCCTGGCCGAAAAGCTCGCGATCGGGGTTGTGGCGATCGGAGACCCTCATCGCGTCGGCCACCGTGGCTGACAGCAGGCTCTCGAGCGCTGCCAGTGCCGCCACCGCCAGCGCCGGGACCGCGAGGGTCCGGATGTCGGTGAACGCGAGGTCTGGGAGCGTTGGTGCGGGAAAGTGTGACGGCAGCGCGCCGATCGTCGATAAGGACAGGTCGAGCAGCTGTGCGACGAGTGTTGCGGCGATGACGGCGATCAGTGCGATCGGCGCGCCAGGACGCAGCCGCACCACGCCGAGGATGAGGGCGACGACGACGACGGTCAGCGACAGCGCCACCCAGTCTGGGTTCGCCACCCAGTCGACGACGGCGCCGACCGCTACAGCGACGACGTGTTCACCGTCGGCCGTCATGCCAAGAGCCGCGGGTATTTGCTGCAGCGCAATGATGACCGCGATGCCGAGCGTGAAGCCCTCGATCACCGGTAGCGGGATGAACCGCACGTAGCGGCCGACGCCGGCGAACGCCATGCCGACGAGCAGCACGCCGGCCATCAGACCGACAACCAAGACGCCGTTGGCGCCGTACACGGCAACAATCGGCACCAGCACGACGACCATGGCGCCGGTTGGTCCGGACACCTGGACGTTACTGCCGCCAAAGAGGGCAGCTATGGTCCCCGCGACGATGGCTGTGATCAAACCTGCGCCGGCGCCAAGGCCCGAGGTGATGCCGAACCCGAGGGCAAGCGGCAGCGCCACAACGCCAACGGTGATGCCGGCCATCACGTCCTTGCGTGGGGCGACCCGCATCTGGGTGTAGTCCGCACGACGAGGTGCAAGGCCGCGTACCCGCCTCAGCGCATGCTCCAGGATGGCCCGGCCGCTAGAGAGGTCGGCTGCGTTGGGCTCCTGGCTCACGGGGCATCGACGTTGCGGGAGATCTCGTCGACGAGCTCACCTTGGTCGGCGGTCCTGGTCTGGAGGATCTGGCGTGCGGCGACGAGCAGGTTGCGTACCGCTGGAAGACCCAGGGAGTAGATCACCTCGCCGGCTTCTCGGCGCTGATGCACCAAGCCGTGCTGGCGCAGGACGGCCAGCTGATGCGAGAGGCTGGATGCCTCGATGTCGATGGCAGCCCTGAGCTCGTGGACGGGTTTGTCGCCATCGGACAGCAGCTCGAGCAGGCGGATCCGGGCTGGGTGCCCGAGCGCCCGGAAGAAGTCGGCCTTGGCTCGGTAGAGCGGGATGGACACGGGTACGCCGATCTGAAGAGTTGAAGAACTCTTCAAGTGTACGGCGTTGCTGAATAGGCCGTGCAAGGCCCTGGCGCTGGTCAGCGGACGAGGGCGGCGCCCTTGAGGACGTGACGCATCTGGCTGGCGAACTGCGTGAGGTCACCGAGCACCTCTGCGGGGTTCGTCGAACCCCGGTCGACGTCGGCGCCGACCTCGACAGCAACAAGGTCGGCGTAGCGGCCCGGCGCCAAAATGCCCACCTCGTCGTTGCCCAGGCACTCCGACGCCCACAGCGTGGCTGAACGCAGCGCAGCCACGGGGCTCATGCCGAGCTCGACATGCTTGGCCAGCTGGTGGATGTTCATGCCATGCGGGTAGATGCCTGAGTCGGTGCCGAAGCCGATGCGCACCCCGTGCTCAAGCGCACGGCGGAAGGCGTCCCGCTGCGTCTCGGTCGATTCGATGATCTTGCGCATGGTCTCGGCCGGCCACTCCTTCTTGGTGCCCTCCTCCTCCATCCAGTCACCGGCCCAGACGTCGGCGACGAGGTAGGTGCCGCGCTCGGCCATCAGTGCTAACGCCTCGTCATCGGCGAACGACCCATGCTCGATCGACCGGACGCCGGCGCGCGTCGCCCGCTTGATGCCTTCGGCGCCGTGCGCGTGCGCCGCCACGAAGGCCCCATAGTTGCCGGCTTCGTCGACGGCGCCCTTGATCTCCTCCTCGGTGAACTCCGGCGCCCCAGGGTTGGTGCCAGGTGCCAGGACGGCGCCGGTGGCGATCACCTTGATGAGGTCGGCCCCGTGCCCCATGATCTGACGCACCGCCCGACGGACTTCGTCGACGGAGTCGGCAACGCCGAAGCGCAACGCATCGGGGACACAGACGTCCGCCGAGAATCCGGTGACTTCGCCGCCGCCCCCGGTACACGTGATGTAAGCGCCGGCGCAGTGCATGCGCGGGCCGACGACCCAGCCGTTGTCGATCGCCTTGCGCAGTGACACGTCCGCGAAGGCGCGGAATGCCCCGACGTCGCGCACGGTGGTGAACCCGGCGTCGACCGTTCGGCGTGCATTGTGAACACCGATGAGGGCAGCGTCGGCCTCGCTCTCCATCAAGATGTCGCCATACGAGCCGGTCTCCTCCTCACCGGTGAGGTGGGTGTGCAGGTCGATGAGCCCTGGGGTGACGACACATCCCGAGAGGTCTAGCACTGGGCCGTCCAGCGTGGGGGCATCGCCGGTCAAGACGTCGGCAACGCGATCTCCGTCGAACAGGAGGGTGACGTCGGGCGTGACCTCACCGGTCACGACGTCAGCCAGCCAGCCGCATCGAGCGGCCACGAACGGGTCTCCTGCTACGAGTCGGGTCACGGCGCTGAGCCTGCCACAGCCAGCCGGCGAAGGGGGAGACTTCAGCTGAGTGCACACGGTGGCCCAGCAGCATTGCGGTATTTGGGGGGGGCGAATACACCCCCCCCACAAAACACACAGAAGAAAGCCCAGCGCCCAGACGACCCCCC
>JAJAYZ010000048.1 GCA_027118455.1 Actinomycetes bacterium
CCTCGAGGTTGACCACCAGGGCGTCTCCTTGGCCGATGTCGCAAGCGACGAGCACCCAGCCGCGCGGCGGCCAACGGCCAGGACCCACAACCAATATCGCCAGAACGACGACCGCCACCAAACCCAGGACGAGCAGACGCCGAGGTCTCCACCAACGGCGCCCGCTCCCCACCCGCCAGAGTGCTGCAGCGACCACCAAGCAGCCGAAGCCGATAACACCACCAGCCCAGCCGTCCGGCCACGGCATCGTCGCCAGCGGTGCGGTTGCCGTTCGGTGTGCCACCGTCGCGATCCAGGCCGATGGCCACTGCCCGAGCCACGCCAGCCAGTGAGCCACTGCAGGCAGGACCGGAGAGACGGCCGCCGCAGCCGCCCCTAACACCGTGGCCGGAGCCACTGCGGGTGCCGCCAACAGGTTGGCCACCACTGACAGCATCGCGACCTGGCCCGAAAGGGCAACGACCAAAGGCAGGGTCGCCACCTGGGCCGCGCACGCCACGGCAGTGGCTTCGCGCACCGGCCGCGGCCAGCGTTCGGGTAGCCGACCACTCCACCGACGGGCCAACAGCACCAGACCAGCGGTCGCGGCCACCGACAGTGCAAAGCCCCACGACCTCGACAGCCACGGGTCAGCCAGCAGCAGCACCACCACGCTCGCCAGTAACGAGCGAATCGCCTGGGTGCGACCGGCGACACCAATGGCAACCAATGCGATGGAGCCCATCACCGCAGCTCTCAGCACGCTCGGTTGCGGCCGCGCCAGCAGGACGAACCACCCGACCAGTACCAGACCCACCCACACAAGGGCGTAGCCACGGATGCCGATCCACCGCGCGGCTAGCAGCCCCACACCGACAACGATCGCAACGTTGGCGCCGGAAACGGCCGTCAAGTGTGCCAGGCCGCTGTCGCGGAGGTCCGCGGTCAGCAGAGGTGGCATCGCGCTCGTGTCACCAACAACCAGCGCAGGTAACAGCCCCTGGGCGTCCGAGCCGGTGCCAGCCACCGCCGACCTGAGCCCGCGACGCATGGCCTCCGCCCCGCGCAATAGCGCGGGCGACTGCCCCACGACGATCGGTGCGTTCGATGCGAAGACGAAGGCAGCTAAGGGTCGCGTCTCTGGAGCAGCTCTCAGCGAGCCGCTCACCGACACGGTCTCGCCGAAGCGAATGTCTTCCCAACCGTCACCGTCGCCGACGACAAGCACGGGGGAACGCACATCGACCGAGTCGCCAGCCGACGCCACGCGCTCAGCTCGCAGCTCGACCCGAACCTGCAACTGGTCACCACTGCCGAATGACTGACGGCGTTCAAACTCAGGATCGGCAGTCACCACACCGGTGATCTCGACCGAGCGTTGCTCTGTCGCCCAGCTCGACACCGGGCCCGCTTGAAGGTGTATCACCCGCAGCGACATCGACGTCACTCCAACAAGAAATAGAGCAACCGCCACGATCGCCAGACCCGATAACCATCGCCTGCCAAACACCAGGGCCAGCCCTGCAATCAGCGCACCGACCAAAACGGTGCGCGGAGCGATCAGCGGCGCGAGCCAGGCACCAACCCACAGCGCCGCGACCGGAATCGCAAGGCGAAGGTCCAACGGCTGTTCGGGCACTACAGGCGTACGAGCGGTGCAAGGTCGGCGAAGGTACTTGGCCCAATCCCCGACACCTCCTGCAACTGATCGATCGAGGTGAAGCCGCCGTTCTGCGTTCGCCACTCGACAACTGCGGCGGCCAGCACCGGTCCGATGCCAGGCAGCGTCTCGAGTTCAACCTCAGTTGCCGTGTTGACGCTCACCAGCCCCACCGTTGGTGCTGCCCCTGGCGCCGGGCTGGCTACCCCCGCAGGGTCAGCCGGCACGGCAGTGTCACCTTCTCTGGGCACAACCACCTGCTCGCCGTCGAGCAACACCTGAGCCAGGTTGAGCGAGCCGGTGTCGCCCCGCGGCAGCACGCCACCGGCCGACTTGATCGCATCCACCACACGTGATCCGCGCGGCAGTTCCGCAATTCCAGGCCGCTGAACCGCCCCGTCGACGTCGACCACCACCACTTCCGAAACGGACGAGGATGGCGACGGCTGCTCGAGCACACTCTGAACAGGCGCGCGCTTCGCTCCCGGCGCGGAGTCGGCTTGCGGCGCTGCATCACCTCGGGGCCACCCGACGATGACAACGACGAGGGCACCGGCCAGCGCGGCCAACGCCAAGGACACGAGCCCGCGTACCGCTGTAGCATCCAGCCGCCAGATCGGTCGTGGACGCTCGGGCAGGGCGTGCCTGGCTGGACCGGGTTCAGCGGTGCTGGGAGCCGCAACGAACGCAGCATCATGGCTGTCTGCAGCATCGGTGACGTCAGCCCCAGTCGGCACCCAGCGAGGGGTGATTGCCTGCAGCCTTGTGCGGGCTGCTGCGCCATCGGGGCGTCCAGATCCAAACATGCTGCGACCCTAGGCAGCAGGTGGGTGAACTCCGGTCGCACGCTGTTCGACTTGGGGACAAGAGCGCAGATCCCCCCTGGGGATGACCGAGCAGACTTCAGCGTCTGTCGATACCTGCCGATCCACCTCCAGTGCGTCTGTGGATCGCGATCGCCCTACTCGCTGCGTCTGCGGCAGCATCAGGTCGCCATCTCATGGGGCACCGCCATACGATCCTCATTCCATTGTTGCTAGTGCCCGCGCTCTTCCTGGGGTGGCAGGAGTGGAGGTTCCAGGCGGACCAGGACCAGTTCTCTGTGGTGGCGGTGAGGATCGCCGATCGCGAGGTCCGCATCGAGTGCCAACGGTTCACCGGAGCATTGCTCGACCCCACGGCCGAGGCAGGGTATGTCCCCTTCAACGCAGATGGCTCACCCAGCGACACCGGACGCCTGGAACGAGACGCTTGCAACGACCTGCGCGACTACGTGCACGGCGACAAGTCGAACCCGACGCTGGAGCAGATCATCGGGATCCAAGTTCTGACTCATGAGTCGTACCACCTGGCGGGGATCCGTACTGAATCTGAGACTGAGTGCGCTTCCCTTCAGCGCCTCGACGACGTCGCCCAATGGTTAGGGGCAACTGCAGACGAGGGCCGATCAGTGGCTGAGCGCTACTACGCCGAGGTATACCCGCGAATGCCGTCCGCTTACCGCACCGCCGACTGCGTGGACGGCGGTGCGTTAGACGCCGCCCCCGGCGACGAAACCTGGCCCTAGCGCTCGCTCAGCGCGGGCAGACGGCGACCGCGATCATCCCCGGTCCCACATGCGCTCCGACGACGGCGCCGACCTCCCCAACAGTGACGGCCACTGCCCCACCAGCGCTCTCCTGAATACGCGCGGCCAGCGCGTGCGCCCGGTCGGCGTTGGCCAGATGCTGCACGGCGACGTCGGCCGCGCCATCGCCCACCCGCTCAAGAGCCAGCTCTTCGAGCCTAGCCAGTGCCTTCGACGTCGTTCGTACCTTCTCGAGCGGGGTCACGTTGCCGTCGACCAGGTGCAGCAACGGTTTGACCGACAGCACAGAACCCACGAGCGCAGCCGCCTTGCCGATCCGCCCGCCACGACGCAGGTACTCGAGGGTGTCGACGTAGAAGAGTACAGATGCCGACGCACATCGGTCGCGCGCGATCTGCGCCACTCGTTCCGCGTCTACACCCGACGATGCAGCCTGAGCAGCTGCAAGCACCGGAAATCCCAGCCCCATCCCGATCGACCTGCTGTCGATCACCCGCACCGGAACCGATACCTCTTTGGCACCGAGCTCGGCCGACTCGACGGTTGCCGACATCGCACCAGACAGGTGGATCGAGACGATCTCATCAGCTCCGTCGACGGCCAGACGCTGGTACACGTCGGCGAAGACCGACGGAGAGGGGCGTGACGTCGAGATGGGTCGCCACTCGCGCAGCGCCTCGGCAATGTCTGCTGACGACACCGCTGTCTCATCGAAGGTCTCGCCGCCGACAATCACCTGGACCGGCACCACCGTCACCCTTGCGGCAACGGCCTGCACTGCCGGAAGGTAGGCGGTGGAGTCGGTAACGACCGCAACGGTGTGGCTCATGCCGGCACGATGTTGACCAGTTTCGGAGCGCGCACGATCACGGTACGTACCTCGCGACCGTCCAGCGCGCGCTGCACATTATCGTCCGCCATCGCCCACTCGCGCAGCTCATCCTCGGTGACCGCCGGTGATACTTCCAAACGCGCGCGCACCTTTCCAGCGACCTGCACGACGCACGTGACTACGTCCGCTATGAGCAGCGACTCGTCGACAGCTGGCCAGCCCGCACGTGCGACGCTGGGCTTGTGACCGAGTCGATCCCACATCTCTTCAGCGGTGTACGGCGCCACCACCGAGAGCATGATCGCGACGGCCTGAGCAGCCTCGCGGACCGCCGGATCGGCGGGACCGCTGCCCGCGTCGATCGCCTTGCGCGTGCTGTTGACAAGCTCCATCGTTCGCGCCACGAGCGAGTTGAAGCGGAAGGTCTCGACCGCGTGAGCCCCTTCGCTCAGCGCCCGGTGCGTTGCCTTGCGCAGCGCGAGGTCGCCGTTGGCCGGGTCGACACCAGGTGCTGATGTGACGTCACCGGCGAGCCGCCAGGCCCTGGCCAGGAACTTGCGCGACCCAGTAGCAGACAGGTCAGCCCAGTCGACGTCATCCTCGGGCGGTCCAGCGAACACCATGCTGAGCCGGATCGCGTCGACGCCGTTCTCGCCAAGTTCATCCGACAGTCGCACGATGTTGCCTCGTGACTTACTCATCGCCGATCCGTTCATGACAACCATGCCCTGGTTGAGCAGGCGGGTGAACGGCTCGGTGAAGTCGACATACCCCAGGTCGAACAACACCTTGGTGAAGAACCTGCTGTAGAGCAAGTGCAAGATCGCGTGCGTCACCCCACCGACATACTGGTCAACCGGCATCCACTGCTTGGCTGCTTCGACGTCGAACGGCGCTGTTTCAAGCTGAGGGTCGAGGTAGCGCAGGAAGTACCACGACGAGTCGACGAACGTGTCCATCGTGTCGGTGTCCCGCGTGGCTGGGCCTTCGCAGGTGGGGCACGGGACGTTGACCCAATCGGTGGCAGCGCCAAGCGGCGACGTGCCCTTGGGCTTCATGTCCAGCCCCTCAGACGGCGGAAGCACGACCGGCAGTTGTTCGTCCGGTACCGGCACCTCACCGCAGTCAGGGCAGTGCACGATCGGAATCGGCGTACCCCAGTAGCGCTGGCGCGAGATCAGCCAGTCGCGCAGTCGGTAGTTGATGGCTGCGTTGCCGTGCCGTTTCGCACTGAGCTCAGCCACGATCGTTTCGATGGCCTCGGCCTTGCTGAGGCCATCGAGCTGACCGGAGTTGACCAGCTGGCCATCGCCGGTGGTAGCAACGCCGGAAACCCCTGGGTCTTCCTCTCCGGTATCGACGACAAGGCGAACCGCCAGATCGAAGGCGCGGGCAAAGTCGAGGTCGCGCTGGTCGTGCGCGGGCACAGCCATGATCGCGCCGTGCCCGTAGTCGGCGAGCACGTAGTCGGCGGCGTAGATCGGCAGCCGCTCACCGTTGACCGGGTTGACGGCGTAGCGCTCCAGGAAGACGCCGGTCTTCGGCCGGTCGGTGGCCAGTCGGTCGATCTCAGATGTCTGACGCACCTGAGCCAGGTAGTCGTCGAACTCCTGCTGCACGTCAGTGGACGCGCTTCCGGCGAGCTCGGCTGCGAGGTCAGAGTCAGCTGCCACTACAAAGAACGTTGCACCGAAGAGAGTGTCCGGGCGAGTGGTGTAGATCGTGACCGGTTCAGCGCGACCCTCGATCTCGAAGACGACGTCAGCACCGGTGGAGCGGCCAATCCAGTTGCGCTGCATCAGCAGCACCTGCTCTGGCCACTGACCTTGCAACTGCGCCATGTCGTCGAGCAGCCGATCGGCGTACTCGGTGATGCGGAAGTACCACTGCGTGAGTTTCTTCTTCGTGACTGGTGTGTCGCACCGCTCGCACAAACCGCCCACGACCTGTTCATTGGCCAGCACGGTCTGGTCGTTCGGGCACCAGTTCACCTGTGAGGGCTTGCGGTAGGCCAGCCCCTTGTCGAACAGACGCAGGAAGAGCCATTGGTTCCAACGGTAGAACTCCGGGTCGCATGTGTTGAGCACCCGATCCCAGTCGAACGAACAGGCGTAGCGACGCATCGATGCCTTCTGCGTCGCAATGTTCTCGTACGTCCAGGCTGCCGGGTCGATCCCACGTTGGATGGCAGCGTTCTCAGCCGGAAGTCCGAAGGCGTCCCACCCGATCGGGTGCATGACGTTGAATCCACGCTGCACCCAGTACCGCGCAACGACGTCCCCCAGCGCGTAAGCCTCAGCGTGGCCCATGTGGAGGTCGCCGGACGGGTAAGGGAACATGTCGAGCACGTACTTCTTGGTCCGCTCGTCAGACGGGTCACCTGAACGGAAGGGCTTGAGCTCGTCCCAGATCGGCAGCCACTTCTCCTGGGTCGCGAAGACGTCGTAGCTCTCACGGGGCTCGCGGGCCTCAAATGGCGGATCGGATGGGGTCGGTTCGGTCACGACAACCGAGGGTAGTCCCCCTCCGACCAGCGCACGATGACCACGTCACCTGGTCATCGCGCACAAAGGTGACGTTCGGCGGCCACCTTTGTGCGCTAACGCCACCTCGGACCCCCGCTGCGGGCGGGGCTGAGCGGGGCCAAACGCCAGCAGGCATGACGCACCAGGCGCACCTCAGGCGTTGGGCTGCTGCTCCTCTTCGGCGGCAGCAGTGGTGCGCGAGCGTGGGCCACCCCGGCGAAGGGCACGCCGGAGGTACATCTCCTGGTCGGCCTTGCCCAACAGAGTGTCGAGGGTTCCGGAGTCCCAGGGGGCGAGCATGGCGCCGCCGGCGCACACTTTCGGCTCCCACACGTCGACGGGCACCGGAGGGCTCTGGAGGACGCGCTCGCGCAGCCGACGCTCGAGCTCCATGGGGCTCATGCCAGGACCAGGACCAACAACGCAGAACTCGTCACCACCCCAGCGGGCGACGATGTCGGTACCTCGCGTGATCGTCCTGAGCGCATCGGCGATGGCGACCACAACGTCGTCGCCAGCTTCGTGCCCTGACATTTCGTTGACGTGCCGCAACTGATCGATGTCGACGTAGACGCAGTGCACGGCGTCCCCGGATCGCCGCGCATTCTCGACGATTTGCTGGCCCATCATCGACAATCCTTGCCGGTTGACCAGTCCGGTCAGTGGGTCGCGGACCGACACCTGGTCAGCGGTTGCTGTGAGCTCAGCGATTTGCTCGGCCATCCGACGCCGGTTGACCGACGCCATCACGGACGCGGCCGTCACGACGGCACCAGCACCAAGCCAACCGAGCGGCCACTGCGGGAGGTTGGCTGCTGCCAGCCCGGCCAGCCAGCCGACCCAGACGGTATAGACGGCGGCGACCACCCAGCGCGTCGAGACCACGCTTGCCCCCACAAGCCCTAGGGCGGCGATCACACCCAATGACCACGCGACGTCGTCGGAGAGAACCAGCCCCACCACGCCCCCGCCAGCGGGGAAGAGCACCATGCCCACCGCAACGACCTCAGGGATCGGCAGCCACTGTCGCCACTTCCAGGCAGCGATGGAGAGCACCGTCAGCAAGCCCGTGGCGGCAGCGAGTCCGGCCATGGCTGCCGTACCGAGTTCAGCAGCGGCCGCTGCGCCGGCGAGGCCGGCCATGGTGATGGTACTCAAACCGCCCAATACGGGCACAGTCGAACGGACGACGTCCTCGTGAAGGGCGTCGTCGGGTTCGGAAGGACCAGAGTTCATGGTCACCTTGGGCTTGTCGTCAGACATCGCCAGAACCTTGACGCACGCCACCTAGAGTGCGCAGCCAATCGGTCAGAAGTCCACCCGGATGGGCGTCTGCTTTGACCACCGATGGCCCTGGGCCGGTTCTTGCTTGGTCACGCAGTGGATCCCACCCCAGCCCCGATGGCGCCGGTCAACGTTAAGCTGCACCACCTCGCGTCCTGAAAACGCGTCGCGCAGGGTCTGCCG
Source organism: Actinomycetes bacterium (assembly GCA_027118455.1). Lineage (GTDB taxonomy): Bacteria > Actinomycetota > Actinomycetes > JAHEKZ01 > JAHEKZ01 > JAHEKZ01. Next base: position 8,052 of record JAJAYZ010000048.1, read on the forward strand.
GCATTCTCGGCATCGGTCACGGTCGTCAAACCGGGCAGTGGTCACCGCCCCGTTGGTCAGGGCGAAGTTCACGTAATGGCCGAGGAAGCTGTGGGCGGACGTCCAGCGGCTCGACATCGACCCCATCCGTCGCTGGTCAAGAGCGTCTACGGTGAACAGATGACCGCCTACGACGACCCGCCTTGGGAGCCACCGCTCGCCGGCTCGGAGACCGAACACCTCATCGGTGCACTTGACCGGCTACGCGCCACCTTCCGTTGGAAGGCCGACGACCTCGACAGCGCCGGGCTGCAGACCCACATCGGCGCGTCCTCTCTGACCTTGGGTGGCCTGCTCAAACACCTGGCCGTCGTCGAGGATGAAGCGCTCACGAGCAAGCTGACCGGAGAACCGATCGGTGCACCCTGGGACGCGACACCTTGGAAGGGTGACGACGCCTGGGTCTTTCAATCGGCAGCCGGCGACAGCCCCGAGCGGCTGTACTCACTGTGGGACGGCGCCGTTGAGCGATCTCGCACCCGGCTGGATACGGCCTTGGCTCGCAGCGGGGTCGAGCAGCTCATCGACCTGGCGACACCTGACGGCCGCCATGCGAGTCTGCGCCGACTCCTCTGCGACCTCATCGAGGGGTACGGCCGGCACACCGGGCATGCCGACCTGCTCAGGGAGACCGTTGACGGCCGATTCGGAGAAGATCCCCCGCTCGGCTGGCACCCCCGAGCCACGCCTGGGCATGCGACATTCGGCTAGGCCGATGTCAATCCCCGAAAAGATGTGTTTGACCGTTGCCCTGGGGCCCACCACAGTGGCGGTGCACAGACGGGTTCGTTTCGCACACGGCGCTCACGCCGGTTCAGGAGGACCACGATGCCATCTTTGCCCCATCCCGGCTCAGCTGCCCTAGGTATGCCGGGGCTCGGACTGTCGCGGCGACGGCTCCTGGGCGCCGCAGCGGGAACCGCTGCGGTCTCTGCCAGCGGCGTGTTGGCCGGCTGCGGCAACAGCGAATCGGACGCCAGGTCGAACCCAGACTCAGCCGGCCAACAGGTACTCAATGTTGCGAACTGGCCGCTCTACATCGACACCAAACGGGTGGACGGGCAGAAGGTTCACCCCACGCTGTTGGCGTTCGAGGACAAGTACGACATCGCCGTGAACTACACCGAACCGATCAATGACATGGGTGAGTTCTTCAGCAAGATGAGGCCGATCCTCGACGCCGGTACCGATACCGGCTATGACACCTTCGTGCTGACCGACTGGACCGCCGCCAAGATGATGCAGCTCGGATGGGTGGAGCCCCTCGACAAGGGGAACATCCCCAACCTGTCCAATCTCGTTGAGCGGCTGCTGGCCCCGCCGTTCGACCCAAAACGTGAGTACACCGTGCCCTGGCAGTCAGGGATTACCGGCATTGCCTATGACGATTCCCAGACCGGCCCGGTAACCAGCATCAACGACCTGCTCACGAATCCAGATTTGGCAGGCGCCGTCACGGTCCTCAAAGACATGCGCGACACCACTGGGCTGGTGATGCTCGATCAAGGTGCTGATCCCGAAAAGTTCACCGACGACCAGTTCGCCTCAGCCATTGAGATGCTGCAGACGGCCACCGACAGCGGGCATATCCGCCAGTACACCGGCAACAACTACACCCAGATGCTGGCGCTCGGCGACATCAAGGCTTGCGTCGCGTGGTCCGGTGACATCATCCAACTTCAGTTCGATAACCCCAACATGCGATTCGTCGTACCGGACGGCGGCGGCATGCTGTGGTCTGACAACATGATGGTTCCGAACCAGGCGGCCAACAAGAAGAACGCAGAGCTCTGGATGAACTACTACTGCGACCCGGCAGTCTCAGCCAAGTTGTCAGCGTGGGTCAACTACATCTGTCCCATCGCCGGCGCTCAAGAAGAGATGGCGAAGTTCGACGAGGAGCTTGCCTCGAATCCGCTCATCTTCCCCTCTGCGGCTGACTACGCATCACTGAGCATCTTCCGAGACATCACAGGTGACGAGGAAACGAACTACAACGATCAGTTCCAGTCTTTGTACATCTAGCTCGCAGAGTTCATTCCGACCGGTCGCTGGGCAAGGACACGAATGGCCACCTTTTCCAGGGCCAACGCTCGCTTGGTCAGGCGGGTGCCGTGCGCTTTCGCGAGGACGACGGTCAGGGCTGGGACAGAGTCAGCGAGGTCACAAGCCACGACACGACGACCCTCCAGAGACTCATCGTTGCTCGGCCGCAGGTTGAGCAGGCTCCACCCAAGCCCTCGGCCGACGAGTGCTCGGGCCGTCTCAGCACTTCGGGTGCGATACCTGATGCGCGGCTGAACACCCGCTGATGTGAAGGCGGCCCTGAAGTAGTCGCGGCTGTGCGGCAGGTCCAACAGAACGAAGGGCTCGTTGGCGAGGTCGGCAAGCCGAACTGGTTCCCCCGTGCTCAACGGGTGGTCGAACGCGAGGAGCGCATGAGGCCGGATCTCCAGTAGCGGTTGGCGCTCGATCCCCTCCCCAAGACCCAGGTCGTAGGTGAGTGCGACCTCGAAGCGACCCTCGCGTAGCCCGCTCTCGATGCCATCAAGAGGTTCCTCGATCGGCTCCACCTCCAAGCCCGGCAACTCCTCGACGACGGAAGCCACCAGGGGCGGCACCAAGTACGGAGCCAAGATCGCAAAGCATCCCAGCCGAACGCGTCCCACGAGTCCTTCGCCAAGGGCATGCGCCGACGTGTCGAGGTCGTCGGCTTGTCGCAGCAGCTCGCGAGCTGAGATCAACAGCTCGTCACCGGAAGGGGTAAGCGTCACGCCGCGTGCATGGTGTCTGACCAGAAGCTGCACACCGAGAACACGTTCGAGGTCGGCGAGCGCTGTGGACATCGCAGACTGTGAGAGGTGAACCCGTTCTGCCGCAGCAGTAACGGTTCCCGCCTCAGCCACCGCGACAAAGTACTCCAGTTGGCGCAGCGTGAAGCGGGCTCCCGGCGAACGCTCGGCTGGGGTGGTCACGTGAGCCCCGCGGTAGCGGCTGGCATCTCAGTAACAGATCCAGGTGGTCTTCAACCCGGTGTACTTGTCAAACGAATGGAGCGACAAGTCACGCCCTACGCCCGATTGTTTGAATCCGCCGAACGGCGTCATCGGACTCAGGGCGGCAACGGTGTTTACCGAGACGGTGCCTACCTTCAACCGCCCGGACACCCGGAGCGCTCGGGAGAGGTCGGAGGTCCATACCGAGGTCGCCAGGCCGAATCGGGTGTCATTAGCGATGTTGACCGCCTCTGCCTCATCGTCGAACGAGATGACCGAGAGCACCGGCCCGAAGATCTCGTCACGAGCGAGCTCCTGGCTGTTGGAGACATTGTCGAAGATGGTCGGCGTCACAGAGCAGCCACTCGACAAGGTAAGCCGCTCACCGCCGGTCACCAGTCGAGACGCTCGCCGACTGTTGCCGATGAATTCCATGACCCGGTCAGTATGCTCCCGGCTGACGAGCGCACCCATCGTGGTCGCCGGGTCAAGTGGACGGCCCGGCGCCATTACAGCCGCGCGGTCAACGAGGAGTTCGAGCAGCTGGTCCTTGACCGAACGGTGCACCAAGAGTCGGGAGTTCGCTGAGCAAACTTCGCCTTGGTTGTAGAAGATTCCGAAGGCCGACTTGGTGCCCACGTCCTCGAGCGAGTGCGCGCCAGCGAACACGATGTTGGGGCTCTTGCCGCCAAGTTCGAGCCAGCCTGGTTTGGCATTCGATTCTGTGGAGTACGACAGGAACAGCTTTCCTACCTCAGTCGATCCGGTGAACGCCAGGCAGTCGACGTCGAGGTGTCGACCCAGCCCCTGACCAGCGGTCTCCTCAAACCCCGGCAGCACGTTGGGCACTCCGTCCAGAACACCGGCTTCGGTGGCCAGCTCCGCGAGCCGTAGCGCTGACAGCGGCGACTGCTCGGCCGGCTTGAGCACCACCGAGTTTCCGGTAGCCAGCGCAGGAGCGCACTTCCAGGCTGCCATGTCTAGCGGGGAGTTCCACGGAACCACTGCCAGACTCCGGCTGCGGCGGGGACGTCCACGTTCAGCGCATCAGTAATCAGCTTGCCCGTGTCGGGGCACTCAAGCAGAGCCAGCTCTTGAGCGTTCTCGCGGATCAGAACGGCCAGTCGAAGAAGTACCTCCTTGCGATCACTAGGTGAGCTGTTGGCCCAGTCACCAAGGACGAACGCTGCGCGGGCGGCCGCGACCGCTCGGTCCACGTCGGCGACATCGGCGGAGGCGACGTTGTTCAAGACGTTGCCAGTTGTTGGGGTGAAGTTCGCGGACGTCTTGCCCGATACGACGTCGACCTGGACACCGTTGATGTACGCGGCACCTGGCAGCATGAGAGTCGCCGCTTGCTGCTCCCAGCGATCCCGGGTGGTCGTCGACATGTCGCAATCTCCCTGTCAGCTGAGGTGCAGCACGAAGTACTTGGTGAAGGTGGTGTCCACCTGGAAACTTCCTGCCCAGCCCTTGGTCATGACGTAGGAGTCTCCTGCGGAGAACGTCTGGCTCGAGCCGTCCGGATCAACCAGAGTCAGTCGCCCCTCGATGACCTGGGCGAACTCGTCGCCCGGGTAGCCAGCGGGGAAGGTCTCGGCATAGGGCTCTGCCGACCACACCCCCACGAGGAACGAGCCATCACCGGAAGTGTGAACCAGAGTGCCGCGCTCGGCTGGCTCGCCGTGCAGGACGTTGTCAGCTGTCACATACGAGGTCGGCTCAAGACTCATCGACTCAACCGCCCCGACTTGCAGTGGCAAAACGGACGACGAGCGGTCCGACGTCGGTGGTTTGTTCATCCCTGAATCTCCTCTGGCGAAAGGCCCGTGACCTCACGCAGGAAGGGAACGCTGTCTCCCGTTCGCGGTGGGTCGTCGAGCTCTTCGGCGTACTTGTGACCTTCGTAGACCGCCGCAGCGATCGTCGCAGGCGCAAAGGCATCGCCGATCGCCCTGGCACTCAGCAGACCGGCGACCGCCCACTCGCTCGCTCGCCCATTAAGGTCGGCCAGCAGCTCGTCACGCGGCAAGCGAGCAGTCACCATCACGACAGCATCGGTGGGAAGCGTCTCTTCGCGTGCGGTGTACGCGCACGCAATGGTGACCTCGCCGTCCCCCAGCGAGGTCACCGTCCGAGCCGTTCGCACCTGCACGCCGGCGTTGAGCACCCGTTCCTGCACCCGAAGGATCTCCAGCGTGTTGCTCGTCCAGCTCGATACCTGTGCCGCAGGCGTCACCAGCTGGACGTCGTACCCCTCAGCGGCAAGCAGCTCGGCGAGAACCCCGCCCATGTAGTAGTGGTCGTCATCGAAGACCACTACGCGAGTGCCCGTCGGTCGGTCCCCTGCCATCAGGTCATCGGGGGTCAGCACCGGCATCGAGCTCGCCGCCGGGACGGGGGTCAGGTGCCAGCGACCGATGCCGTCGTCACGCCACCGGGCTCCGGTGGCCACCACCACATGCTCGAAGCCGCTCCCGATGATGTCGTCGACCTCCATGGGCGACTCCATCGCGACCTCGACGTTCTTCAGCGATCGAATCTGCTGCTCGCGGTAGTCGAGCACTCGAACCCAGGCGGCAAGACCGGGCAAGCGCGACTCGTACCAGACGCGGCCCCCCAGCTGGCGCGTTGCCTCGGTGAGCGTGACGTCGTAACCGCGTTGTCCCAGCGATTTGGCTGCCTCGAGCCCAGCGGGCCCGGCACCGACAACGAGGACTGACGTTTGAGAACCCCGCACCTTGATCCGTTCGGGGTGCCAGCCACGTCTCCACTCCTCACCCATCGTCGGGTTTTGGGTGCACCGGATCGGCGACATCGTGAAGTCGCCGGACACGCAGATGTTGCAGCCGATGCACTCGCGAATGTCCTCAAGTCTTCCCTCTTCGATTTTGCGGGGAAGAAAGGGGTCGGCGATCGATGGTCTGGCAGCGCCGATCAAGTCGAGGATCCCCTGGTTGACCTGACGCACCATCGTGTCCGGTGAGGTGAAGCGTCCGACCCCGACAACTGGACGCGTTGTCAGCTGCTTGAGGCCTCGGACGTACTCCTCTTGCGCGGCCTCTGGTCCGAAGCGGGAGGTGACCGAGTCGTCCTCCCACGACCCCAGCACGAAGTCCCAGAGATCGGGGTGCTCGGCAAGCTCGCCGATGACCTCTTCGATCGCAGCACGGTCGATCCCACCGTCGCCGAGAAGCTCGTCGACGGTGATCCGGCACGCAACGGCAGCCTTGCCCTCGCACGCTTCACGCGTGTCCTCGAGAATCTCGCGAAGCAACCTCATGCGGTTCAGCGTGCTGCCGCCGTACTCGTCAGTCCGTTGGTTGTAGCGCGGACTCAGAAAGTGGTGGATACCGCCGAGCGCATGCCCGGCGTAGACATAGACGATGTCGTAACCGGCCTTGATCGCCCGCCCGACAGCGGCCTTGTGCCACCGACGCAGATCAACGATGTCCTGCTTGGTCATGGCTCGTGCCTGGACCGGGTCCATGGACCAGGTGGCAACCGGCAGATGAGCCGGACCCATCGGAGCCTCGCGGCTGTAAAGGTTCGGACCGTTCATTCCGTTGTAGGACAGCTCGAGGCCAGCCAACGCACCGTGCTCGTGAACGCGATCAGCTATCCGAGCAAGCGCGGGGATGTCTTGGTCGTCCCACAGTCTCAGCTCGATGAACGGCGTGATGTCGGACGAGTAGTGAAACTCGACCTGCTCCGTGCACACCACACCCCAACCGCCCTCGGCCTTGACGCCGCGCATCGTGGCGAGCGCCGTGACGTCGCGGTAACCCATGCCGTTGCAGTGCGGAACTTGGAAGAAGCGGTTCGGCGCAGTGACCGGACCGATAGGAACCGGCTCGAAGAGGACGTCGTATCTCGGGTCACGCATCGCAGCCCCTCGCAGATCCCGCGAGCAGGCGCTCGCGTTGGCTGGTATCGCTGGCAACATCGACAACGGTGAGCGCCAGAGCTGTGGCTGCGTCGAGGATTGCGCGGTCTGCAGCGCTTGTGGCGGCTGCAACGGCAAACTCGGGCTGATGGTTGACCGCAGGCAGCGAGTCGATCCCGATGTACGGGTGGATGGCCGGGATCACCTGCGAGACATTGCCCATGTCAGTGCTGGCGCGATTCATCCGGGCGGCCGGCTCATCGGTGTCCCCGAATCGTCGACCCAAGCCCTCAGCATTCGTGACGTAGGTCGCCAGCAGGTCCACATCGTTGCGGAACTCGGCATAGGGCGGGCTCTCGGGCGCGATCGTCAGGCTGCAGCCCGTGGCCACAGCCCCCGCCTCAAAGCACTTGTGAATGCGAGCTTCGACCTCCAGCATTTGCGTCGTTGTCGTGCCGCGCACGTACCAACGACCCTCGGTGTGATCTGGAATCGCATTGGGAGCATCGCCCCCGTGGGTGATGATTCCGTGCACCCGGGCGTCTGACGGCAATTGCTGGCGGAGAAGCCCGAGCGCTACCTGCGCGACGGTGAAGGCATCGGACGCGTTCACTCCCGCCTCGGGATAAGCGGCCGCATGCGTTGCCTTGCCGTCGTAACAGACCTTCGCATGTGAGACTGCGTACGCCTCCGCCCGCGCGACGTCGACCGGACCCGGGTGCGCCATTAGTGCCAGGTGCGCCCCTTCGAAGGCCCCGCGTGACAGCAGTTCGATCTTCCCTCCGCCCCCTTCTTCGGCCGGGGTTCCGAGCAACACGACGCGCAGCCCCAGCTCGTCGGCGACCGCACCTAGCGCCAGCGCGGCGCCAACTGACGAAGCCGCGATCACGTTGTGCCCGCAGGCATGACCAATTCCTGGCAATGCGTCGTACTCAGCGCAGACAATCACCGTCAGCGGCCCAACGCCGCGCACAGCCTCGACGGCGGTTGGCAGTCCGTAGGCCGAGGACGTCACGGAAAATCCCCCATCCGCCATGGCGTCGCTAACCCAGCCGCTGGCCCGCTCTTCCTCCCATGCCACTTCGGGATGCGCATGGATACGGTGACTGAGGTCGATCAAGCTCGTGCCGCCGCGCTCGACGACGTTTGCTGCTGCAGCTCTAATTACCGGTGCCCCCTTCACCGTACGTCTCCAGGAACCCCGTAGCTCGGCGAGCTGTCCGGCTCCAGGGCTCGGGAGAGGTAAGCCTGCTCCTGCGGCTGCCAGATCGCCCAGAGCCGCTCGAGCTCAGCGACGGGTGCTTCATGCCAGTCGACTCTCAAGTCCGTGACCGGCCACCCGTAGATCGGATCGCGATCAGCAATGGCCATGCCAGCTGAGTGGACAGGGCCAGCCTCACCACCAGCGACCAAGGCTGCCGACAATCCTGCAATCAACCGCGTGCCCAACGTCGCCGAAGGATCATCTTCAAAGGCATCTGCTGCGGCGTCGAGCACCGAGGGCGAAGACAACAGGTTGCCGGCCACGACCACCCCGGGGCGAACCACCTGGGCATGGACGCCCAAGGCCTGCTGGCCGGTCCAGGCCGCGGTCGTACCGTTACGATCGACGATGGTCAGCTGGCGCCAGGCGATCTTCGCCTCAGGCTGCACCGCGACGAGATCCCTCAGGACGGCGTCCGGTTCGGCACCCCGTTCGAGCGCATCCAGCATCGCCGGGCCGAGGCGCGGATCGGTGACGTTCTGCGTCGTGACTGCGCCCACTCCGCCACGCACCCAGGCGCATCGAGCTGCCACCGCCGGTGACGACGACGTGATCGCAACACCCATGGCGCCGGTCCGTGCGCAGTGACCGGCAACGCTGAAAGTCATGGCGCACCAGGTTTGGCGAGCACCGCGGTGACGTCGATCTCGACCAACCACTCAGGACGAGCGAGCGCGCTGACCACCAAGCCGGTTGACACCGGATAGACACCCTTCAGCCACCGACCCATGACTCGATAGACCGGCTCTCTGTAACGGATATCGGTGAGATAGACGACGACCTTCACCACGTCGTCCAGGCTCGCTCCGCACTCGTCGAGAAGCATCGCGACGTTGGCCATCGCCTTCTCAGCTTGGCCCTCGACATCACCGATGGCCACCGATTCGCGGGAATCGAGGTCCTGCCCAATCTGACCCCTCAGGTACACAGTGTCGCCGGCAACCACTGCTTGGCACAGGTCGTTGTCAAGATCTTGTTCGGGATAGGTCTCACGTGTGTTGAACGGTCGGATCCGTCGATGGTTCATCCGTGACCTCCCGATCCGGCCTGGACCATGGTCTCGGGGCGCGGGACCCGGGACGTTCGGTGCGTCAGGTAGCCGCTCTGGATCACCATGTGGTCTGCCAGATGTGCGGCGTCGTGCCAGACGCCCCAAATGAAGGAGGATCCGCGTCGCGACAGCCATGGCAGCCCGAGGAAGTAAACACCAGACTCTGACGACACCCCGCGCCGGTGCTTTGGCCTACCGTTCTCGTCGAAGGCATCGACCTGTAGCCAGCTGTAGTCAACGGCGAAGCCGGTCGCCCAGATGATCGAGGTCACTCCGGCGGTCGTGAGATCGAGCTCGAGGATCGGCTCGCTGATGCAGGCCGGAGCTGCCCCCAAGGCCCGTGCATCCGGATCGTCCGGCAGGTCGAGGCCGTTGCGCGCAACGTAGGCGTCGGCTTCGTCGAGAAGCGACAGGTAGTTGGCGTCGCCCTGGGCGATGTTGTTGCCCAAGTCCGGCGCGAACTTCACCAGGCAGCCGTCTGCTGAGTTCGTCCGGCCGACGAGCACCATGCCGCGGGCGGCCAGGTCGCGGAAGTCGACGGTGTGGCCACCCTGTGCGCCGCTGACCGCGATCGTGACGTGCTCCTTGCCCTGGGAAGACGTTTGCTCGTCCCACTTGCCGAGCACGCCCAGCCACCAGACGAAGTCCTGACCGCGATAACGGCGCGGTGGGCGGTCGTGCGGGCCGACCGACAGGTAGACGCGTCGCCCCGCGCAAAGGAGCTCGTCCGCGATCTGCACTCCCGATGACCCGGCCCCCACGACAAGGACAGCACCGTCAGGCAACTGGCCCGGATTCCGGTAGGCACTGGAGTGGATCTGCGTCAGCCCGGCATCGACGGGGACGACGGTCGGGATGATCGGGCGCTGGAACGGACCGGTCGCGGCCACGACGTAGCGTACGTCAATGGTCCCGTCCGACGTCTCGACACAGAAGCCGGCCCTGCCGACGTTCCTCCGCACGGACGTGACCTCAACGCCGCACCGAATGGGTGCCGCGATCTTGTCCGCGTAGGCGACGAAGTAGTCCGCGACCTGCTCCTTGGAGGGAAAACCTTCAGGGTCGAGGTCGGAGAACTCCATGCCGGGGAAGCGGTCGTGCCAAGCTGGCCCGTTCGCGACCAGGGAGTCCCACCGCTCGGACCGCCAACGTTCGGCGATGCGATTCCGCTCCAGGACAAGGTGCGGTATGCCACAGCGACTCAGGTGCTCACTCATCGCCAAACCGGCTTGGCCCCCGCCCACGACCAGGGCTTCGACCTCTTCGTTCGCCATCTCCGCGCTCCCGTGGATCGTTGACACCGCTCTTCACGTGTCCGAAGGCGCGCAAGCGCCTCCGGCATCCTCGCGGGTTGCAATGGCCCTGTCCAACAGATGTTCTCTACTTTTTAGTTCGGATGAACCGAATCAAAGAGCCTCGGGGAGAGTCGATCGGCAGCATCGATCGCCAGCGCCCATCGGTGTCAGGCCCCAAACATACGTCGTCCCGGGACAAGGGCCGACCAAGGCCAGGGACCTCACGCTGGTGGACGCACTGGGAAGTTACTCGACCTTCTCTGACCTGCGGGAACAACGTCGTACCCTCACCAGTGAGCTAGTCAAGCACCGACCACGCGAGCACTCGGGATCCTTCACTCCCCCACATCGACAAGCTTGAGATGCGATTGGGCGCGGAGGTTATCGAGCAGATCACTACCGAGTACCGAGCTGGTGTGACGTCAACCGGACTTGCCAACTCCGGTCGTCGCCAGCGCATGGGGTGAGCAAGTCAGCCTTGACAGCGCGGACGATGCTCGCTCGGCGCTGTTCATTCGCGCCAACGAGAACGAGCCCACAACCCCCGAGCCCGGGGCGGCTTCCAGCGGTGGGATCGGGTATCGGCAATGAACGGCTGCGGTTGGCCACTAGCAGTCGCAGCCTTGGCCGCGCCAGGCTTCCACACCTTCACGAAGCGCTACGGCGGCCACGATGAGCGCGGCGATGGGATCAGCCCAGCCCCAACCGACTAGGGAGTTCGCGAGCAGCCCTACCAACAGCACAGCCGACAGATACGTACAGAGCAGCGTCTGTACGGAGTCTGCAACCACCGTTGGGCTACCAAGTTCAGCGCCGGTACGTCGCTTGGCCCAACTCAAGAACGGCATAACGAGCAGTGACAACGCCGCCAACCCAATGCCAACCGGACTGGGTTTGGGATCCGCTCCATCAATGAGCGAACGCAGCGCGTCGACACTGACGTAGGCCGCCAACACAAAGAACGAGACTGCGATCAGCCGCAACGCTTGGCGCTCGCGCTCTTGGGCAATACCACGAAATTGCCAGAGGATGACCAACGCGGATAGGCACTCAACAATCGAGTCACCTCCGAACGAAATCAGTGCGACCGAGCTTGCGACTATGCCAGCGGTGACCGCAGCGATGGCCTCGAGTGCGTTGTATCCCAAAGTCACCCAGGCAAGCAGCCTGGCACGTCGGCCCAGCGCTGCACGACGCTCTGGCGTGATGCTCAGCGTGGTCGCGTCGTTGTTGGCCATCCACCCCTCCCTCGTTGATTCAGCCTGCACTGTATCGTTACACCATGCTCATGGTTGCCGCGCGTCTTGATGCTCTGGGGCGGATCGGTCGGGCGCTGGCTGACCCGACGAGATCTCGGCTGCTAATCGCATTGCTCGAGGGCCCGGCCTACCCCAGTGACCTCGCCAAGTCCCTGATGTTGACCAGAGCAAACGTCTCCAATCACCTTTCCTGCCTCCGCAGTTGCGGGATGGTCACCGCCACCCCAGAAGGTCGACAAGTCCGCTACCAGCTGTCTGACCCGGCGCTGGCCCACGCGCTCAATGACCTAGCAGCGCTCGTGCTCAAAGTCGACCAGGAAATCGCATGTCTACCCGCCGAGGAGCGCGACCTCCAGGGTGTTGATCGGTGATGGGTGCCGGCCACTCACACGGCCCTACCACCAGCAGCGGCGGTGGTCACCGGTCCAAGCTACTGATAGTGCTAGCGCTTACCGGACTGGTTCTGGTCGCAGAAGTCATTGGGGCTTGGATGACCGGCAGCTTGGCGTTGTTGGCTGACGCAGGGCACATGCTGACCGACATTGCGGGTATTTCCTTGGCCGTGTTAGCGGTCACGTTCGCCGCCAAACCATCCACTCGGGCTCGAACGTTTGGCTACTACCGTCTTGAGATCCTCGCCGCCGTCGTCAACGCCGTTCTCCTGTTCGGTGTTGCCCTGTTCATCCTGTTCGAGGCGTGGCAGCGATGGGCGAACCCCCCGGAGGTCGAAGGGGAAGTCATGCTCGCCTTCGCATCGGTCGGGTTAATTGCCAACATCATCGGACTGCTGGTCCTGCGTGCGGGCTCAAAGGAAAGCCTGAACGTCAAAGGCGCTTACTTTGAAGTGCTCGGTGACCTGCTCGGCTCGGTCGCGGTCATCGCTGCCGCCCTTGTGATCGCCACCACCGGCTGGCTACTAGCCGACCCACTTGCCTCCGTGGCTGTCGCGTTGATGATCTTGCCGCGCACGTGGGGTCTGCTTCGCGAAGCCGTCGATGTGCTGCTGGAAGCGAGCCCAAGAGGAATGGATCTGGATGAGGTTCGCGCACACATCCTGGCAACGCCTGGAGTAGTGGATGCCCACGACCTTCACGTATGGACGATCACCTCAGGAATGCCAGTCCTGTCCGTCCACGTCGTCGTCGACGAACCTACGTTGGCTGCCGGGGGCCCAGGACCGGTCCTTGACCACCTCGGCCAATGCCTGGACGACCATTTCGACGTCGAGCACTGCACGTTCCAACTAGAGCCAGCCGGTCACGCCGACCACGAGCACGCTATCCACCGCTAGACACCACCCGGCAGCGCAATCAGCGCTGGATCGTCTTGATCGAATCAGCAGTCATGACGTAGGCCGTGTCATTGTCAGCCGCCGCAAACGCCTCAGCGGCTGCAATGGCGCCGTCCTGAACCCATTCGCGCCCATCGCTGCTGCTCCAGACACTTCCATCGGAGGCGATGCCCCACAGCCTGCTGCCATCGGACGCCGTGGCGGCGGCGGCGAGGTCAGGGCTCCCGGCAGGTGCCGCGGCGACTGAGTCCCCCGGCGCCAGGGTGACCAACCCCTGCCCGGTGGTCATCCACAGCACGTCGTCGAACCACGCCATCGCACTCGGCTGCACGTCGGGACCGTTGCGCCATGACTGGCCGCCATCTTCGGATAACTGAAGTCCGGTACCGTCCGACCAGGCCGCCACCTGGCTGCCGCTGACTGCCATGACGTGGAAGTCGACCTGACCTTCCAGCCCGATGGTCTGCCATGTCTTGCCGCTGTCGGCACTTTCGATGAGCCCCACCGGATTGGGCGCGTCACTTCCGGGCGCTGGGTGACCGCTGGCCATGAACCTGCCCGGCCCAGCGGCGGTGAATCCCATGTAGTCGTCACGGCTTTCCCCTACGAGCTTGATCGCCCCAGTGTTGGGATTGACCAGCCAAATACCGTTGTGAGTTCCGGCGTAGACGGCGCCATCAGCAGGATCTACAGCCAGCCCGTGAAGGTGTTCCAGGGACTGGCTTAACGGCACAGCACCGCTCTGAACCGTTGGCGCCGGTGTCGGGTCGTGGGCCGAACATCCCGCGACGACCAGCAGCACAGCGATGGTGACTAGCCCTGCGCACATACGAACGACAGATAACCGGGACATGGGACTACGCACCTCCGTACGAGTGCAAACCAAAGAACCAGATGTTGACGCCGAAGCAGTTGAACAAGAATGCGGCATACCGACCGGAGCAATAACGGCAGCCCCGCGCCCTCTCCATCACGCTGTGGCGCGGGCGTGCAGGTGAGCCGCGAAGATGACCAAAGTGATGACGGACCAACACGACCTGCATACCTGCAGGTCAGACCAGTGGAGCTACGGGGATTCGAACCCCGGACCTTCTGCATGCCATGCAGACGCGCTACCAACTGCGCCATAGCCCCTTGGAACTGCCCCGCAACTCTACCGGGGGCGCAGGGGCCCTCCAAACCGACCACCGCGTCGGGCCTCAGCGAAGGCGGTCAGCGGTCGTCGCCGAGCACGGCTTCAGGGAGACTGCCGGCGTTGTGCTCCGCCAGGCGCCAACCTGTGCGGCCCTCTTCCAACACCGACCAGCAGCAATTGGCCAGTCCACCCAGCACGCGCCAGTGCTCGACCGGCAGGCCGAGCATCCGCCCAATCACGGCGCGGATCGTGCCACCGTGGGACGCCACCACCGCCAGACCGCCGGCGTCGAGGTCGGCGGCAGCCTCACGAACCACCGCAGCGGCCCGGTCGCCCACCTGGCTCCGCGTCTCGGCTCCGCCGGCCGGCACATCCTCGCCGGCGAGCCACGCGACGTACAGCTGGTCAGACTTCAGATCGTCGGCGTACTGTCCCTGCCAGCTGCCGCCGTCGGTCTCCCGAAGCGCTGCGGTGCTTCTGACGGGAACGTTCACCAGATCGGCCAGCGCCTGAGCAGTGTCAGCCGCGCGGGCCAGGTCGGACGTCACGATCAACGCAGGCTTCAGCGCCGCCAGCTGCTGCGCAGCCCGAGCAGCTTGCGCCAGGCCGACGTCGTCGAGCGCTGAATCGATCTGCCCCTGGAAGCGCCGAGAGTCGTTCCACTCAGTGCGGCCGTGGCGCCAGAGCACAACGCGTCGGAGCTTGGCGCCCGGCGTGAACTCGACGCTCAGCGGGTCACCTCGGCCGCTGCGCCCAAGGGGATCGTCGGGCAGTCGGCCCAAAGCCGCTCGAGGGCGTAGAAGACCCGCTCGTCTTCATGCTGCACATGGACGACGACGTCGAGATAGTCCAGGAGCACCCATCGGTTCTCCCGCTCACCCTCACGGTGTGCCGGCTTCTGGCCGTTATCGGCCAGTCGCTCCTCGATCGCCTCGACGATGGCGCCCACCTGGCGGTCGTTCGGCGCCGAGCAGAGTAGAAATGCGTCGGCCAACGCGAGCTGGTCACTGACGTCGAAAGCGATGATGTCGACAGCCAGCTTGTCGGCGGCAGCGGCAGCGGCTTCGTGCACGAGGCGGATGGACTCGGGGATGGCAGACACTCGGCTCCTCAGGCGACGCAGACTCGGTGCCGCTAGCCTCTCATGGCTTGAAGTCGGACCCCAAGATCACGATGACGTCGGCCAGTGAGCTGCCCTGGTCATTGATCTGGACCGCCGAGGCTGGCACGCCCAGAGTGGTGGCAACGTCCTCTGCGAGCGACCGGGAGGCCTCGGAAGCATCCGGGATCAGAACTAGCGTCTGCTCACGACCAAACTCCCGCGCGTTCCCGCCGTTGAAGAAGTCATAACCCTGATCGCGCAGCCGTACCGCTGCATCTTGCTCAAGACCCGGCGTCCCGACCCCGTTCTGCACCAGAACGGTGATCTGCTCCCCACCCGAGTCCGGGGGCAGGGAGTCGACCAGCAGCCCAGCACGGAGCCGCTCCAGGCCAGCCGGTTCGACGATCAGCGATGGTTCTGGCCCACCGGTCTCGAGCGTGTCGACAGGGAGCGACTGGTAGCTGGCGCCACCACCGTCGGCGACGGCCCCGTAGCCGAGCAGGAAGTCAGCCAGGCTCTCGTTGCTCAGGGTCGAGTTCTCGGTGGCGTTGACGTCTTCGAGCGTGGTCAGCAGTTCCGCCCGGTCCTCAGGAAGCCTCTGAGTCACCTGGTCGAGAACCTGCCCGAACCGAGCAAGGCGCGACTCTTCGTTCTCGTCAGGGCCGAGGTAGGTGGCGAAGGCCACGGCCTGCTCGCCGTTGAGCAACTGCGCGTCACCTGCGGGTACAACGATCGACTGCTGACCGCGGGCGGGGCCGGTGAGCACGTCGGTGTCGACGTCGACGAGCACCCCGTCAGAGGCGTCGACCAGGTCGGCGAGCATCTGGTCAGACATCTGCCACGTGCCGTCAACGGCCACTTTGAGGGTGTCTGCCAACGCCGTACCGGGTGCGCCGTCCTCACCGAGCAGAACGGTCTCGCCAAAGGGCAAACCCCCGGGGGTCGGCCCTTCCACGAACAGCCGGGACTGGATGAGCACCGAGCCCGCTGTCTCGTTGTCGGCGTCGTTGACCATGAGTGCCCCTGATGTCGCAGCATTCCCCTCGGCCGCCAAGGTCATGGTCAGCGTGCGCTCCGTGCGACCCACTTCGCCAGGCGCTGCGGTGTCGTCGCCCCGGCCAGCCAGCCACAGTGCCAGGATTACACCGAGCACGACAACTCCCAAGACGGCGGCCGCGGTGATGATCCAGCGTTGCTTGGCCTGGTGTTGTTGCTGTTCCCGCTGTGCGCGTAGCTGCTTGCGGGTTTGCGGCTGGACAGGGCTCAAGGAAGACCCGGCCGGGAGAACAGTGGCCGACGCCGACCCCTGAGGTGGCAGCTCGGCGAGCCGGTCGGCCAGCGATACCTCGTCCTTGCGTCGACGCGGTTGAGCAGCATCTCGCTTGGCGGCCCTGCCAGACTTCTTGTCGGGGCTGTGTCGGCGGCGTTCAGTCACGAGGCGACCTGCCGGTACAGCTTGCGCTTACTGACGTATCGGGCAACGCCTTCAGGAACCAGGTAGTCGATCGGACGCCCTGACGCCACCCGGTCGCGCACCTCAGTGGAGGAGATCGCGAGCGCAGGCACCTCGACGAGACTCACCTCACCGGCCGGAAGACCCGGATCGGCGAGCACATGCCCCGGCCTGGTGACACCAACGAAGTGAGCGAGCGCAAAGAGCGCATCCACGTCGCGCCAGGTGAGCAACTGAGCAAGCGCGTCAGAGCCGGTGATGAAGTACAGCTCACCGGCATCGGGAAACGCAGCCTGCAGGTCACGCAAGGTGTCCAGGGTGTAGGTGGGGCCGTCGCGGTCGATGTCGACGCGGCTCACCGAGAAGCGCGGATCGGACGCGGTGGCAATGACCGTCATCAGGTAGCGGTCCTCGGCGGGTGACACGGCGTGGTCGACCTTCTGCCATGGGGCCCCGGTTGGCACAAAGACGACTTCATCGAGGTCAAAGGAGGCCGCCACCTCACTGGCTGCCACCAGGTGCCCGTGGTGGATGGGGTCGAAGGTTCCCCCCATGACACCGATCCGTTGCATGGGGGCGACCCTACTGGCGCGAGCACCGTTGGCGGACACACCGCCACGGTGTCGGGGTCAGCGGTCCGGGTTGAGGCGGGAGACCGCAAAGAGCAGGAGGGCGAAGAACAGGAAGGTGCCGATTCCCAGGGTCAGCGCGAGCGGTAGGCCAGAGGCCTTTTCCTCAACGGGGGTCTCAGCCAACAGCATCAGAGCAAACATGCGTCACCTCGCGGGAATCGAATCGGACAGTAGCAGCCTAGCGAAGCCCCCTGGTCAGGTGCGGATGTGGCCGTCTCCGGTCACCACGTACTTGGTGCTGGTCAGCTCGGTGAGCCCCATGGGGCCCCGCGCATGCAGCTTCTGGGTGCTGATGCCGATCTCGGCACCAAAGCCGAACTCCCCGCCGTCGGTGAACCGGGTCGAAGCGTTCACCATCACGGCTGCGGCGTCCACCTGGGCCACAAAGGCTCGGGCAGCCGACTGGTTCTCGGTGACGATGGCCTCGGTGTGACCGCTCGACCAGCGGCGGATGTGTCGGACGGCGTCGTCAAGCGATTCGACCACTCCCGCAGCGATATCGAGCGAGTAGTACTCGGCGGCCCAGTCGTCGTCGGTGACGTCAGCAAACTCAATGCCGCTGCGTTCGGCATAGCGGCGCATTCGGGCATCACCGTGCACCGTGACCCCGGACTCCTTGAGCGCAGCCAGAGCCCTGGGCAAGAACTCATCGGCGATGTCGGCGTGGACCAGGAATGTCTCGGCCGCGTTGCAGACGCTGGGGCGCTGGGTCTTGGCGTTGACGAGAAGCGGGACGGCCTTGTCGATGTCTGCTGCAGCGTCGATGTAGACATGGCAGTTGCCGACGCCGGTCTCGATGACGGGAACGGTCGACTCCTCAACCACCGAGCGGATGAGGCCGGCGCCGCCGCGCGGGATAAGGACGTCGACCAGGCCGCGCGCTGTCATGAGGTGCTTGGCTGCCTCGTGGGTGGTACCGGGCACCAGCTGGATGCAGTCACGCGGCAGCCCCGACGCCTGAAGGGCGTCCTGCATCACCGCGACAAGCGCGGTGTTGGAGGCGTAAGCCGACGACGAACCCCGCAGCAGGACCGCGTTGCCCGACTTCAGACCAAGACCGGCCGCATCAACGGTGACGTTGGGGCGCGCCTCATAGATGATGCCGAGCACACCCAATGGCACGCGGATCTGGCGGACGTCGAGCCCATTCGGCAACGTGTAGCCGCGAATGACCTCGCCGACGGGGTCCGGCAGCTTCGCAACATCGCGCAACGCCTCAGCAATCGCGGCCAGCCGCTCGCGGGTGATGGTGAGCCGGTCGACGAGCCCGGCAGCCGTTCCAGCGGCAACCGCGCGCTCAACGTCGCCGGCATTGGCGGCGACGACTTCGCCAGCCCTGGCGTCCAACGCGTCAGCGATGGCGGCGATGGCGGCGTCCTTGGTGGCGCGGGTGGCCGGTGCCAGAACGGTCGATGCAACGCGGGCCCGCCGCGCGGCGTCCAACACAGCGTCGCGCTCGCTGGGGGCGTCGCCGAGCACAGCGGTGGACGAGGGAACAGACATGCTGCAAGGGTACCGATCACTTTTCACCACCACCCGCCCCCCGCGCCCCGGCCAATCCACCCCATAACGGGGCCATGTCACACCGGTTCGAAATGACCGAACTCATGCCGCATGACCATTTTCCTTGGTGCCGTCACTGGTTCGAAATGACCGAACCGCTGTGACATGGCCCCATTTGAGGGGCCGCCCCATTTGAGGGGCCGCCCCATTTGAGGGGCCGCCCCATTTGAGGGGCCGCCCCATTTGAGGGGCCGCCCCGTTTGAGGGGCCGCCCCCGTTTGAGGGTCAGAAGGGGTGGACGCCGCCGGACTCAAGGCCGGGGAAGTCCGGGTCGCCGGCACGGCGCCCTGGGCGGCCCCCTAGGCGGGCGTGGAAGGCGTCCCGCTCGATGACTTCGAGGCCGACGACCTCCCATGGCGGCAGCCCGGCGATCTCGCTGTAGTCGGTCCACACCGAGAACGCTCTGGCTGCGATGTCGCGGACGTGACCGCTCTCGTCCCAGTAGCGCACCTCGGCGCGGTCGGCGGCGTAGCGCGCGGACAGCAGGAACTGATGGCTGTCGGCGAGCCGCGCCAATGCGTCGCGGACATCGTCAACCGAAAGTGCGGGTCCGGCCGTGGTGATCACCACATGCCACATCCTGCGTTCGCCAGGTCCGGCGCCCTGCTCGCTCACGTTGCGCTGCCTCCGTCGTCGGTCTGACGACCCAGCACCGCCAGGTCATCGCGATGCACGACCTCGCGCTCATAGGCCGTGCCGAGCTGCTTGGCCAGCTCACGGGTCGACCGTCCCAGGAGTGGCGGCAGTTCTGTCGCGTCAAAGTTCACCAGCCCGCGAGCCACTGTGTGGCCCTTTTCGTCAACCAGGTCGACTGGATCGCCCGCGACGAAGGCGCCTTCGACCCCGGTGACCCCAGCAGGTAGCAGCGACGCCCGGCGCTCGACGATGGCCCGAACCGCACCGGCGTCCAGCATCAGACACCCGTGCGGGGACGCCGCATGGGCCAGCCAGAGGAGCCGCGTCGGGACCCGCCGCCCGGAGGCGGTGAACCAGGTTCCGACGTCGTCCCCCACCAACGCCGCGGCCGCTGACTGGGCGTGGGCCAGGACCACGGGGATGCCCGCACCCGCAGCAATGCGCGCAGCCGCCACCTTGGTGACCATGCCTCCGGTTCCGACCGCTGACCCGCGCTTGCCGACATCGACGGCGTCGAGCTGGTCGGGATGGGAGACCACCGGGATGCGAGCGGCACCCTTGCGCGTTGGCGGCGCGTCGTAAAGCGCATCAACGTCAGACAGCATCACGAACAGGTCGGCATGTACGAGGTGCGCCACGAGAGCAGCGAGCCGGTCGTTGTCGCCGAACCGAATCTCGTCGGTGGCCACCGTGTCGTTCTCATTGACGATGGGCAGCGCGCCCAGCTCGAGCAGTCGGTACAACGTGCGTTGTGCGTTGCGATAGTGCGCCCGACGGACGACGTCCTCAGCGGTCATCAACACCTGGCCGACCGTGACGCCGTGGTCGGCGAATGCCTCGGTGTACCGGTGCATCAGCAGTCCCTGGCCGATGCTCGCAGCCGCCTGCTGAGTCGCAAGGTCGCGCGGACGCACCTTCAGACCCAGCGGCTCCAGACCAGCAGCGATGGCGCCGGACGTCACGAGGACGATCTCGGCGCCAGACGCCCTGCGTTCGGCGAGCGCGTGGACGACACCGACCACCCGCGAATCGTCGATCGCACCCTTGGCAGTGGTCAGCGATGACGAGCCGACCTTGACGACGATGCGGCGAGCCGCTGTCACTGCTTCGGCGCGGCTGACACTCGGGGCGGAGGCTGACAGCCTCACAGCTCGCGCTCCCAGGCCTCGACTCGGCGGTCGGTGCCGCGCGGGCTCTGGAGCTGCTCTGCACCGCTTGCCAGCAGCGGGGCAAAGTCGAAGATGACACCGTCCTCATCGTCTCCGATGACGACCTCGGCACCTGGTTCGGCGCCCTTGGCCACCAAGGTCTCCTCGACGCCGAGTCGGGCCAGCCGGTCGGAAAGGTAGCCAACAGCCTCGTCGTTGCTGAAGTCGGTCTGGCGGACCCAGCGCTCGGGCTTGAGACCGCGTACCCGGAAGCGGCCCTCCTCGACCGTCACGGTGAAGCCCTTGTCGTCGACAGGCGTCGGACGAAGCACGATGCGGGTGGCGTCAGGCTCGGGCAGGGCGGCTCGGTACTGCTGGACGACCTCGGCGAGGGCAAAGCAGAGCTGGCGGAGGCCCTCGTGGCTCACGGCCGACACGGCGTGCACCGGCCAGCCGCGCTCGGCCAACTCAGGAGTCACGAGCTCGGCGAGCTCGCGGGCCTCGGGCACGTCCACCTTGTTGAGGACGATCACGCGTGGCCGGTCGGAGAGTCCGCCATAGGCTGCCAGCTCGTCCTCGAGCACCTGCAGGTCGGTCAGCGGGTCACGATGTGGCTCGAGCGTGGCGCAGTCGAGCACGTGCACGAGCACGGCGCAACGCTCGATGTGGCGTAGAAACTCGTGGCCGAGCCCCTTGCCCTCGCTCGCTCCCGGGATCAGCCCAGGGACGTCGGCCATGGTGAAGCGCGTCGAACCGGCCTCGACGACGCCGAGGTTCGGCACCAACGTGGTGAACGGGTAGTCGGCGATCTTCGGACGCGCCGCCGATACCGACGCCACCAGGCTCGACTTCCCAGCGCTCGGGAAGCCCACCAGCCCGACGTCGGCCACCGTCTTGAGCTCGAGAACCACGTCCGCCTCGACCCCGGGCTCACCGAGCAGGGCGAAGCCGGGTGCACGCCGCCTCGGAGATGCCAGTGACGCATTGCCGAGGCCGCCTGAGCCGCCAGCAGCAATCACCCATCGAGTGCCGGCACCGGTGAGGTCAACGATGACTTCGCCGTCAAGACCAACGACAACAGTGCCTTCAGGGATGGGAAGGATGAGGTCTTCACCGTCGGCCCCACTGCGGTGACCGCCCATCCCGGGTTTGCCGTGACCGGCCTTGCGGTGCGGGCTGTGGTGGTAGTCGAGCAGCGTTGTCACATTGCGGTCGACGACCAGGACAACCTCGCCCCCGCGCCCGCCACTGCCCCCGTCGGGGCCACCGAACGGCTTGAACTTCTCGCGGTGCACCGAGGCGCAGCCGTTGCCCCCCTTACCGCCAGCGGCATGGAGCAGGACGCGGTCGACGAAGGTGGCCATGGCGCACTGCCTCCTTCACCCGCGTCGATAGACGAAGGGCCTCACCCGAAATCGGGCG
Source organism: Actinomycetes bacterium (assembly GCA_027118455.1). Taxonomy (GTDB): domain Bacteria; phylum Actinomycetota; class Actinomycetes; order JAHEKZ01; family JAHEKZ01; genus JAHEKZ01. Next base: position 30,224 of record JAJAYZ010000048.1, read on the forward strand.
AGGCCAGACTTCGTGGCGTGCCGTCTGGGCTATTTCGCCTCGACGATGTTGACGACCCGGCGACCGCGACGGGTGCCGAACTCGACAGCGCCGGCGGACAGCGCGAAGAGTGTGTCGTCGCCACCGCGTCCTACGTTGCGGCCCGGGTGGAAGTGCGTGCCGCGCTGCCGCACGATGATCTCGCCAGCGTTGACGAGTTGGCCGCCGAAGCGCTTGACGCCGAGACGCTGCGAGTTCGAGTCGCGACCGTTACGCGTCGAGGATGCGCCCTTTTTGTGTGCCATGGCTCCGTCTCACTTCCCCGCTGCGATGCCAGTATTGATGCCGGTGACCTTGACCTCGGTGTACTTCTGCCTATGGCCCTGCCGCTTGCGGTATCCGGTCTTGTTCTTGAACTTCATGATCGTGATCTTGGGGCCTTTGATGGCGCCAACGACCTCAGCGGTCACGGTGACTCCGGCGAGCGCCTTCGGGTCGCTGGTGACCGCGTCACCGTCGACGACGAGAAGCGCCGGGAGGGTGATTGAGCTGCCTGGTTCGCCGTCGACCCTGTCGATCTGGACGACGTCGCCGACCGCGACCTTCTCCTGGCGGCCACCAGCGCGGACAATCGCGTACACCGAGAACTCCTCACGTCGCCACTTCTTGGCAGCGACAGACTCTGGGCGAGGCCAGGTGGCCACGCGGTTGATCAGTGTTCGTTCTTCGAGATCCTTGCGGGCTCCGCCCGATCCGTTGGCCCGATCCGTTGGGATGGGGGCGAACAAGCAGAACCAGGCGCATCAGCGCCGAGAGCCCAGGGTACGGAGTGGCCCCTGGGCCGGTCAAACCAGGGTGGCATCCGGCTCTGGCTCGGGGACCGAAGCCGTCTCATCAGCGGGCTCGACCGGCGGAGCGGGCTCGACCGGCCCAGCGGGCTCGACCGGCGGAGAATCGGGGGCCGGTTCGTGGTCGGCCGCCGCGCCAACGGTGGCAACGGCCACCTTGGCCAACGCCGCCCTCGCCGCCGCCTCACGGGCCGCGACCTCCGGGTCGACTTCTGCTGTTGCCGAAACGGCAGCCTTGCCCCTGCGCCGGCGGGGCGCACGGTCTTCGCCCCGCTTGCCACCGCCATCGGGCTGCTTCTTGGACTCGACCGGCTCGAGGGTGACGTGCCGACCGCGTCCACCGCACTCTTCGCACGTGGTCGAGAAGGCTTCCAGCAGACCCTGCCCGACGCGCTTGCGCGTCATCTGGACGAGGCCGAGCGAGGTGACCTCGGCCACCTGGTGCTTGGTGCGGTCGCGCCCCAAGCACTCGACGAGCCGGCGCAACACGAGCTCGCGGTTGCTCTCGAGCACCATGTCGATGAAGTCGATCACGATGATCCCGCCGACGTCGCGCAGGCGCAGTTGTCGGACGACCTCTTCGGCCGCCTCGATGTTGTTCTTGGTCACCGTCTGCTCGAGGTTGCCACCTGAGCCAGTGAACTTGCCGGTGTTGACATCAACAACGACCATCGCCTCGGTGCTGTCAATGACCAGGTAGCCACCACTGGGCAGCCAAACCTTGCGGTCGAGCGCCTTGAGCAGCTGCTCGTCGATGCGGTGCGAGCCGAACACGTCATCGGTGCCGGTCCACTTCGAGAGCCGCTCGGACAGATCGGGCGCCACGTGCGTGACGTACGCATCGACGGTCTCCCATGCCTCGTCGCCAGAGACCACCAACTTGCTGAAGTCTTCGTTGAACACGTCTCGAATGACGCGGACGGTGAGGTCCGGCTCTTCGTGCAGCAGCGCCGGTGCGTTGGCTGAAGCCGTCTGCTTCGAGATGGCCTCCCATTGTGCGGTGAGCCGGGTGACGTCGCGCTGCAGCTCTTCTTCGCTCGCGCCTTCGGCTGCGGTCCGCACGATGACGCCTGCATCGTCGGGCACGATCTTCTTGAGGATCGCCTTGAGCCGAGAGCGCTCGGTGTCGGGCAACTTGCGGCTGATCCCGGTCATTGAACCGTCCGGCACGTAGACCAGATAGCGACCAGGCAACGACACCTGTGCGGTCAGCCGAGCGCCCTTGTGGCCGATGGGGTCCTTCGTCACTTGCACGAGGACCGAGTCGCCCGACTTCATGGCGTGCTCGATGCGGCGCGGTGCACCGTCGAGCCCAGCGGCGTCCCAGTTCACCTCGCCGGCGTAGAGCACGGCGTTGCGGCCGCGTCCGACATCGACGAAGGCAGCCTCCATGCTCGGAAGAACGTTCTGCACCTTGGCGAGGTAGACATTGCCCACCATGGTGGCCGCCGAGCGCTGGGCGACGTAGTGCTCGACAAGTATGTCGTCTTCTAGGACGGCGATCTGGGTGCGGTCACCCTGCTGACGAACGACCATCACCCGGTCGACTGCCTCACGCCTGGCGAGGAACTCCGACTCGGTCAGGATCGGCGGGCGACGGCGGCCCTGCTCGCGGCCCTCGCGACGCCGCTGCTTCTTGGCCTCAAGTCGGGTCGAGCCCTTGACGCCGGAGATCTCGTCGGACGCTTTGCGCGGCTCGCGGACGTGCACGACGGTGCGCGCCGGGTCAGCCTCGCCACCGTCACCATCGCCACCGCCCTTACGCCTACGCCGCCGGCGACGACGGGTGGTGCCGGATCCGCCATCGTCAGAGTCGTCGCCGTCAGCGGCTGATTCTTCATCGTCTGCTGACTCGACAGAACCGCCTTCGTCGCCAGAGCTCTTGCCCTTGCGGCCGCGGCCCCCACGCCGCCGGCGGCGGCGGGTGCCACCCTCGCCATCGTCAGAGTCGTCGCCATCTGCGTCCGAAGCGACGCGCGTCGTCGCGCTGTCGCCCGCGTCATCGTTACTCGAGGCCGCCGACTTCTTCGTGGCCTTCTTGGCTGGCTTCTCGACCGTGACGGGGTCGGGTGCCTTGAAGAGCAACGATGGCGGAGCTGCCTCGGTCTCGGCCGCCGACTTCTTGGCGGCCTTCTTCGTGGTCTTCTTCACCGTCTTCTTCGTTGGCGCGTCCGCTGTGGATTCAGCAGCAGCGTCGCTCTCAGTCGTTGCCGTCTTCTTGGTTACGGCCTTCTTCGCCGTCTTCTTGGTTGCGGCCTTCTTCACCGGCTTCTTGGCGGGTTTGTCCGCTGAATCGGCACTTGCCGACTTCGGAGGCGCCGTGGTCTCGGTGCTCGGCGGGCCGGCTGGTCGTGCTGCCGCTCGGCGTCGGGTCCGCGGGGCGGTCGTGCCGCTTGCTGCTGGGGTTTCGGTGGTGCTGGTCGTGCTAGTCGCTGTGGGCTCGTTGTCGAGCATCCGGGTAACTCCATCCGGCCCGAGCGGCGCACCGCCGCGGGCGAAGTCTTCGGCCCCTCTGGGGGCGATCAGGTCTGGGCCTACCGCGGGTGCGGGTCGGCCGCGACGACATCGCCAACGCTGGCGCGGTCAGCGGCCAAGGGATCGGCCACCGTCCCGCTCTCCGGGTCGAGGGGGCCTTGCGCCAGCCGGGTCACCATGGGGGGGACCGGCGGCGTCAGGCCCGCCAGCTGTCGCAGGGCGGTGAGGATGTCGTCGGGTCGTACGGCAGGCGTTGCATGTCGTACCACCATTCGCAGTATCGCACAGGGTGCTCCGGAGGCTGTCGTGCCGCCGCTGGCGGCGAGTCGGACGACCGGCCCCCTGGCGTCGAACCGGCGCGGCCCTGCCTTCATCATTCGCTCGACATCGACCTCTGCCTCTGCCATGAACGCCTCCCCCGCAGCACTGGCCTGACCTGCGGAAACGTCCGGAAGCTCGATCTGCCACTCCGACGCCTGAAGCAAGTCGACGAGTGCACCCGGAGCCGCCTCGACCACCTCCAGGACATCAAGACCTGGGGGCAGAGCGGCGTCCAGGGAGGCCCGCACCCGGTCGGGAGCGAGCCGCTCGGTGACCGAGATCTCGAGGTACTCAGCCTCACTGGCCGACCCCATGGCGGCGGCCCCGGCGTACGAGATCTTGGGGTGGGGGGTGAATCCGGCGCTGTAGGCCATCGGAACGCCGGCCCTGCGCAGCGCCCGCTCGAGGGCGCGTTGAATGTCGCGATGGCTGGTGAAGCGCAGCCGGCCCCGCTTGGCGTACCTGACCCGCAGCTTCTGGACGGTCGGTGCGACGTCCCGCACTGGAGGCTGACGAGCCATCAGGCTCGCAACGTCTCGACGCCGGCGCCGATCGCGGTGAGCGGCAGCAACTGCTTTCCGGTCGGCCCGGTCTCGATGTCAGTGCCCATCTGGGGGCAGACCCCGCAGTCGAAGCACGGCGTCCAGCGGCAGTCCTCGACCTCGACATCGTTCAGCGAGTCCTGCCAGTCCTCCCACAACCAGTCTTTGTCGAGTCCGGAGTCGAGGTGGTCCCACGGCAGCACTTCAGAGAACTCGCGCTCACGGGTGGTGTACCAGTCGACGTCGATGGGCTCGCTCGCCAGCGACTGCTCGGCGCATCGCATCCAGCGCTCGAAGCTGAAGTGCTCACTCCATCCGTCGAATCGTCCACCGTCGCGCCATACCGCCTCAATCACTGCGCCAACGCGTCGGTCACCGCGGGAGAGCAAACCTTCGACGATTCCTGGCTTGCCGTCGTGGTAGCGGAAGCCGATGGCCTTACCGAACTGCCGGTCGTCGCGGATGTTGTTGCGGAGTTTGGCCAGACGCGCGTCTGTAGTCTCGTGGTCGAGCTGGGCCGCCCACTGGAACGGGGTGTGTGGCTTCGGAACGAAACCACCGATCGACACCGTGCAGCGGATGTCTTTGCGGCCGGCGACCTCGCGTCCGGTCTTGATCACCTCGCGTGCGAGGGTGGCGATTTGCAGGACGTCCTCATCAGTCTCGGTGGGGAGCCCGCACATGAAGTAGAGCTTCACCTGACGCCAGCCGTTGCCATAGGCGGTAGCGACCGTGCGGATGAGGTCCTCCTCGGTCACCATCTTGTTGATCACCCGGCGAATGCGCTCGCTGCCGCCTTCCGGGGCGAACGTCAGGCCAGAGCGACGGCCATTGCGGCTCAACTCGTTGGCGAGGTCGATGTTGAACGCGTCGACCCGCGTGCTCGGAAGTGAGAGCGAGGTGTTGGTGCCCTCGTAGCGATCGGCCAGACCTTTCGCGACCTCCTTGATCTCGGAGTGGTCAGCGCTCGACAGTGAGAGCAGACCGACTTCCTCGAAACCGGTCGACTGCAGCGCCTGCTCGACCATCTCGCCGATGCCGGTGATGCTGCGCTCGCGCACCGGTCGGGTGATCATGCCCGCCTGACAGAACCGGCACCCACGCGTGCAGCCGCGGAAGATCTCAACACTCGCGCGTTCGTGAACGCTCTCGGCGAGCGGTACGAGTGGCTTCTTCGGGTACGGCCAAGCATCGAGGTCGGTGACGGTGTGCTTGCTGACGCGCCAGGGCACCCCAGGGCGGTTGGGGACGACCCGCTTGATGCGGCCGTCGGGAAGGTACTCAACGTCATAGACGGCGGGAACGTCGACGCCGCCGGTCTGGGCCAGCCGCATCAACATCTGCTCGCGACCGCCCGGTGACCCTTCAGCCTTGAAGCCGCGGATGAGGTCGGTGATCTCCAGCGCCACCTGCTCGCCGTCACCGAGGACGGCCGCGTCGATGAACCTAGCGATCGGCTCGGGGTTGAACGCCGCGTGGCCACCGGCCAGCACGATGGGGTGCTCGTCGGTGCGGTCTGCGGCGTGCAGCGGGATACCGGCGAGGTCGAGTGCGGTGAGCATGTTGGTGTAGCCGAGCTCGGTGGAGAAGGAGAGGCCGAAGACGTCGAATGCGCCGATCGGTCGGTGGGCGTCGACGGTGAACTGCGGGACACCGTGCTCACGCATCAGCGTCTCCAGGTCCGACCAGACTGAGTAGGTGCGCTCCGCGAGAACGTCGGACTGCTCGTTGAGGACCTCGTAGAGGATCTGGACGCCTTGGTTGGGCACCCCGATCTCGTAGGCGTCCGGGTACATCAGCGCCCATCGCACCGTGGTGGACTCCCACTCCTTACTGACCGCGTTCAGCTCACCTCCGACGTACTGGATCGGCTTCTGCACCAGGGGCAGCAACGCTTCGAGTCGGGGAAAGACCGACTCAGCCTTGACCGCCGACATAGAGAACCTCCGAAAGGTGGGGCGAGCCCAGCATGTGCGGAGAGCCCGGGCAACGGCCCCAGGGTACGCGGCCCCCCACAATCCCGCCGAGCATCCCTCTGGGTGCCACCCAGGGGGATGTCTCGGCGCGAAGTTAGCGGACCGAGCGGCGCAGGTGCACGTTTTCGAGTAGACCGATTGCCATCCAGTTGGCGAACATGCTGGTGCCGCCGTAGGAGACGAACGGCAGTGGGACGCCGGTGACGGGCATGATCCCGATCACCATGCCGACGTTCTGGAACATCTGGAAGGTGAACCAGCAGACGATGCCGGTGGCCATCAGAGTCCCGAAGAGGTCCTCAGCCCGCATCGCAATGCGCAGAGCACGCCAGATCAGCACCCCGAAGAGCAAGAGCAGTCCGGCGCTTCCGACGAAGCCGAGCTCTTCACCAACGACGGTGAAGATGAAGTCGGTCTGCTGCTCGGGGACGAACTCACCACCAGTCTGGGTTCCTTGGAAGAGCCCGGCGCCAAACAGCCCACCAGAACCAACAGCAATCCGAGCCTGGTTCGTGTTGTAACCAACGCCTTGCGGATCGAGATCGGGGTTGGCGAAGGCCAAAAGCCGGTCGATCTGGTACTGGTCGAGCACCCCTACCTGCACCGCGACGAACGCACCGACAACGCCGAGCGCCAACAACGCGACCAGCCACCAGATCCGGATTCCCGCGACGGCGAGGATGCCGAGCACGATCATGCCCATGACAACCGCAGTGCCAAGGTCGGGCTGAAGCATCACCAGCCCAATCGGAATCGCCGCGACGAGGAGTGCGAATGCGACGTCGGGCAGCTGCGGCTCGGTCTCACCGTCGCGACGTTCGGCGAGCAGCATCGCCAGCCCCACGGCCAGCGCAACCTTCATGAACTCCGAGGGCTGGATCGAGAACCCACCGGGCAGCTGGATCCACGCTTGCGCCCCGTTCACCTCGGTTCCGACGACGAGAACCGCAACAAGCCCGACGACCGATGCGATGTAGACGAACGGTGCGTAGGCACGGAGCGTGCGGTAGTCGAAGAGCATCGTGGCGAAGCCGAGGCCTAGTCCGATCACAAGGTTGAGCAGGTGGCGCTTGAGGTAGGCCTGCGGGTCCTCCCCTGCTGCGGCGACGCGCGTCGCCGAGTAGACAAGGACCGCACCGGCGACACTCAGGCCCAGAGCGGCGATGAAAAGCACCCAGTCAAAGCGACGCAGGAGCGAGTCGCGACTGGTCGCGCGCGAGCGCAGCGACTGGCGCCGCCGCCGCGCTGGCGCAATGGTCTGCGGGTAGCCCAGGGTCATAGCGCCCGCGCCCTACGCCGTCTGCTGTTCCGCTTGGACTTCTTCTCGCCGGTGTTCGCTGCCGGGATGCCACTCGCGGAGGAACCGGGAAGCCCGTCGTCCTTGGGAAGATCGATCGTGCCGTCCGGGTTGACGGTCGGCAGGCTGGTGATGGGTTTGCCGTCAGGGACGATCGCCTTGCTCGGGATCAGCTGCGACCCCTCGACGCCGAAGATCGCCTTGTATATCTCATTGACGCTGGGCGCTGAGGTTCCGGACCCCGTTCCACCCTCGGGGACCATCATCAGGACCACGTACTTCGGGTCGTCTGCCGGTGCGTAGGAGGCGAACCACGAGGTGCTCGCTTTCCCTTCCACCTGACCGGTTCCGGTCTTGGCCGCGATCGGCAGTTTGTCCAAGGGGAAGGTCGTGTACCGGTAGGCGGCCGAACCCGATACGGGGACGTTGGCCAGCGCGTTCTGGATGTACTGAACAGTGGCGCCGGTGGCTGGAACTTGACCCTGGTCCTTCGGCTCGAACTCCTTGACCACCTCGCCCTCCGGCGACATTACGGCGCGCGCAACCTGCGGGCGGTAAAGCGTCCCGCCGTTGGCGATCGCCGCGTACGCTCGCGCAGTCTGCAGCGGGGTGGACAGCACGTCTCCCTGACCGATCACCGACAGAATCGCATCACCGGGCCGCGTCTGGTAGCCGTCGACGCAGAGCTCTGCGTAGAGCTGCTGGAAGTACGAGTCATTCACTTCTTGTGGAGAGCCTTGCTCATCAAAGTTGCAGTAGAAGTCCTTGTTCGCAGCCCAGTAGTCGCGCCGCCACTGGCGGTCGGGAATGCGGCCAGCGTTCTCACCAGGAAGGTCAATGCCGGTCGCCGAGCCGTAGCCGAACCCGCGTGCGGTGTTCATCAGGTACTCGGGGGCATCTGGCCCGGCGTCGAGCCCACCCTCGTCGACGTACATGTTGTAGGCCAGCCCGAAGAACACTGTGTTGCACGAAACTTCCAACGCACGGGCCACCGTCATGGGCTCGTTCATGCCAGCTTCAAAGTTTGTGAACGATTGGGTCGAACCGGGAACGACGAACTGGTCCGAACACTGGTAGGGGCCGTCGAGGCTGTACCCGGCTGCTGCCGCAGCCGCAGCGCCCACGATCTTGAAGGTTGACGCAGGCGCATACTCACCGGAGATCGCTCGGTTGATGAGTGGGAAGTTCGCCTTCTCGCTCGCGAGGCGCTCGTACTGGTTGTTGGTCACGCCTCCAACCCAGAGCGCCGGGTTGTAGTCGGGGTAGCTGGCCATAGCCACAACGCGTCCGGTATCGACCTCCATGACGACCGCTGCACCGGTGTCGGCGGGGTAGCCGCTGTCCGTCCCGTTCTCGACAGCCACGTGGGCGCGGTCGATGGCAGCCTTGAGCTGGTCCTCAACGACCTTCTGGACGTGCGCATCGATGCTGGTGACCAGGTAGTCCCCAGGTGTCGCGTCACGTTCAGCGACCGTGCCGGTGACGTTGCCTGCTGAGTCGACGGCAAGCTTCTTGACGCCCGGCTTACCCCGGAGGTACTCGTCGTAGACCTGCTCGAGACCAGCGCGACCGACGAGGTCGAAGCTGGTGTAGGTACTGCCGCGGCGTCCGTCTTGCTTCTCAGCTGCCGCCAGCTCGTCGGCGTTGATCGGTCCGATGTAGCCGAGCAAGTGTGCAGCGTTGACGCCGAACGGCTTCGGGTAGTCGCGGACGGCGGTCATCTCTGCAGTGACGCCGGGGAACTCTTCGCTGCGCTCCATCACCTGAAGGGCGACGCCGGAGGGGACGTCTTCTGCAACGGGGATGGGCTGGTAGGGCGAACCGTTCCAGCAGATGGGTGGGTCGGCAGCCCCAGGGGACCCGCAGAGCGTCAGTTGCTTGTCAAGCTTGGGGTAGGGGGCGCGCAAGACGTCAGCGAGCTTGCGCACCACTGGCTTGCCGTCATTGGGAAGGTCGAGGATGGTCGACCTGTCGACTGACACGACCAGTGAGGTGCGGTTCTGGACCAGGGGACGCCCTTGGGCATCGAGAATCGCACCACGGACTGCGGGTGTGACGACCTCGCGGATCCGGTTCTCTGAGGCAGCTGCCTGGTACTCCTGACCGGCGACGACCTGCATGTACCAGAGGCGTCCGCCGAGCGCGGCCAGAAGGGAGAAGACGAGAACCTGCAGGACGATGAGACGGGTCCGCGAACGGTCGGTCACTCTCGTCTCCCTGAGGCATCGGTCGTCGGCGGTCGGGGCGGCGTCCCCAGGTACTGACGACCAGCGCGGCGGTGGCGTTCCGTCAATCGACCGTGATGGGCATCACAGATTTTCGCCCAGCGCCGGCTGTTCGGGCCTGCTACTACGCCAACGTCGGGTTGATCGCCGTGCGACGGGTCAGCGCCATCACACCAGGAATCACAAAGGGAGCTAGTAACAGATCGTACAGAACACTGGACACCATGGTCGAAACCACGAGGTCACCGGAAATCCTCGGATCACCGAAGAGCAATCCCAGGCCCGCGAAGAGCAAGGCAGCGAGCGCGGCGAGCCCAGCGACCGCGCCAAGCACGATCAGGACCGAGCGTTTGGCGTCGACCTGGATCTGTCCGGCGAGGTAGCCGATCAAACAGAAGACCAGCGCCCACCGACCCACCTCGGTGGCGGTGGGAGGCATGAGGTCGACGAGCAGCCCTGCCCCGAACCCGATTGATGCACCAGCCATGGGGCCGACGACGACAGCCAGCCCGATGACCACCAGCAGAACCAGGTCCGGGCCAGCACCAGGCAGTGGCAGCCGATTGACAACTGTCACCTGCACCACAGCGGCGCTGAGGATCAGCAGCACACTGAGGATCACGCGGCTGAAGGTCATGGTCTCGACCTCATGGTGAGGGTGAGGGGCTCGGCGATGGACTGGCAGAGGTGCTCGCTGTCGCAGTTGGGGTTGGCGTAGGCGTTGGCGTTGGCGCGACAAGCGCATTTCGCGGGTCACGGCGCGGAGGCTCGATGACGATGCCGACCAGGTCGAGAGCGGTGAGCTGCGCATAGGGCTCGACCTCGGCCAACCGGGACAGACCGCCGGGAGTGGCGATGACATCGGTCACCTCACCGATCGGGACACCGGGGACGAAGGGCCGGCCGTTGGGACTTCCCAACGTCACGACAACGTTGCCCGTCTCGACCACCGCCTGGGGGTTGTACAGCTCAAGACCGAGCGGATCACGACCCTTGCCCTGGAGGAAGCCGGTCTCACCCGACACAGCCAGTCGAGCGCCGACGCCGAACGCCGGGTCGGTCAGCAACAAGATCGTCGCCGTTCCGGGACCGACAGCGATGACTCGGCCGACCAGGCCGTCACCACTCAGGACCGTTTGGTTGCGGTGCACTCCGTCGCGCGTTCCGGAGTCAACGGTCACCGTTTGGGCATACCCGTTCTCAGCCGCGACTGCAATCACCTGGGACGGCACGATCTTGTACCCCCCGAGTGAGGAAACCCGAAGCAGCTTGTCGAGCTCGTCAACACGTGACTGATCAAGAGGCGCGGTCAGCAGCTGGCGACGAAGCTCGTCATTGTCAGCCTCGAGCGCGTCGATCCGGTCGGCGTTGGAGTTGATGGATGTGACGCCGTCGATGAAGTCCGATACCGGGTTCACGACGGCCGCCGCTGCGCGTTCGATCGGGCCAAGGACGGTAGACGCTGTTTCGCGCACCCGGTCGAGGATCGAGCCAGTGCCACCACGGGCGTCCAGCGTGATGAACGTGAACGCGGTCAGCAGCAGCACCGCGAGCACGATCCTGGTCCGGCGGGAGTCCCTCATTGTCAGCGCAGCCTAGATGACAGTGACGGACATCTGCCGGAGTGGACTCCGGCTCAGCGGCGCGGCTCGGAGATCAGGACCTGTTGCAGAGCCTCGAACTCCTCGACGCACTTGCCGGAGCCCAGGGCCACCGAGTCGAGCGGGCTGTCGGCGATCAGGATCGGCATGCCGGTCTCGTGCTTGAGGCGCTCGTCAAGACCCTTGAGGAGCGCGCCACCACCGGTGAGCACGATGCCACGGTCCATGATGTCGCCGGAGAGCTCGGGCGGGCACTTGTCGAGCGTGGTCTTGACCGCGTCAACGATCTGGTTGACCGGCTCTTCAAGCGCCTTACGGATCTCTTCAGCTGAGACGACGATCGTCTTCGGCAGACCGGAGACGAGGTCGCGTCCACGGATCTCGGCGTGCGGCTCATCCGGAATCGGAAAGGCCGATCCGATCGCCATCTTGATTTCTTCGGACGTGCGCTCCCCGAGAAGAAGAGAGTACTCCTTCTTCACATAGTGGATGATCGCGTTGTCGAGCTCATCGCCACCGACCCGGATGCTCTGCGCGGTGACGATTCCGCCGAGCGAGATGACCGCAACCTCAGTGGTCCCGCCGCCGATGTCGACGACCATGTTGCCCATCGGCTCGTGGACGGGAAGCCCGGCACCAATCGCTGCAGCCATCGGCTCTTCGATGATGTAGACCTTACGCGCGCCAGCGGCGTAGCCGGCGTCCTTGACCGCACGCTGCTCGACACCGGTGATGCCGCTGGGCACACAGACGACGATGCGCGGCTTGGCCAGATGACGCCGCTTGTGCACCTTCTGGATGAAGTAACGGAGCATGCGCTCGGTGGTGTCGAAGTCGGCGATGACGCCGTCCTTGAGCGGGCGGATCGCCACGATGTTGCCGGGGGTGCGGCCGATCATCTTCTTGGCGTCGGCGCCCACGGCCAGGATTCCACCGGTGGTTTGGTTGATGGCAACCACCGACGGCTCGTTGAGGACGACACCGCGGCCTCGGACGTAGACGAGGGTGTTGGCGGTGCCGAGGTCGACGGCCATGTCACGGCCGATGAACGACATTTTGCTCATGAGAGCCTTCCGAGAACGGGGGAAGCGCGCCTTGCTGGGACGCGGCAACGGGCGGGAGCGTCAGCCACTCACGATACCCGCGCGCGGCCCCTGCCCCAAAAAGTCGGTAAAAGTCTCGACCTTGGCTAGAGCGACGGGAAGAAGAGGGCGACCTCGCGGGCAGCCGACTCTGGCGAATCAGAACCGTGAACCAGGTTCTCTTGCATCACGTTCGCGAAGTCGCCTCTGATGGTGCCAGGGGCCGACTTGATCGGGTTGGTGACGCCCATCATGGTGCGCCAGGCCTCGGTGGCGTCGGGGCCTTCGATGACCGCGGCCAGCAGCGGTCCCCCGGTGATGAAGTCGACCAGGTCGCCGAAGAAAGGCTTGTCGGCGTGCTCGCCATAGTGGGCCTCAGCGGTGGCCCGGTCCAAGGTGCGCAGTTCGACAGCGACCAGTGAGTAGCCCCTGCGCTCGATCCGGGAGAGCACCTCTCCTACGAGGCCACGACTGACGCCGTCGGGCTTGACGAGGACAAGGGTGCGCTCGGACACTAAGTGCTCCTCAGAAGCTGGCTCCAGACGGGTCGGCAGGGGCCGACCAGGACGGGCGAAACTCTAGCCAGCGGAATCTGGGGGCGGTCCCCCCGGGTCGTCAACCCCGGCCCACCGTTCGTCGTGCAGCTCCTCGCCACGGCGACCAACCTTGAGGCCAACCACCCAGAGCAGCACGAAGAGGCCGCCGACCAAGAACATGGCATGGACCACAAACCCGCTGGCCAACACCAAGACCTGGACCGCCCATCCCGCCTGGTAGCCCCACGGACGCGACAGTGAACCAGCCACCCCCAGGCAGACGACCGCGAGCGCAACTCCCCCAGCAATGGCCACGCTCGGCTCGACGCCGCCGAGCGTGATCGCGACCGGGATCGCCAGCAACACGATCAGAGCTTCGAAGGTCAAGACGCTGGCAGCAATGACGCGCATGGGATCAGTCTCCCCGCTCAGCGGTGCGAGCGCAGCAGGGAGCGAGCTTCGCCGACCACGGTGACCGATCCGGTCACCAGTACCCCGACGCCACCAAGGTCGCCGGAGTCCTCAGCTGCGGTCACCGCCTGCTCGATGGCGTTCGGGAGCGAGTGCTCGATGATCACCCGGTCCTCACCGAAGATCTCGATGGCCAGGGCGCCGAGATCATCAGGGTCGACCGCACGTGGTGAGTTCGAGCGGGTGATGACCACCTCGGCCAGCAGTGGCTCGAGCACCGACAGGATCCCTTCAGCGTCCTTGTCACTCAGAATGCCGACCACTCCCACGAGACGGTTGAACGCGAAGGCATCGGTAACAGCCTCAGCCAGCGCCTCCATCCCGTGCGGGTTGTGCGCCACATCGAGCAACACGGTGGGGCTACGCCGAATCACCTCGAGCCGGCCAGGAACACTCACCGAGGCGAATCCCTCGCCAACCCGATCACCTTCGAGCGCCGCGGCACCCCCGCCAAGGAACGCCTCAACCGCGGCCAATGCGCAGGCGGCGTTGCGGGCCTGGTGTTCACCGTGGAGGGGAAGGAACACATTCTGGTAGGTACCGCCGACGCCCTTGATCGTGAGCACCTGCCCCCCCAGGGCGACCTGACGCTCGATGACCCCGAAGTCGAGGCCCTCGCGGAACACCGTTGCTCCGACCTCCACGGCACGTTCGATGAGGACGTCGGCGGCGATCGGGTCTTGCTCGGCGAGCACAATCACCATGCCCGGCTTAATGATTCCGGCCTTCTGTCCCGCGATGGTGGCCAGGTCGTCACCGAGCCAGTCCATGTGATCCATGCCGACCGGCATCACCACACCCACGGGGGGTTCGATCACGTTGGTCGAGTCCCACGCACCTCCGAGGCCTACCTCGACGACACCGACGGAGACCGGTGCGTCCGCGAAGGCGGCGAACGCCAGCAACGTGAGTACCTCGAAGAAGGTCAGCGCGCGCTCGCCATCGGCCTCGACCATCGCAATGAAGGGGGCGAGGTCTTCCCATGCAGCCAGCAGGCTCCCCGAGTCGATCAACTCACCGTCAAGCCGGATGCGCTCGCGCACCGTCTCCAGGTGCGGGCTGGTGAACCGGCCGGTGCGTAGACCATGTGCGGTCAGCAACGAGTCGATCATCGCCGTCGTTGACGACTTGCCATTGGTGCCGGCGACATGAATCGAAGGAAAGCTGCGCTCCGGGCTACCCATCAGGTCGAGGACGGCTCGGACGCGGTCGAGGCTCGGTTCGATCTGCGACTCAGGCGCTCGACGGATGAGTTCCACCTCAAGAGCGAGCAGCCCGTCGGCCTCTCGGCCGGCCTCGGTGCCATCCTGCGGATCGGGCGTCTGTGGGTCTGGGGTCACGGGGGTAAGTCTAGAGAGAGGCCCCTCTCTACGATTGCCTCCCATGGAGCCGTCGAACCCCACCAATGCCCGCCTTCCCGACAAGCCGTCCATCGACGGTATCGAGGCGGCGTGGCAGCAGGCGTGGGAGGAACAGGGCACCTACCGCTTCGATCGCACCAAGAACCGCGACGAGATCTACTCGATCGACACTCCCCCGCCAACGGTCAGCGGCTCACTGCACGTCGGACACGTCTTCAGCTACACCCACACCGACACGATCGCCCGCTACCAGCGCATGCGTGGACGCGAGGTCTTCTACCCGATGGGGTGGGACGACAACGGCCTGCCCACCGAGCGCCGCGTGCAGAACTACTACGGCGTCCGGTGTGAGCCAACGCTTCCGTATGACGCCGACTTCGAACCGCCCACTGAGCACGGCAAGCAGCAGATCCCGATCTCGCGACGCAACTTCGTCGAACTGTGTGAGCGGCTCACCGAAGAGGACGAGAAGGTATTCGAGGCGCTTTGGCGCCAACTGGGTCTGAGCGTTGACTGGTCGATGACCTACCAGACCATCGACGCGCGGGCCCGTGCTGTGTCGCAGCGCGCGTTCCTGCACAACCTCGCCCGCGGCGAGGCGTACCAGGCCGAAGCTCCCACCCTGTGGGATGTCTCGTTCCGCACCGCGGTCGCGCAGGCCGAGCTTGAGGACCGCGAGCGCGACAGCGCCTATCACGCGATCACCTTCCACCGGCCCGATGGCGAAGTCATCACGATCGATACAACGCGCCCTGAACTGATCCCCGCCTGCGTCGCGTTGGTCGCTCACCCCGACGACGCGCGATATCAGCCACTCTTCGGCAGCAAGGTCCGCACGCCGATCTTCGGCGTGGAGGTACCGATCCTCGCCCACCACCTTGCCGACCCTGAGAAGGGCACCGGCATCGCGATGATCTGTACGTTCGGTGACACCACCGACGTCACTTGGTGGCGCGAGTTGAACCTGCCAACCAGGGCGATCATCGGACGCGACGGACGGGTCATCGCCGACGTGCCGGACGCGATCACCGCCGGTGACGGCCGCTCAGCCTACGCCCGGCTGGCCGGGTCGACGGTGTTCACCGCCAAGCAGACCATCGTCGAGATGCTGCGCGAGAACGGCGACCTCATCGGCGACCCACGCCCGATCAAACACGCGGTGAAGTTCTTCGAAAAGGGAGACAAGCCACTCGAGATCGTCAGCACCCGGCAGTGGTACATCCGCAACGGTGGCCGGGACGAGCTGCTCCGCGAACGGCTCCTGGCCCGCGGGGCCGAGCTGCACTGGCACCCGGCCCACATGAAGGTGCGCTACGACAACTGGGTCTCCGGCCTCAACGGTGACTGGCTCATCTCCCGCCAGCGATTCTTCGGCGTCCCGCTGCCGCTCTGGTACCGGCTCGACACCAATGAAGAACCGATCTACGACGACCCCATCACTCCAGCGGAGAACGCGCTGCCCATCGATCCTCAGTCTGAGGTTCCGCCTGGATTCAGCGAGGACCAGCGTGGGGCAGCTGGCGGCTTCATCGGCGACCCCGATGTCATGGATACCTGGGCCACGTCGTCCCTCACTCCGCAGATCGCCGGCGGCTGGTCGTTCGATGACGACCTGTACGCCCGCGTCTTTCCCATGAACCTTCGCCCACAGGCGCACGAAATCATCCGTACCTGGCTTTTCTCGTCCGTCGTCCGGGCCAACGCCCAACACGATGTTGTGCCGTGGAGCGACATCGCGATCTCCGGCTGGATTCTTGACCCCGACCGCAAGAAGATGAGCAAGTCCAAGGGCAACGTGGTGACGCCCATGGACCTGCTCGAAGAGTACGGTTCCGACGGCGTCCGCTACTGGGCAGCCAGCGGCCGCCCAGGCACCGACACCGCGTTCGACGTCGGTCAGATGAAGGTCGGCCGCCGACTTGCGATCAAGGTGCTCAACGCCAGCAAGTTCGTCCTGGGCGTTGGCGCAGATGCCTCACTCGCGTTCGATGCATCGGCTATCACCGAACCGCTCGACCGAGCGCTGTTGGCCAGGCTTGCCGACGTCGTCGGTGAGGCGACCCGGGCTTTCGACGACTACAACTACACCAAGGCCCTTGAGTCAGCCGAGTCGTTCTTCTGGTCATTCACCGATGACTATGTCGAGCTGGTGAAGGAGCGGGCCTACCGCGATGCATCCGACGCCGGCGCGCGCTCGGCGCGAGCCACGCTTGCCACTGCGCTGTCGGTGTTGCACCGACTCTTCGCACCAGTACTACCGTTCGTCACCGAAGAGGTGTGGTCCTGGTGGCAGGAAGGCTCGGTGCACCGCTCCCGATGGCCGAGTATCGACGACGTGCGCGCCGCTGCCGGCGACGGCAACGCCACACTGATCGACACCGTCTCCGCGGTGCTCGGCGACATCCGCAAGGCCAAGTCGGACGCGAAGGCCTCTATGCGCACCGAAGTCAGTCGAGCGGAGGTCCGCGCCTCGGCTGCTCAGGTCGCACTGCTCGAGGGCGCCCGAAGCGACCTCGCCGCCGTTGGTCGGATCGCCACTCTCGACCTCGTGGACGGCGCTGCTGAACTGACCGTCACCGTGGAACTCGCCCCGTCCTAGCCGGTCGGGCGGGTTTCTTCGGGCTCAAGCGCCCCAGGCGTCCTGTCGATCCTGATCGGTAAGGCGCAACTCTGCGCCAGATCGGGAGCGCCATGAACGGCAACGACGACTTCTTCGGTGGCTCGATCAACCCGGCCCCGGTGCCCAGCCCAGGCGTCCTGCGGGGAACCCACATCTACGCACCGCCCGGCTCACCCGCTGCCCCAGTCAAGACGGCACACACACCAGCGGTGCCCATCATCCTTGTCGTCGTCGGTGCACTTTTAGCAGTCGCGGCCTTCCTCGGCTACCGAGTGATGACGGCTGGCACCGATATCGTTCTACCGGACGAACTGCTCGGCATGGAGCGCGTCGACCCCGAATCCCAGGTGGCCCAAGAGGTCGAGCGCAGCTGGTCCCAGCTGGAGACCTACATCGGCAAGGACATCGATCTGCAGGTCGGCATGTACACCAATGGAGCACAGGTGTTGATCGTGGCCGCAGCTGAGGAGGGGGTCGGCGATGCCGCGGAGCAGGACGACTACTTCGCCGGCTTCACAGAAGGCTTCGGCGGGTCGCTGCCGCAAGCAAAGTTGATGGAGGCAGATGCAGGTTCACACGGTGGCCGCATGCAGTGCATCGATATGACCAGCGCTGGCAGAACTGCTGGCGCCTGCACCTGGGTTGCCAAAGACACATTCGGCTTCGTGGTACTGACCTCACCGGAAACCGATACGGCGGAGGCGACGCGCACCGTGCGTGAAGCGATCGAGCGGTAGCGCGGTCTACGCTGACTTCTCGCGCCGCTCGCGCTTGGACTCTTTCTCACGCTGGACGAGAGTGGGGTAGACATGCTCGAGGACGACATCGCGAGTGATGACGACGCGCGCAACATCCTCGCGACTAGGCACCTCGTACATGACCGCAAGGAGCACCTCTTCGAGGATGGCGCGTAGCCCGCGGGCTCCGGTGCCTCGCATGATCGCCTGTTCGGCAATGGCTTCGAGGGCGTCCTCGGTGAACTCCAGCTCGACGTCGTCGAGCTCGAAGAGCTTGACGTACTGCTTGACGAGGGCGTTCTTCGGCTCGGTGAGAATCTGCTGGATGTCTTCGGGCCGCAACCGTTGCACCGCGGTGAGCACCGGGAGGCGACCGACAAACTCGGGAATCATGCCGAACTTGCCGAGGTCTTCTGGCTTGACTTCGCCGAAGATGTCCTTTGCGTCGCGCTCGGCTTTTCCCTCGATCTCGCCGCCGAAGCCGATCCCCTTCTTGCCGACCCGCTGGTTGATGATGTGCTCGAGGCCATCGAATGCCCCACCGACGATGAAGAGGACATTGGTGGTGTCGATTTGGATGAACTCCTGGTGCGGGTGCTTGCGACCGCCCTGGGGCGGAACCGACGCCGTTGTGCCCTCGAGGATCTTCAGCAGCGCTTGCTGGACGCCTTCACCTGAGACGTCGCGAGTGATCGAAGGGTTCTCGCTCTTGCGGGCGATCTTGTCGATCTCGTCGATGTAGATGATGCCCTGCTCGGCCTTCTTGACGTCGTAGTCAGCAGCCTGGATCAACTTCAGCAGAATGTTCTCGACGTCCTCGCCGACGTAGCCCGCCTCCGTCAGTGCGGTGGCATCGGCGATCGCAAACGGGACGTTGAGCATCCGGGCGAGCGTCTGCGCGAGCAGCGTCTTGCCACAGCCGGTGGGGCCGAGGAGCAGGATGTTCGACTTAGCGAGTTCGACGGAGTCGTCGCCCTTACGCGCGGTTTCGTCGGCGCGCAGCCGCTTGTAATGGTTGTAGACCGCGACAGCGAGCGCCTTCTTCGCGGTGTCTTGGCCGATGACGTACTCGCCGAGGAAGTCGTAGATCTCGCGCGGCTTGGGCAGCTCATCGAAGGTGACCTCGGTGGACTCCGAGAGTTCTTCTTCGATGATCTCGTTGCAGAGGTCGATGCACTCGTCGCAGATGTAGACGCCGGGGCCAGCAATGAGCTTCTTGACCTGCTTCTGGCTCTTTCCGCAGAACGAGCACTTGAGCAGATCGCCGCTCTCACCGATGCGTGCCACGTGACTCCCTTACTCGGACCGGCTTCGGATCTGACGTCGTGCTCAACTGTGCTGGCGTCCCGGAGGGCGTCGCACCCACCGACGGTACCCCTTGACGGCCGCGTTTACCTGCTGTGAGGCCTGGCGAGTCGCCCGATCAGCCCCCTTCGCGATCAGAGGGAGACCGCGCTCTTGCGGCTGCTGATCACCTGGTCGACGATGCCGTAGGCCTTGGCGTCCTCGGCGGTGAGGATCTTGTCGCGCTCGATGTCGTGACGCACGTCCTCGGGGGTCTTCCCCGTGTGCTGAGCAAGAATCCCTTCCATCTCCAAGCGCATGCGCAAAATCTCGTTCGCTTGGATCTCGATGTCTGAACCCTGGCCACCGCCCTCGGTATAGGGCTGGTGGATCAGGATGCGTGAGTGAGGCAGGGCCGAGCGCTTACCGGCACTTCCGGCTGCAAGCAGCACGGCAGCGGCCGACGCGGCCTGGCCGAGACAGACGGTGTGCACGTGCGGCTTGATGAACTGCATCGTGTCGTAGATCGCCGTCATGGCGGTGTACGAACCACCGGGTGAGTTGATGTAGATCGAGATGTCGCGATCAGGGTCCATCGACTCAAGACAAAGCAGTTGTGCCATCACGTCGTCAGCGGATGCGTCGTCGATCTGCACACCGAGGAAAATGATCCGCTCTTCGAAGAGCTTGGTGTACGGGTTGTGCACGCGCTCGCCCTGGGCGGTGCGCTCACGGAACTCCGGAAGGATGTAGCGCGCTTGCGGACTTGCTCGCATGGCGTCGCCGATCGTGGGGCTTGCGCTCCACAGCCTGCTCGGGGTGCTCACGGTGGTGGGGTCCTTCCGTCGAAGTCGAGTCGGTGCGGCGGGTGGGCGGGTGGGTCAGGCCTTCGTTCCGCCGCTGCCGGCGACGTCTCGCGCCTGGGTGACGACATGGTCGACGAAGCCGTACTCCTTGGCCTCATCGGCGGTGAACCAACGGTCACGGTCGGAGTCGGACTCGATCGCATCGAGCGGCTGACCGGTGTGGACTGCGATCAGCTCGGCCATCTTCTTCTTCGTGTAGAGCATTTGCTCGGCTTGGATCTTGATGTCGGACGCCGTACCGCCGATGCCACCAGATGGCTGGTGCATCATGATCCGCGCGTGCGGCAGTGCGTACCGCTTGCCCTCGGTACCGGCGCAGAGCAGGAACTGCCCCATCGACGCCGCCAGGCCCATCGCGACGGTCGCCACATCGCAGGGGACGAACTGCATCGTGTCGTAGATGGCCATACCGGCCGAGACCGAACCGCCTGGGGAGTTGATGTAGAGGTAGATGTCCTTCTCAGGGTCTTCGGCGGCCAGCAACAGCATTTGCGCCGAGAGCGCATTGGCGATGGTGTCCTCGACCTGAGAGCCGAGGAAGATGATCCGCTCGCGCAACAGGCGCTGGTAGACGGAGTCGTCGAATCCGGTTGGCTGAGACTGCGGAGCCCGCGCCATGGGGTCAGTTGACCCCGGAAGCAGCAGGGGATGGCCGGTCGTCGCGCTGTCGGTCACGAGTCCACCTTTCACATCAAGGACGTACATCGACCCTAACGTCGGAACACCCCGGCGCCATCCGAAGGGCCGGGGTGTTCGCTGACGGATGAAAGGGAGTAGGGCAACTACTACTGCTGCTGCTCCTCGGAGGGCGTCTCGTCGGCCTGTGCCTCGTCGGCAGCTTCAACTTCGGCAACTTCGGCGGCGTCGGCAACATCCTCAGAACTGGCCGAGAGCTCGACGACGGCGCCGGCAGAGTCGCGGACCGTCGCAGACTCAAGCACCACCGATAGCGCCTTCGACCGGCGGACGTCACCGACGATCGCACCAACCTGGCCGGCCTGGGCGACGGCCTGGGCGAACTGGTCGGGCGTCATGCCGTACTGGGGCGCCTGACGAATGAGGTACTCGGTGACCTCAGCCTGAGTGACCTCGACGTCATCGCGGTCGGCCAAGGTGTCCAGCACGAGGTCGCGGGTCAATGACTCGCGTACCTGGTTCTCGAACTCGGCCTTGTGGTCATCGTCGCCGTGACCGTCCCCGAAGTGGTCAGCCAGCGTGCTGGCGACGACACCCTCAGGAAGCGGCACGTCGACAGCCTCGATCAGTGCCGCCAGTACAGCGTCGCGGGCGGCCATCAACTGCTCAACCTTCTTGCGCGGCTCCAGCTCGCTGCGGACTGTGTCCCTGAGTTCGTCGAGAGTGTCGAACTCACTGACCGTCTGAGCGAAGTCGTCGTCGAGTTCGGGAAGCTCGCGCTCGCGGACCGACACGACGGTGACGGTGACCTCGACCTCCTGGCCCTCGTGCTCACCGGTCTCGGGGGTGACCGGAAAAGTAGCGTCCTCACCTTCCTTCAGGCCCTCAATCGCCTCGTCGAGGCCGGGAAGAAGCCCCTCACTGCCAGCTTCGTACGTGAGTCCAGCCGCAGAGAGGTCCTCAACCGGCTCGCCGTCCTTCGTGGACACCAATGTGAGTGACAGCAGGTCACCGGTGGTTGTCCCGCGGTCGACCGGCTTCAGTGTCGCGAAGCGCTGACGCAGCTCGTCGAGCTGGGCGTCGATGTCGGCGTCGGCGACCTCGACCACCTCGACCTCAACCTCGAGGGTGGCAAAGTCGGGGAGCTCGATGGCCGGGCGGACGTCAACCTCAGCCGTGAATGTCAGGGCCACGCCGTCGGAGAACTCGCCGATCTCGACGTCGGGCTGCCCGAGCACCTTGAGGTCGTTCTCGGTGACGGCATCGCCGTAGGCGCGCGGCAGCGCCTCGTTCACTGCCTCGTCGAGCACTGCTCCGCGTCCGACGCGCTGGTCGATGAGGCTGGCCGGCACCTTGCCCTTGCGGAAGCCAGGGACGGTGATTTGCGAGGCGATCTTCTTGTAGGCCGAGTCGACGCTGGGCTTCAGCTCGTCGAACGGGACCTCGACAGATAGCCGGACGCGGGTAGGGCTCAGGGTCTCGACGTCGCTCTTCACGTGCCTGGATGCTCCTCGTTCGCCCGGACGACGCCGGGTGATGTCACAGAGACCGGTCGGCCTTGTGGTGGGTCGGGGCGGGGAGAGTCGAACTCCCGATCTCCTGCTCCCAAAGCAGGCGCGCTAGCCACTACGCTACGCCCCGTCGCGGACGGCTAGTCTAGATGCCGACCGCTGACCACCGAACGTCGGTCGATCGGTGGCATCGCGGGTGTAGCTCAATGGTAGAGCCCCAGCCTTCCAAGCTGGCCATGCCGGTTCGATCCCGGTCACCCGCTCCAACCCCCTGACCAGCACAAACACCTCATCCCGTTGAACAAGGTTCAAATCATCCGCATCACATTTCGCTCCACGACGTCGCCGGCTGAGCGTGGCCGTGGAATACCCTAAGGACTCTTCCGGCACCTTTCCCGTGATGGCCAATTTCCGACCGTCCCGGGCAATGACTCCGAAACTCGCATCGACTGATGTTCGAACCGCTTCTTGCCCGTAGGCCCGATCAAGAATCGGATTGAACGAGACAGTCATGAACACCTCAGCTCGCATCTTGCCGTCAGAGAACTGACACGCCGGGACTGGATAAGGAGCCCGCAGCCAGCTGATCTTGCTGCTCAGTGACAGGTCCCCGTGGATCGGTCCGGGGTCATTGAGAGTTTTCGTGTGATGGTTGGTGCGTGCAGTTTCCAGCGTAGTGGGCTGGGGTGGCGTATCCGAGCGCACTGTGTGGTCGGACGTGGTTGTACTCGATACGCCAGTCGCCGATGACGACTTGGGCTTCGAGCACGGTGCGGAAGTGATTCAGATTCAAGCATTCGTCGCGCAGTCGTGAGTGGAAAGATTCGACCCACGGGTTCTGCCAGGGACAGCCTGGGTCGATGAAGATGATTCCGGTGCGGTCATCACACCAGTTGGCCAGTGCAACGCAGACCAGTTCTGGTCCGTTGTCGCAGCGGATCGCCATTGGGAACACACCTCGGGTTAAGGCGATGTGTTCAAGTTCGTCGGCGAGGTCTTGTCCGGTGATCGAGCGAGAAATCTGCCCACCGAGAACTTCGCGGGTGTGTTCATCGATGATGTTGGCCACCTTGAACGGGCGCCCATCGGTGGTGCTGTCGAACTGGAAATCGATGGCCCACACCATGTTTGGCGCCACCGCCTTGACCGGGGCCGAAGTCGAGGTGCCAGCACGTTTACGGCGCACCCGCCTGCGAACCCGTAAGCCCTCTTCCCGCCACAACCGTTGAATCTTCTTACGGCCCACCCGATAGCCGCAGCCCCGCACGTGGACCAAGGCGCGGCGCTGACCCCACCGCGGATGCTTCGACGCGAACGTGCGTAGCTCTGCCCGCAGCGGAGCGTCTGGATCATCTGGGGTCGCGTCCGCTGACAGATGACGGTGGGTGGATCGATGTTGCCCGACCAGCCGGCAAGCGCGCCGTTCACTCATGCCCAGCTCACGCTGCACCATGATCACGGCGGCCTTCTTGCGGGCCGGGCCTAAAAGTTTCCCCGGGCGATCTCCTTCAACGCGGCCTTGTCCAGCTCCGCGTCGGCCAGCAGCCGCTTCAAGGTGGTGTTCTCCTTCTCCAGCTCCTTCAACCGCTTGGCGTCGTCGGCTTTCAACCCGCCGTACTGATTACGCCACCGGTAGTAGGTCTGCTCGGAGATATCAAGTTCCTTGCACACCGTGAGCACGTCCGCGCCCTGCCCGAGACGAACTTCCGCCTCACGCAACTTTCGGACGACCTGCTCAGGGGTGTGGTGTCGTCTCTTCGCCATAGTCGAATCAGAGCCCTCCTGCCCGTCACGGGCAACAGACTCTCAAACACCCTGGACCAACCAGAAGGGACCATGCCAGGATCACGCCACCGCGATCCGGTCCTCAAACGCCAACAGATCCCCTCCAAGGTGACCCGGTGATCGTTCCACGGACGCCTACGCCGACCAGCATCGATTAAAAATCGCCGTCTCCAGGAC
>JAJAYZ010000049.1 GCA_027118455.1 Actinomycetes bacterium
CGGGAAGCCGGACAAGCCCGGGAAGCCGGACAAGCCCGGGAAGCCGGACAAGCCCGGGAAGCCGGACAAGCCCGGGAACAGCGGCAACCGCACCGGACACCAGCAGGGCAAGGGTCACGACAAGGGCAACCACCACCACGACTGAGCCAGCCGACAGAACAACCCGTGAGGGTGTTTCCCTCTGTGCCTGATCAGGCAGAGGATGGGGGTGACCGGAGATCCCGGTGACCTGAGCGGTCGGTGCAGTGATCCTGCTCCCTGGCCGGTAGGAGGAGCTGTATGGCGATTCCGGCGCACACTCCTGACGACACGTTCGTCCAATTGCTCACGCCTGAGGGCGAGCGAGTGGAGAACGCCGACTTCCCCCTCGACATCCCCGACGATGAGTTGCGCTCGCTCTACCGAGACCTCGTGCTGGTCCGGCGCATTGACGCGGAGGCGACGGCGCTGCAGCGCCAAGGCGAGCTCGGGCTGTGGGCACAGTTGCTGGGACAGGAAGCGGCGCAGGTCGGAGCGGGCCGGGCGCTGATCTCCGGCGACATGGCGTTCCCCACCTACCGTGAGCACGGAGTGGCCTGGTGCCGCGACGTCGACCCATTGAGACTGCTTGGGCTCTTCAGGGGAACGACGAATGGTGGCTGGAATCCCGCGGACCACGGTTTCGCTCTCTACGCGATCGTGACCGGCGATCAGTGTCCGCAGGCGGTCGGCTACGCGATGGGGCTGCAGCACGACGCGGCGGAAAACGCAGCGATGGTCTTCTTCGGCGATGGCGCGAGCAGCCAGGGTGACGTCAACGAGTCGTTCATCTGGGCGAGTGTCTTCAACGCACCCGTCGTCTTCTTCTGCCAGAACAACCAATGGGCGATCTCCGAACCCCTCGAACGGCAGACGCGGATCCCGCTCTTTCAGCGTGCCTGGGGGTTCGGCTTCCCGGGCGTCAGAGTCGATGGCAACGACGTCCTGGCTTGCTTGGCGGTCAGCCGACAGATGATGCAGCGTGCACGCGACGGAGCCGGGCCAGCGCTGATCGAAGCGTTTACCTACCGCATGGGCGCGCACACCACGTCTGACGACCCGACGCGGTACCGCCTCGACACTGACGTCGAGGCCTGGCGGCTGCGCGATCCGCTCGAGCGAGTGCGATCGTTTCTGCACAAGCAGCAACTGGTCGACGACGGGTTCTTTGCTGAGCTCGACAACGAGGCGGAGCTGCTGGCGCAGCGGCTGCGCGATGGCGTGCGGGCGCTCCCCGATCCGAGCACGGAGGAGATGTTCGCGCACGCATACGCGGAGCCCCACGCGCTGGTCGAACGGCAACGCGACGAATATGCGCAGTACCTCGCTGATTTCGTCGCAGAGGACGCCTGATGACCCAGACGCTGACGATGGTGCGCGCGATCAACGCGGGGCTGCGCTGCGCTTTGGAAAGTGATCCCAAGACAATGCTGATGGGCGAGGACATCGGACGCCTGGGTGGAGTCTTCCGAGTGACCGATGGCCTGCAGAAGGACTTCGGTGAGCAACGAGTCATCGACACGCCTCTCGCCGAATCATCGATTCTCGGAGCGGCCATCGGTTTGGCGATGCGTGGCTATCGGCCGGTGGTCGAGATTCAGTTCGATGGCTTCGTTTACGTCGCCTTTGACCAGATCGTCAGTCAGCTGGCCAAGATGCACGCGCGGTCGGCCGGACAGGTCAAGATGCCGGTAACGGTGCGACTGCCGTTCGGTGGCGGGATCGGTGCAGTCGAACACCACAGTGAGTCGCCTGAGGCGTACTTTGCGCATACCGCCGGTCTTCGGGTCGTGACCCCCTCGAACCCGGTGGACGCGTTCCACCTCGTCCAGCAGGCCGTCGCATCCGATGATCCAGTGATCTTTCTTGAGCCGAAGCGTCGCTACTGGGACAAGGCCGAGGTTGACACCGCTGCCGCGCCGGCGCTACCGATGGGGGCGGCACGGGTGGTGCGTAGTGGCACAGACGTGACGCTGGTTAGCTACGGGCCGATGGTTCGCACGTGTTTGGAAGCGGCAGCAGCTGCGGAAGGTGACGGGACGAGCATCGAGGTGGTTGATCTGCGGTCTCTTTCGCCGCTGGACACGGACACCGTGACGGCGTCCGTTCGCCGAACCGGGCGATGTGTCGTTGCCCATGAATCAACGGTCTTTCTCGGGCTGGCCGCGGAGATTGCGTCGGCCGTTGCCGAGGAATGCTTCTTCGAGCTGGAGTCTCCGGTACTGCGTGTTGGAGGCTTCCACACGCCTTATCCGCCGTCGCGCCTCGAGCGGCACTACCTGCCGGACCTCGACCGAGTGCTCGACGCCGTCGACCGGTCGCTGGCGTACTGAGGAGAGCCCATGTCCAATGACCTGAAGTTTTGCCTCCCGGACCTTGGCGAAGGCCTGACCGAGGGCGAGGTCTTGCGGTGGTTGGTGGCGGCCGGTGACACCGTTGCGATCAACCAACCGCTCGTCGAGGTGGAGACCGCAAAGGCAGCGGTTGAGCTGCCATCGCCCTATTCAGGGACCGTTGTCGCGCTGCATGCTGCAGAAGGCGACCTGCTGCCAGTCGGTGCACCACTGGTGACCATTGCGAGCGACGTAGACACCGATGGTGAGTCGGGGATCTCTCCTTCGGATTCGGTTTCTGCCGAATCCGAGCCCCATGAGGGCACTGGCCCGCTTCTGGTCGGCTACGGCGTTACCGAGTCGGCAACGCGTCGTCGGCGCCGAGTGGGTGCGCCGAGCCCCCACGGCACCGAGCGCCCAGAGGCCGGGCCGCCCGGCGAGCCGGTCAAGCCCGTGCGGCACGGCGGGCTTGAAGTGGGCCGCGCGGCCGAGGCGAAGTTCGCCGACATCGATGCATCGGCGGTGACAGCGCGGGCCAAGCCGCCGGTCCGCCGTCTCGCGAAGCAACTGGGCATCGACCTTGCGGATGTTCGACCAACGGGTCGAGACGGCACGGTGACGCGCGACGACGTGGAGGCTGCCGCGGCGCTGCAGTTGGCCGGCAAGACGTCGGATGGCGCGGCGCGTACCGTCGACGGTGATCGGCGGGAACCGGTACGCGGCGTGATGCGTTCGATGGCGGCTGCGATGACTGAAAGTGCCGCGACGATCCCGTCAGTTACCGAGTGGGTTGAGGTCGATGTCACGCGGAGTGCGGGGTTGGTCGATCGGATGAAGGGCCTTCCCGAGTACGCCGACACCAAGGTCACGCCGCTTCTACTCGTTGCGGCAGCATGCCTAACCGCCCTGCACCGTGAGCAGCGGATCAACGCTGTGTTCGACGCGGTGGCTCAAGAGATCGTCTACCGCGGTGCTGTGCAGCTCGGTGTCGCCGTCGCCAGTGACCGTGGTCTGGTCGTCCCACATGTCGGTGACGCGGCAGCTCTGACGCTGCACGAGTTGGCGGTTGCGCTCGCGGATGTGGTCTCACGCGCTCGCTCCGGAACCGCGACACCCACCGACCTCGTCGGCGGAACCTTCACCATCACGAACGTCGGGGTGTTCGGGGTTGACGGTGGAACTCCGATGATTACACCTGGGCAGTCGGCGATTCTGGCCTTTGGGGCATGGAGACAGAAGCCATGGGTCGAGGGCGATCAGTTGGTTGTTCGCACAACGTCAACGCTGTCGCTCTCGTTCGACCACCGGTTCATCGATGGCGCAACGGGATCGCGCTTTCTACGCGACGTAGCCGACATTCTTGAGGAACCAGCTCTCCTGCACCTCTGGACCTAGAGGAGCCCAAGTCGAGTATGCGCCTGTGACTCAGCAGGCCTTTCCGGCACCCTTGTTGCAGAGTCGGCGGGCTGTGGAGGCTAGTTGATGGTCAGGGTCTTGGTGCGTGACCAGGAGTCGCCGTACGCCGGGCCCATGCCGGAGAACACGCGGTACTTGCCGCTGGCCGCACTGCCAGGGGCAAACTTCAGCAGGTAGGCCCCCGTGGGGTCGACGTCAACGCACTTCAGCGATCCCCAGCTTCCGCTCAGCCGCTGTAAGCAGGCCTGGACGCCGGTGAAGAATGCCGGGTCGCCGCCGAGCGTGCCGGTGAACCTCACCACTGTCCCAGCGGCCACGGTGGTCCCTGGGTCGACGGCGATCGAGATCTTCTTTCGCACCTCGACGGTGACAACGCGAGTCCAGCCGCCGATGCCATTCGTGGGCGTGTAGGTCGCGGAGTACCGAGCGTTTACCGCAGGCGAGAACGTTTGCGTCCACTTGCCGTTGACGTCGGTGGCGACGTTGCTGGTGACGCCAACGCCGAACGGGTACTCGTCGCGGGTGACCTGGATCTGGGTTCCTGGGATCGGCGCACCCAGGGCGTCCGTGAGCGATCCGTAGATGCCAACGGGCTTGCCAGCGGGAATGACAGTCTTGCTGGCGTTGATCGTGAGGGTGCTGCCAGACGCCGCGTTGTAGCCGATGGGTGTCGAGGCTCCGCCTAGAGCCGGTGGCACGACAACGACGCCGTCAGGCGTGTAGTCGACGGCGTAGACCGCGAAGTAGTAGGTGGTCCCTGCGTTCAGGTCGTCAAACACCACACTGCGGGCTGCAGTGTCGTCGACGAAGCGGCCGCGGTCGGCGGTGAATGGCGTGAAGTTCGAGTCGTCGTCGGCGGTCACCCAGTAGGCGTCGAAGACTGCGCCTGGCTCGATGGTCTTCCAGTCAGACCAGGTGGCCTCAGCCTTTTTGGTTCCGGCTGGGCCCACCGTCAGTCCGGCAGGATTGGCAGGGGCGACCGCAGAGGCGACTCCCGTGCCCAAGGCCACAGCCAGCAGGCCAGTGGTGGCAAGAACGATGGCAACGCGCTTCACGGAGATCCCCCTGTAGGAGCAGTGACGATAGTGGCGACAGTGACCACGGTGACGACAGTGTCCTATGAGGGTAAATGAGGCTCGATCATGGCGTGACAGCGAGTACGGAAATCACCCGTTCGGCCAGGTAAACGTCTCCTTGCACATCAACGGCTACCGCCTGCGATTTACGTTGTCCGCAGAAAAGCAGCTGCAGCGCCTCGAGCGGCAGCGTGACGGTGGCGTCAGGGTGTGGGGTGCCAGGCTCCGTGTCCGGTTCGGCGGTGATGTGCCAATTGACCGTTGTGCCGGCAGGAGCCTCAGCCTGGCGCGCAACGATCAGGGGCAGAGCCTCGACCATGCATCGCTGTGAGGCGGTTGCAGCCGGGCCAGCCATCCGGGTAGGCCGGCCAGTGGCCCGCCGGATGTCCTGCTCATGTGCCCAGACGTCGAGGGTGCGAGTGCCCATGACGCGCGATACCGGACCGACCATCCCGGCAGGCCCGCGCAGTTCTGCGTCGGGGTCATCGGGGACGTAGCTGAGCTGCCAGGTCCGCTCCTCGAGCAGGGCGGAGAGCTCGGCAACCAGATCCGCTGGGGACATCGAGCGCCGCGCCTCGACTCCGACCTCGGTGTACTGCTGGAACGGCGTCTGCACGTGCGGGTAGCTGGACCAGTCGTGAATGGGCGAAGGCACCGAACGCCCGGCTAGTTCGTCCTCGAGCGCGCTGACGTGCGCGACTTTGTCGAAGACCGACCATCGGTCGAGGTCAGTTGGCCGGTGCCATTCGTCGTTCAGCTCACGCGCAAGCTGCAGGACGCCGGTCAGTGCATCGAGATACGCCGCAATGGCGACATCTTGAGACCATTCATGTGACGCCTCAAGCACCCTGCGACGGTATCGCGGCGCCGTTCGTCGTGGCAGGGTGGCGGCATGAAGGTGTCTGCCGTCCAGTTCGAGTTCATCGAGAGCGAACCCTCTGACGCGCGCGTCAACCGAATGCTGTCGCTGGTCGCAGCCGAAACCGATGCTGACCTTGTCGTCCTTCCCGAGCTCTGGCCCAATGGTGGGTTCACCTATCTGCTGTGGGACTCGACGGCTCAACCGCTGGACGGTCCTCTGGTGCACCAGCTTCAGGACGCAGCACGCGCGGCGTCCGTCGTGCTTCACGGTGGCTCGTTCATTGAACGCCACCCAGACGGCGCGTTGACGAACACCGCCCTCGTCATCGACAGCGATGGATCGTTGAACGCGGTCTACCGCAAGATCCACCTCTTCGGGTTCGTAGACGGTGAACCGAAGTACTTGGCAGCCGGAAAAAAGGTCGTCGTCGCTGAGACGTCCATCGGACGACTCGGTCTGGCTACCTGCTACGACCTGCGTTTTCCTGAGATGTTCCGACAGCTCACCGACGCAGACTCAGACGTATTCGTCGTCCCAGCTGCCTGGCCAGCACCACGGATTGCGCATTGGTCGGTGCTGGCTCGCGCCCGCGCGGTCGAGAACCAGCTGCCGCTGGTGGCCGCGAACACCGCTGGCACCCACGGAGGAGTCACGATGGGCGGCGCAAGTCTGGTGGTTGATGCCTTGGGCGCGACCCTCGCCGAAGCCGGTGACGGCGAGCAGGTGATTCGGGCCGGGGTCGACCTGGCCCACACCCGTGACTGGCGCGAACGCTTTCCCGCGCTGGGCGACCGCCGCCTGTAGGTCTCCGTGAACCGTTCGGGGCTCTGAGGACGACAGAGAGAGCGAAGGTCTAGCCCAGACGAGCCAGAGGGACGACAGTGTCCAAGGTGTCCAAGGTGTCCAAGGTGTCCAGCCTGCCCAGCACCGAGCCAGACGACGCAGCACTGCTGCGTCAGGTGGCGGACGGGGACCGCAGAGCGCTGGAGCTGCTCTACGCCCGCCATTCCGGCTGGTTGCTCATTCGGCTAGGACGCCGATGTGCTGACCCCGACTTGGTGGACGAGGTCGTTCAGGACACCTTTGTCGCCGCTTGGCGCGGAGCCGGTAAGTACACCGGGCAGGGCGAGGTGGCTGCGTGGATCTGGGGTATCGGAGTTCGCCGGCTTATCGATGCGCTGCGCAGGAAGCCGACTGCCGATGTGGTCACTGAGCTGCCACAGTCTGGCGCAGAGATCTCAGCTGAAGAGCGGGTGTTGCTCGGCGTTCAGTACGGCGACCTCGCTGGTGCGCTTGACAGGCTCTCGCCAGAGCTGCGGACGGTAGTTCAGTCGACGGTCCTGGACGGGCTTACGACGGCTGAGGCCGGGCGGTTGCTCGGGATCCCTCAGGGAACCGTGAAGACGCGGATGAAGCGAGCACGTGAGGTGCTGAGGGAGGAATTGGCATGAGCTGGCACGTATCTGAGCAACTGGTGACGTCATACGTCACAGGTGAGTTGCAGGGCGCCCGCGCGACGTCCGTTGAAGCACATGTGATGACGTGCAGCCTCTGTCGCAATGCGGTGAATGCAGAGGTGTCACCAGAGCGACTGCGGGGAATCTGGAGTGCTGTTGAGGACGAGGTGGACGCGCCTCGTCGCTCGTGGGCAGAGCGGGTACTGACCTCGTTCGGTATGTCAGATAGCGATGCGCGGCTCGTCTCCGTTGCCCCTTCCCTGCACGCCTCGTGGCTGCTGTCGCTGGCCGCGGTTCTCGGCTTCGCGGTGTGGGCGAGTAACGCGAAATCCGGCGGCACCGCACTATTTCTGATTCTGGCCCCGATCGTGCCGGTGCTTGCGGTCGGCGGTTCCTACGGTCGCGGGATCGACCCGACGTTTGAGGTGTCTGTGGCCAGCCCGTACCCGGCGATGCGCCTGGTGATGCTTCGCTCAACGGCGGTCGTCGCCGTATCGGGAGCATTGGCGCTGGTTGCTTCGTTCTTCGTGCCGACCGGCGGCGATGCCGCGGCCTGGCTGCTGCCGTGCCTCGCCCTCTTGTCGATCACCCTCGTCGTGGCCCGCTGGTTCACGTTACCGATCGCTGCAGCTGGCGTGGCCGCGTGTTACGCGCTGCCCTTGCTCGCGGCCTTGGTGAATGACCGCGACGTCTCACGGTTGCTGCTCTCGGCGTCCTTGCAGTGGGTGGCGTTGGCCCTGGTAGTAGGCAGCTTTGCCCTTCTGACCCATGATCCGATGATTCGTTCAGCCCTGAGGAGGAACCGATGAGCACTGCTGCCGCGGTGATTGAGCTGCGCCGCAGGTTCGGCCGCACGCAGGCCCTGGACGGCGCCACGTTCGAGATCGGCGCCGGCGTCACCGGGCTGCTCGGACCGAATGGCGCCGGCAAGACCACGTTGCTCCGCATTCTGGCGACGGTCGCGGCTCCTGACTCCGGTGCTGTGTCGGTCTTCGGTCGTGATCCGTCCGCCGCAGCCCAGCGCGTCGAGATTCGCCGGCGGCTCGGGTACCTGCCCCAGGATCCGGGGTTTCAGCGCGGGTTCAGCGTCTTTGAGTTCATCGACTACGTCGCGATCCTCAAGGAGATGACGGACCGTCAGCAGCGGCACGCTGAGGTGCGCCGAGTGATCGACGCTGTCGATCTCACGTCGGTCAGTGGCAAGAGGGTGCGCGCCCTCTCTGGGGGTATGCGTCGTCGAGTTGCCCTGGCGTCGTCGCTGCTGGGCGAGCCCCAGTTCCTGGTTCTCGACGAACCCACCGCCGGGCTCGATCCCGAGCAACGACTGCGCTTCCGGGAGTTGGTCTCACACGCCGGGGAGGGCCGGGCTGTGCTGCTCTCGACCCACCAGACCGAAGATGTAGCCGCCCTCTGCCAGGACGTCGTGGTGCTGGACCAGGGGCGGGTGCTCTTCCAAGGGACGCCGTCCGACCTGTCCGCGGTTGCCGCCGGACGGGTATGGCTTGCCGACGAGCGAGTCAGCGGTGCCGAGCTGGTCTGGCGCACAGGTGAGGGCCGGTTCCGCCACCTCGGGTTGCCACCGAGCGGCGCAGATCTCGTCGATCCGACGCTGGAAGACGGCTACCTGCTGCTCGTCGGCCGGTTCGCCGAGGAGGCGGCAGCATGAGTGCGGTGTTGGAGGCGCACACGGCAGAACGTGACACCTCTGGCGCGACGTGGCTCGTGGTTCTGCAGCTTGGTTGGCGCGAGGGACGCCGGATGGTGCTGTCTCCGGTGCTGTTGCTGGTCTTCGGCTTCTTCATGCTGATGGCCGGTGTCGAGACGGTCGTCGAGGCCAGCCTCTCGCTACCAAGTCGTGCCTCTGCGTACGACTTCATCTTCTTCGTTTTTGCGCTCTACGCCGGTCTGCTCTTCTACATCTCGTGCCACCTGGTTTCCTCATCTGCCCGACGCGCCAAGGCGGAGGACCAGCTGGCGTCCCTGCCGCTATCACCCCGAGCTCGTGCTGCCGGAATGTGCGCCGGTGTGCTGCTCGGACCAGGCTTGCTCACCCTTGCGGCGGTTGGCGCCCTGTCGACCCTTGGCAACGACGTGGTCCTCACCGACGGGAAGTCACCTGTCAGTGGAGCCGAACTGATGCAGATCGTGCTCATCGTGATCGGAGGTGGACTCTTCGCCGCCATGGTGGCGACGTGGCTACGCTTTCCCGGCTCGCTGCCCTTGGGGTTCGTTACGCTGGTGTTTGGCACCGTGTGGATGTTGAACGCCGAGCGTGACCCAATCAACACCTGGCCCTGGTTCGCCCCATACCTCAGCTCGTATGCGTGGTCTGACGCCGTCTGGTCGCTTCAGGGTTCGCATACGTGGCATGCGGTCTACCTCGCGGGGCTTTGCGGGCTGGCATTCTGCGCGGTCATGTTCCGTGAGCGCGAGGGACGCGTCCGCTGGCTCTTCGTGTCGGCGGGTGTCCTGGCTGCCACGGCGGCCGCTGGAGCCTTGCAGCTATGACAGAGATGCTTGCTCCGACACGGGACGGTGCGCGCCAGGTGAGTCGTGAGCTGGCGCCGTACCTGTTGCGCCTGGCACGGTGGCCGATGCTGTTGGCTGGTATCGCCGCGTCGTGGCTTGTGGTGGTGTGGCGAGCAGGGGACATCACCACTACAGATGGGGCGATCTGGTTGATGCGATCGATGTCCGCGTTGGTCGCCGTATCGATGGTGTTCGCACTGGACGATCCATCGGTTGGCACCACCCGCTCCTTGCCAGCCGCCAGACGCGTCCTGATGCGCGTACGATTCGGCGTCGCTGGCGTGGCAGCGGTGATTGCCTTAGCACCAGCCACCGTTGTCTCGTGGGAGTACCTGAACACGCGATCGACGGTGCTTGGAGTGGTGTTGGAGGTGTCTGTGCTCTTGATGCTGACACTCTCGGTGGCGCTGGTGCTGCAGCGTCAGCTCGGTATCACCGAGCCTGCGCAGTTCGTGGTTTTGGTCGTATTCGGAATGCTGATGCTGGCCCAGATGATGGGTGCGCGTTGGCCGCTGCTCGTCCCTCCCGGCCCCCATTGGGCAGAGGCGCACTGGCGCTGGGCGGGCGCCCTGGTCCTAGGGCTTCTCGTGATGGCATGGCAGCTACGTGACCCCGCGGCGCGTCCGCTGAAGCGGTTCCTGCGCCGGTAGGTCGGGAGTATCCTCACTGCGTGACTCCCCCGCACCCCGAAACCGGTCGATTTGCCGAAGCCTTCACGCAGATGGGCGAGGCGCTCGACGCGTGGTTGGCCAAGGAGCGGGTCGATCCACTGCGCTCACCGACCGACTGGAAGACGCAGCTCACTGGGCCGCTGCCGCGCGACGGCATCGGCGCCGACGCGACCCTGCGCGAGTACGTCGATCTCGTACTTCCGCACGGCCCGCATCTGACGTCCGAGGCCTCGTGGGGATGGATCACTACTGGTCCGGCGACGGTACCCACCGCTGTAGCGGCAGCCAGCATGATTGCCGCGCCGCAGCGTCAGACACAGACGGCGTTCAACTTGCTCGAAGAACAGGCTCTTGACTGGCTCGTCGAGCTCTGTGGGCTTCCCTCAGGGATGAAGGGCGTCTTCTCCAGCGGCGGCTCAACGGCGAACCTTGTCGCGCTTGGAGCAGCCCGACAGTGGGCGTTGGAGCAGCGGGGAGTTGACTCAGCCAGCGACGGACTCGGGGGTCTTGAGTTGGCCGTCTACACTTCGACGCAGGCGCACCACACCGTTCAGCGCTCGGCGGGAGTGCTTGGCATGGGGCGTAGCCAGGTGCGAACGGTGCCCACTGATGCACAGCTGCGATTGGACGCTGACGCGCTTGACGCAGTGATGACGGCAGACGTTGCGCGCGGCGTTGTGCCGGTCGCCGTGGTTGCCGCAGCCGGGACAACCAACACCGGCGCGGTCGACCCACTGCGTCGATGCGGTGAAATAGCGAAGAAGCACGGCGCCTGGTTCCATGTGGACGGGGCTTACGGGTTGCCCGGAATCCTCGACGAGCGCGTTGCCCCGCTCTACGACGGGCTCGAGCTCGCCGACTCTGCGATCACCGATCCGCACAAGTGGCTCAACGCCCCGACGGGGATTGCTGCGACATTCGTGCGTGACCGCTCGATTCTGTATCGCGCCTTCACTCAGGAGGCGGCCGACTACCTCGAAGGTGCCTTCACACCCGACGACGTCCAGGTCTCGCTCGACTCAATGGGCATTCCCTACTTTGATTTCGGTGTGGAACTGTCGTCACCGGTCAGGGGTGTTCTGGTGTGGAGCATCTTGCGCGAGTTAGGTGCTGACGGTGTCCGGGCGCGAATCGTCCAGGACAACGACTTTGCGCGTCACGTTGCACAACGGGCCAGGGAGCACTCGCGCCTTGAACTGCTGCTGGATCCGGTTCTGTCTATCTGTGTCTTCCGCTATGTACCAGCCGATGACGTCAGCGAAGTCGCGGTTGACGCAGCCAATCGCGAGATCCTGCGGCGGCTGGCCCGCGAAACTCGTTTCGTCGTGAGCTCGACGATCGTGCACGGTCAGTTTGCGCTGCGCCCCTGCTTCATCAACCCGCGCACCTCGATCGCTGACGTCGACGCCTTCGTCGACACCGTGATCGCCCTTGGTGATGGTCTCGACACCGCCCCCTAGGGCCCCCTCGATGCCGTCACAGGGAGGGTTATGAGCTACGCCGTTTATGTTGGCAAGGAGTTGACTGCCGATGGTTTTGGCTTTCTCGCAGGCTACGGGGACGAACCCTCCAGTCACTGGCTAGAGCTCGTTCCCAGGAATAGCCACGAAGCCCATGCCGTCATCGAGGTCGGCGTGACGCCGGCCGCGGACATGCCCGGTATCCGCTCCAGCATTCCTCAGCTGCCTGAGACTTTCCGACACCTGCGCGTGAGCTACTCGGCATTCCTCGGCTTCCCAGCACCGCTGATCAACGGTGGCCTGAATGAGCACGGAGTGGCAGTGCGCGACGTGTGGTCGGCAAGCAGCCCATGGTTGATTGCTTTAACCCCTCCCGACCAACACGGCCCGAGCTACAGCGACCTGGCGCGTCTGGTTCTGGAGCGTTGCCGCACCGCCCGCGAGGGTGTCGAGCTGATCGGTGATCTGATCGCGAGACATGGTGAGTCCACCTACGGGGGCAACTCGCACTTGATCGCGGATGCAGACGAAGCGTGGGTGGTAATCGAGTTTGCAGGTGGAGCCGGGCTCTGGGTCGCCGAGCGACTCGGATCCCTAAGCATCAGGGTCAGCCGTCCCGGCTACATCGGTATCATCCCCGCAGACTTTCTTGACCGGGATTACTTCGCGGGCGCCCCTCACCTCGTTGACTTTGCCATCGAGCATGGGTGGTACAGGACGAGTGACGGACCTTTCGATGTCAATGCTGTGTACGGCGATGGAAAGGGACGCTGGGAGGGGGTCGCATGGATGGAGGAGCAGCTGACCGAGCGGGCCGCTCTCCCTGGAGGTATTACCCTTGAGGACATCTTCTGGGCGGTGCGAACCGATCGACTGACCGGCGACACATCTGGCTATGGACAGGTCGTGCCGCTGCTCCCGGCTGACGAGCACGGAGATCTGCGGGTGTTGTGGCACGCCGTCGTTGGCCCGGTGGCTGCGCCCTTCACCCCTGTCCTGCTCGGCGTGCGACAGGTGGAGCCGGAGTTCGCCCAGCATCGCTACCTCACGGCCGGGGAGAGCTCAGTATTCGTGTCCAGCGGTCTCGACGGTGGAGCACCGGAGAGCGCGATTCCGCCAGCGGTCGAGGCGACGAGGTCGGCCGTCGCGGTGTACAAGCGGCTCATGTACCTGTTGGCCGAGCACCACGAGGTGTTCCTGCCGGAGGTGCTGCCGGTATGGGAGGCCGTGGAACGTCGGTGCGCCGCCGGTCTCGGCGCGGCGATCGAGTCGGCTCGCCTGTTGCTCGACGCCGGAAGGGCCGACCTCGCGGAGGGCCTTCTCACCCGGTTCAGCAGCACCGAGATGCTCAACGCACTGAACCTTGCCGAGGCGATGGTCTCAAGCATGGATGCCCGGTCGCGCGTCCTGTTCGACGTGCGAACGTCGAGAGGGTGGCGCGGGCCGGAGATCCTGTGGTGATCGGGCTCTTGCGGGGTTGAGGCTAGCTCAACACCGGAGGCAGGGCCTACAGACCTTGGACCTTCGCGGTCGCTTTTTTCTTCTGGACCTGCTGGGTCTCCCATGGCGGTGACGGCCTCGAGATCAGGTGATCAACATCTACCGAGCGAGTCCTGTGTCACCCTGCGGTGCGTGATGCGCGCCGTGTCCGTTGTCGTCCTTCCTGTCGTCCGAGTAGGAGCTTTAGCAGTGGCGGCGTGGGCGCACCAGAATCAGGTGTGGCTGCGGGGTGACTACACAGCGGGGTACGAGTACGGCCGTGGGTTCGAGCGAGGCGCCGAGGTTCATGGTCTGTGCCAGGAACGGGCCGAGGAGCACTGCGACTCCCCGGACACGCAGGTGGTCTTCCGTGGGGGATGCGGAGACGGCGTTCGCGGAAAGGCGCTCCGACCTGAGGCAGCCGGAGGCTTTGTTTCCGATGCGCGGGACCTGTGGGGCCCCTTCGGGTAGGAATCGAGCCCCACGTCGGTCGATTGCCGAGAGGGGTACGCGTAACCTCGGTGAGTGGTCCGTCTACGAGCGCCCGAGCTGCAGGGTCGAGGCTGGCTGAATACCGGTGGACGGCTGCTCGGCCTGAGCGAACTACGCGGACGGTTTGTTCTGCTCGACTTCTGGACCGGGTGCTGCGTCAACTGCCTGCATGTGCTCGACGAGCTTCGACCCCTCGAGCAGAAGTACGCCGACGAGCTTGTCGTCGTCGGAGTCCACTCGCCGAAGTTTGCGCACGAGGGGACGCCCGAAGCCGTCATGGCTGCCGTCGAGCGCTACGGGGTCGCACATCCGGTGCTGGACGACCCAGACCTGCAGACCTGGCAGCAATACGCCATACGCGCGTGGCCAACGCTGGTGCTGATCGACCCCGAGGGCTACGTAGTCGCGCAGCACTCCGGCGAAGGCCACGTCCACGCGATCGACCTGCTGCTCGAGCAACTGGTCAACGACTACCAGTCGCGCGGGACGTTGCACCCGGACGCCCCGTTCATACCAGACGCAGCACCAGACGACACTGCACTGCGGTTTCCCGCAAAGGCGGTGTTGCTCCCCGATCGCACCCTGTTGGTCGCAGACGCTGGCCACCACTCGCTTGCCCGCATTGACCCGACAAGCGGAGCCCTCATCCTCCGGATCGGCACGGGAACACGCGGGTATGTGCCGGGGACCGCGAACGCCGCGCAGTTCAGTGAGCCCAACGGCCTCTGTCTGCTCCCGCCCGACATTCGCGAGCGCGTCGGGTACGACGTCGTCGTTGCTGACACCGGCAACCACGCTCTGCGCGGAGTCCGACTGCGCGACGGACACGTCCGAAACCTCGCCGGCACCGGTCAGCAGTGGATGCAAGGTGACCCCTTGCCCGACCACGCCTTCGCCGACACCCCCATGAGCTCGCCGTGGGACGTCGTGTGGATGCCGGCGTGGTCGGAGGTGGCCATCGCCATGGCAGGCAACCACCAGCTGTGGAGCTACGACCCCGTCGCCGGACGCCTCACACTGCGCGGCGGAACCACCCAAGAGGGCCTCGTCGACGGCGACCTGATGCAGGCCTGGCTCGCACAGCCGTCGGGCTTCGCGGTCTCCTCTGACGGAGGCACGCTGTGGTTTGCCGACGCCGAGACGTCGGCTTTGCGTCGGGTCACCAACGGCGTCGTCACCACCGAGGTGGGAAGTGGGCTGTTCGACTTTGGTCACGTCGACGGCCCAGCAGACAGAGCGTTGCTGCAGCATCCGCTGGACTGCTGCGTCCTGGCCGACGGTTCGATTGCCATCGCTGACACGTACAACGGAGCTGTTCGCCGCTTCGACCCAGAGACGCGCACGGTCTCGACAGTCGCCGGTGACCTGGGCGAACCCAGTGGGCTGATCCCACTTGGAGATGAACTGATCGTCGTGGAGTCGGCCGCACACCGACTGACGCGCGTGCGACTGCCGGCCGAAGCCACCATCGTGAAGGCGTCTGACATGCAGTCGCAGCGTCCAGCCGTTTCGCTGCGCCCCGGAACGATTGTGCTTGAGGTTCTCTTCGCACCGCCACGTGGCCAGAAACTCGACGATCGGTACGGGGAAGCCGTCCACGTCGCCGTGTCATCGACTCCGGCCGACCTGCTCGAGGACGGCGCTGGCTCTGGCGGCGCGCTCCGTCGCGTGATTCGCATCGGGGACGCCGTCAACACCGGCGTGCTGCACGTGTCCGCGCGGGTGGCGTCCTGTGACGACGGTGACGCGGAGTTCCCGGCCTGCCACGTGCATCAGCAAGACTGGGGCGTCCCGGTCGAGGTCTCCGCAGACGGAACGGCCGAGCTCACCCTTCCCCTCGCTGCCCACTGACCGGAGAACACCGTGTGCGTCGACAGGTCCTATACGGCCACTCAACGCACACAACGTTGACGGTGGGGCACCTGAAGGAGCGTCAGAAGGCGGAGTCGTCCAACTCCATGACGTCGAGGTCTGTTGCTTCCAAGACAGCGCGTTCGGCGCTCACATGCGGCAGCACCTGGCGGCTGAACCACTGAGCGGCAGCGATCTTGCCGAGGTAGAACTCTCGGTCGGGCGCTGACACAGCACCCTTAAGTGCGTCAAGCGCCACCGTTGCCTGGCGCAGCAGCAGCCACGCGACAATGACGTCGCCGACGCTGAACAGGAGTCGCGTTGTGTTGAGACCGGCTCGGTAGATCTGTGACGCCTCGGTCCCCGATGCCATCGCGAAGCCGGCCATTGTGGTGATCATGGCCTGGACGTCCTGCAGGGCGGTGCCGAGCAACTGTCGCTCGCGTGCCAACTCGCTCCTTCCACTCATTGCCACAGCGCCGATCTCCTGGCCCAGTGCGGTGATCGCGCGGAACTGATCCTTGACCATCTTGCGGAAGAAGAGGTCAAGCCCCTGAATCGCCGTTGTTCCTTCGTAGAGCGTGTCGATCTTCGCGTCTCGGATGTACTGCTCGATCGGGTAGTCCTGCAGATACCCGGATCCGCCGAAGCACTGCAGCGACTCGGCGAGCAGCCCGTAGGACTTCTCCGACCCATACCCCTTAACGATGGGCAGCAAGAGGTCGTTGAGCGCGTGCTCGACGGAGGCGTCCTCACCGGCAGCCTCCTTCACCTCCACGGCATCTTGCACCGAGGCGGCGTAGAGCATCAGGGCACGCAGCCCTTCGCTGTACGCCTTCTGCGTCATCAGTGACCGGCGCACATCAGGGTGATGAATGACCGTGACGCGGGGGGCAACCTTGTCGGACGCCTGTGTCAGGTCTGGTCCCTGCACTCGGGTCTTGGTGTACTCCAACGCGTTGAGGTAACCGGCCGACAGTGTGGCGATTGCTTTGGTGCCGACCAGCATGCGTGCGTACTCGATCACCTTGAACATCTGCGCAATTCCGTCGTGCACATCGCCGACGAGCCATCCAACGGCCGCTTCGCGGTCACCGAAAGTGAGTTCACAAGTTGCTGAGGCCTTCAGGCCCATCTTGTGTTCTACGTTGGTCGCGTAGACGCCATTGCGTTCGAGCAACTCACCGCTCGCCCAGTCGACGTGAAACTTCGGCACGATGAAGAGCGAGAGCCCCTTGGTACCACGACCAGCCCCCTCGGGACGGGCGAGCACCAAGTGGATGATGTTGTCGGTCATGTCGTGTTCGCCGGAGGTGATGAACCGTTTGACTCCGGTGATGTGCCACGAGCCATCCGGCTGCTGCGACGCGGTTGTCCGTCCAACGCCGACGTCGCTTCCGGCATCCGGCTCGGTGAGCACCATCGTTGCGCCCCAACGCTGCTGCGCCCACACTCGTGCCCACTGCTTCTGCTCGTCAGTGCCGAGGTCGTGGATCAGGCGTGCGAAGGCCGGCCCGGTGGAGTACATGTGGATGGCGGGGTTGGCACCCAGGACCATCTCGGCGATCGCCCACCGTAGCGATGGTGGAACGAGGGTGCCGCCGAGTTCTTCGTTGAGGTCGAGGTCGGGCCAACCGCCTTCGGTGTAGGCGTGGAAGGCCTTGGCAAAGTCCTGCGGCATCGTGACGGTGTTCGTTGCTGGATCAAAGACCGGCGGTGTTCGATCGCCAGACGCGAAGGCGTCAGCGAGCGTTGTCGTTGCGAGGTGCTCGACCTCCCGCAGCAAGGAGCGCGCCGTTTCGGCGTCCATCTCGGCGTAGCGCCCGGCGCCGAGCATCTGGTCGCGGCGCAGCACTTCAAAGAGCATGAACTCGATGTCGCGCAGGTTTGCCTGGTAGTGGCCCACGGCTCAGCCTTCCTGATGCTACTGGTCAGTAACTTCTATGTTACTCGTCGGTAGGCCACAATGCGTCCTTGAGCGGATGCCTGGCCTAACTGGACACTTTCGTCGCCACCCGTAACGCCTTCGTAACGGCGCTTGGAGCACCGTGGTGGCGTCGGTCGCCTTCGGCTGGCCATGTCGAGAGCGCCAGTGAGGAGTTGAGGGAGCCCGTGATGGTTCGAGGCAATTGGCTGGCCGACTCGCATCCGGCAACCGCCGCACGGTCTCAGTTCGACGGCAGGCACTTCGATGCATTGCACATCGACGAATCGTTTGGTCAGTCCCTTCGCAACGAGGTGGACCACGACACGATGAGCAGGAATCTGGTCTTGGAGGTCGAACAGACGTTGGCACCGGCCGACGTCTGTGTCTGGATACCATCGGAGCGTCGGTCATGAAGGGCAGGTTAGGTGGACACGATCTGCGACCCGTCAGTGTCGCGCTGTTCCTGATCGGCGTGCTCAGCCTGACGGTGGAGTGGGCCGTTGGCATCTCTGCGGGACTCGTGATCCCGTTGGAGCCGGCCGTTGGTACGGCGGCGCTCCTTCCCGCGATGCTGGTGGGACTGGTGATCAGCCTGCGTCGCCCGCAGCTGGTCATCGGTCCGCTTGTGGTGGCACTCGGCGCCTCTCCTGCGGTGACGTTTGGGCTGGAGGCATGGGCCGCAAACCTCGAGGTCGACCCCCGGCCCGGGGCGCAGGTGGCCGCGTGGATCGCCGCAGGTTCGTGGATCTGGTTCTACGTCTGGCCAGCCTTGATCGCGGTGTACTTCCCCGATGGCCGGCTGCCAGGTCCACGCTGGTGGCCGGTGGCTGGTGGCCTCATGGTGCTCCCCGCCGTCATGCAGGTTGGCTTCACCCTCGACCCCACGACCTATGGTGAGGACAGCATCCCGGGTGGCCCACCGGCCGCGTTGGAGATCGACCACCTCCCGGCTGTCGTGGGCGTACTTCTGCTGAGCTTCCTCGGACTGCTCATCGCGGCTGTGACGTCTCTGGTGCGTCGGTATCGCCGGGGCGACACCGTGACACGGCTGCAGATCCGTTGGCTGGCGGCGGGGGCTGCGGCCTTCCCGATCACACTCGTGACGGGCTGGATCGTGTCGCTGCCAACGGGGGGGTGGTCGAGTTTCTTTCTGCTGGGACTTGCGCTTGGTGCCCTGACGATGCCGGTGTCCATCGCAATTGCCGTGTTGCGGCACGGGCTGTGGGACCTGGGCCGGCTGGTCTCCCGGACCACCGCGTACCTGGCTGTCACCCTTT
This sequence comes from Actinomycetes bacterium, assembly GCA_027118455.1. Taxonomy (GTDB): domain Bacteria; phylum Actinomycetota; class Actinomycetes; order JAHEKZ01; family JAHEKZ01; genus JAHEKZ01. Next base: position 18,849 of record JAJAYZ010000049.1, read on the forward strand.
CGCTGGCGGCCACCTACGCCTTGGTGGTCTCCGCGATGTCGTGGGTGCTTCCCGGGGAGTCATCGGTGGTTGTCGCTGTTGCGACGCTCATCGTGGCGGCGGCCTTCCGTCCGCTGCTGAGAAGGGTCCAGCAGCAGGTCGACCGGCGCTTCAACCGCGAGCAGTTCGACGGCCACCGCAGCGTGGAGGAGTTCGGGGCACGGCTCCGCGACCAGGTTCACCCCGATGACGTCGTGGTCGACCTCGTGGATGTTCTGACACGCACACTGCAGCCGACGACGGTAAGGGTGTGGCGCAGCCCGTAGGATCGCCGTCGTGCCTCGCGGTCGGCGTCCCCATGAGCGGATACACCAGATGGCTATCACGAACTTGAGGCGGGATCGCCACTGCTGCGGGGGCGATGCCGACGTCAGCAGGAACGGTAGACGTAACTCTTGGATCCGGGAGCGGTGACCTTGCGGTCGCGCAGGATGATCGAGAGCTCATCACCCCAGCGCTGACACGAGTACTTGAAATCTTGCGACCGGTATTCGATGACGTACACCTGGTCTGCGTAGTCGGCCGTGTAGGCGCTGCACTCCCTGTAGCGCCCGCACTCCTCAGCGACGGCGAAGTCGAAGCCGGCCGCCGTGCCTTGCTGAGTCTGGCCGGCTGCGTTCTTCTGCCCGATGGCCAGACCCGCGGCATGGGCACGATCGATAATGAGCTTGGCGTACGCGAATGCCTGATCGCGAGTGAGCCGCCCGCCCGACCGCGTCCACGAGTCGAGGTTGTCCGGCTCGATCGCCCCGAAGCCGTCGTCGGCACACCCGGTGATCCAGCCGTTGATGATGCCGGCAAGCTCGTCGCGCTTGTCCGCGGTGCTGATGTCGAAGAGGATCTCGCCCCAGTAACTGTCGACGACGTAGCCGCCGCCGTCCTTCTTGAGCAGCAGGTCGTCATGGTTGTTCTTCCACCACTTCGCCGCGTCCGGCTGCGTCTGGTACGCGTTGATGTAACACATCGTGTAACCGTCAGCCAGTGGCGCCTCGGTGCGGTCGCGCGACACGAGCGTCACCCCGTCGCGAGGGTCATACGGCTTGCCGATCTGGTAGTCCCACTTCGCGTTGGCGGTGGGCAGCACCGGGTCTTCCGCCGCCTGTGAAGCCGGTGCGTAAACGACACCGGTACAGCCGACAACGGCAACAAGCGTTGCAGTCGCCAATCCGAGCACGCGTCCCATGGGGGCCCACTTTCCTCGCCACTTCTACCTTCGGCGCGCTGGCCGGGCAAGGCGTTGCGCCCTCTGGGTGACTCTGCTTTCGGCAAGGAGTGGTGAGGACTCAGCTGCTGACTGTCTGCGTCTCAGAGCTCCCCGAGGGCTCAGACCACGTCTTGTAGAGGCGCCATACGCCCAGGGCGGCGCTGGCGGCGGCGGTGACGATGGTGATAGCGCGGATGATCTTCATGGGATCTCCCTCAAGAGGCGAAGTGGTCCGCGCGGTTATCCCCGGTGATCACTTGAGCCAAACATGCGCACGGTTCGGAGGCGAGGGAGAGCCAGAAGCACGTTTGGACCCAGTTGAGCTGGGTAGTTAAAGGTGAAAAAGAGGACATCACGAGGAGGCCGTATGAATGCCCTGGATTTTGACGGTAAGACCGCGATCGTCACCGGAGCTGGGTCCGGCATCGGTGAGGCGTGCGCAAAGTTGCTCGCTGAGCGCGGAGCAAGAGTGGTGGCTGCTGACGTGAATGTTGAGGCGGCGCAGAAAGTGGCCGAGAGCATCGGCAACGGAGCCGTGGCGACGTCGGTGGACGTGTCAGACCCGGACTCCTGCCGAGCGATGGTCGAGTTCACCGTCGGGAAGTTCGGTGGCCTGGACGTCGCTGTCAACAACGCTGGTATTGCTGGCGAGCAAGTCCCGACGGCCGACGTGAGCATTGATGGCTGGCGCAAGGTGATCTCGGTCAACCTCGACGGTGTCTTCTACTGCATGAAGTACGAGTTACCGGTGATGGCGAATCGCTCAGGCGGCGTCATCGTGAACATGGCATCGATCCTGGGCTCAGTGGGATTCCGCAACTCCGTCGCGTATGTAGCGGCCAAGCATGGTGTCGTCGGGCTCACCCAGGCATCGGCGTTGGAGTACGCCTCCTCCGGCGTTCGCGTCGTGGCGGTCGGTCCTGGGTTCATCAGCACTCCACTGCTGGAGGCGGCACCCAAAGAGGTGCTGGACGGGCTCTCGAGTCTGCACCCGTTGGGCCGTCTCGGGCGCAGCGAAGAGGTCGCCGAACTCGTGGGCTTCCTCGCTAGCGATCGAGCGTCGAACATCACCGGTTCATATCACGTCGTGGACGGTGGCTACTTGGCGCAGTAGAGCAGGCGACGCAGTGCAGCTCTGGAAACGAGGAGCGCCAGCCCAACAGCGTCACTACACGAAGCCGCCAAGGCCCACCGCATCGCCAAGCAAGAAGTCGATGAAAGCGTGCAGGCTGAGTTTGCTGCCTTCCGGGACCGCCCACCGGAGCGCCGCCGCCATAAGTTTTCCTCGCCGAGTAGCGCTGCCCCGCGGAATCTTGGTGACCCGAGCCTTGACGATGAGCCCCAACTTTAGTGCAACCTTGAACAGGACTCCCGTCATCAGCGACAGCGTGAATGTGTCGCTGATGACCGGAGGGGCGCACTCGATAGCGAGATTGAGGACGACGACCTAGACGAATACGTCGATGATGTCGGCAGAGCGTGAACGCGCAACTTCGAAGGCACCGTCTTAGGTCGCGACATAGGTCGGTGGTTTCAGCGTGCCAGTGGTGATTGCGCGGTCCCGCCGACGCCCCCTGTGCAAATGCGAGTGAGCCTGGGAGCGGGTGACGAGAATCGAACTCGCACTGTCAGTTTGGGAAGCTGATGTCGTTGATCTTGCCACGGTGAGTCGTCAGCAGGTCAGCGCACCAAACGAAGTTGGTCTGGCCGAGAGGGCAACGAACCGTGCCACGTGTGCCACTCGGGCCGTGAACGGACCGCGTCGACGCCTTCGGCTTGGGTCAAGGTCACGTGCGGCAAGTGCGACCGTCACGACCGGGCCCGCCAACACTGCCATTCGACTCATCCAGTCTCCTTGGGTGACGTTGCGTCCTGTAAACCTGCAGCAAACCCGACAGCACCAGCTCCTACCCGTCGACCTCAGCCGACGGGCGCTTCGTGGCCTTTCCATCAGACGCTTCGAACCTGGTCGGCGTCGACACCAATGCCTTCACGGATGTGTTTGTGTATGACCAGTCCACGCACACGACGCGTCGGGTCAGTATTAGCTCGGTCGGGTCACAGGGCAACAGTGGCAGCGGGTACCCGTCCATCTCAGCCGACGGGCGGTTCGTGGCCTTCACCTCAGACGCGTAAAACCTCGTCAGAGGTGACACCAACGGCACCGCGGATGTGTTCGTGCGTGGTCCGCTTCCGTGAGGGCACCCATTGAGTAATCTCCGGCACCAGAGTAGAACGGTGTCACCGATTTGCCCACCATCATCGCGCCCACGACCGAGCGATGAAGATCGCAGGGCCCGCTGCAGCACTGAATCACGGTCACTCCGCTGCCACGTCAATCGGGCGCTGGGGGCTGTGCGGTTGTGCCCGGCTCCTTGGCCATCGGGCATCACGCGCGGACCGAGGACACGCCCCTGACACCTGCTCGAGATCGGCATGTTCACGCGGGAGTAACGCTTCGGTATCGATCGGCACCCGGACCCCTCCGAGCAGTGCGGGCCAGGTCCGCTGCTGACAAGATCAGTAAATCGTCGACCCTCTGACCTGGGATGGACATATGAAACTGCGACTCGTTGTCGGCACGGCGACGTTCGCGTCGCTCGTTCTCGTCCTGGCCGCCTGCACGTCGGACGGGTCGACCACATCGAACACCAGCGGATCAGCTTCCTCGGCAGCGGGCGGCGCCTACGACCCGGCCCACGCGGGAGGCACGCTGACGCTGCTCGCCAAGTCCGCAGGCGGCACGCTCGACCCGCAGATCAACTACACGCTGCAGTACTGGCAGCTCTACCAGGCGGCATACGACGGCCTGACCTCGTTCAAGAAGGTCGACGGCGCCGACTCGTTCACCGTCGTGCCCGACCTCGCCGAGAAAATCCCCCAGGCGACCCGCGGCGGCAAGACGTACGTCTTCACGATGCGCAAGGGCATCAAGTTCTCCGACGGCACCCCGGTCACGACCGACGACGTGGTTGCTTCGTTCCAGCGCATCTTCAAGGTGTCCAGCCCAACCGCCGGATCGTTCTACAACGGCATCGTGGGTGCTGACGCCTGCCTCAACACTCCCGCGACCTGCACGCTCGCCGGCGGCGTCGTGGGCGACAAGGCGGCCGGCACGGTGACTATCAACCTCACCGCCCCCGACCCCGAGTTCCTCTACAAGCTCTCGGTGCCGCACGCCTCGATCCTGCCTGCGTCCGCACCCAGCAAGGATGCAGGTACGACGCCCATCCCCACCACCGGGCCATACATGTTCAAGTCGTACGACCCCAACACCTCGCTCGTGATGGTGCGCAATCCGTACTTCAAGCTCTGGTCGCAGGACGCGCAGCCACAGGCCTACGCCGACGAGATCGATTACAAGTTCGGTCTCACCGTGGAGGCCGAGGTCACCGCCGTCGAGAACGGCCAGGCCAACTGGCTGTTCGACCCGCCGCCGGCCGACCGTCTCGCAGAGATCGGCAGCGAGTACGCCAGCCAGGCGCACGTCAACACGCTCACCGCCTACTGGTACGCGCCAATGAACGTGAATATCCCGCCGTTCAACAACGTGAAGGCGAGGCAGGCCGTCAACTGGGCCATCGACCGAAACGCGCTCGTCAAGCTGTACGGCGGCCCCGAACTGGCGGCCCCGGTCTGCACGATTCTGCCGCCCGACTTCCCTGGCCACGTCGACAACTGCCAGTACACCAACCCAGCCGGCTCGACCTGGCAGGGCCCTGACCTGGCCAAGGCCAAGCAGCTCGTGCAGGAGTCCGGCACTGCTGGACAGCCCGTCACGATCATCGTGTCGGACGACGAGGTGAATGCCGCGATGGGTGAGTACCTCCAGTCGGTTCTGAACTCGATCGGCTACAAGGCGACGGTGAAGGCAATCTCGGGCAACGTCCAGTTCACCTACATCCAGAACACCAAGAACAACGTCCAGATCTCGCTCACCTCGTGGTACCAGGATTACCCAGCCGCATCCGACTTCCTCAACGTCCTGCTCGGCTGTGCGTCCTTCACCCCGGGCAGTGACTCATCCATCAACATCGCAGGTTTCTGCGACAAGACGATCCAGGCTCAGATGGACGCTGCGCTCAAGACCGAGCAGACGAGCATGGACGCCGCGAACAAGCAGTGGGCCGCGGTCGACCAGGCAGTGATGACCGCGTCGCCGCAGGCTCCGCTCATCACGCCGAAGCTGATCGACTTCCTGTCAGCCGACACCGGCAACTACCAGTTCAGCAAGCAGTTCTACATGCTCGTCAGCCAGCTTTGGGTGAAGTGACCGAGGCATCACCTCACTCATGGCGAGGAGCAAGTCCGACATCTCGAGTACGCCAGCCACGCGCTCCGCTGGACCTTGGCGGAGCGCGTGGCAGCATGTGCGCAAGGACCGTGTGGCCATGGGCTCACTGGTCGTCCTCATCCTCATCGTGGCCGCTTGCGTGGCCGCGCCGCTCTACGCCAACAACATCGCTCACGTCGATGCGTTTGCGTCGAACGTGCAGGGCACGTACACGCTTAACGGCGTAACCGGTCCGGTGCTGGTCAACTCCACGGAGGGTCTCGGCCTCGGCGTCACGCCGATCGGACCGACGTGGAACTTCTCGACGTACTTCCTCGGCGCCGACAACCAAGGGCGCGACGTCTTCGCGCGCATCTTGTACGGCGGCCGTAACAGCCTGCTCATCGGCTTCGTGTCAGCCGTGCTCTGCTGCATGCTCGCCGGGCTGGTCGGTGTGGTCGCGGGTTACTTCGGCAAAGGGGTCGACGCGGTTCTCTCGCGCGCGCTCGACGTGCTGTGGGCCTTCCCGGTCTATCTTCTGGCGATCTGCCTGTCGGTCGTGCTGATCAACACTACGCTCACTATCGGGCCGTGGACTCTGACGTCCGGTAGCCTGCTACTCCCGATCCTCATCATCGGCATCATCTACGTGCCCTACGTCGCTCGTCCCATACGTGGTCAGGTGATGTCCCTGCGCGAGCGCGAGTTCGTGCAGGCGGCCGTCGGCGCGGGCGCCAAGGACTCACGGCTGCTGCGCCGCGAGCTCCTGCCCAACGTCCTGCCCACGCTCATCGTGTTCCTGCCGCTCATGACGGCCATCAACATGCTCACCGAGTCGGCCCTGTCGTTCCTGTCGATCGGTGTGCAGCCGCCCGACGCGAGCTGGGGCACGATCATCAACGACGGCGTCGGGCTGCTCTACACGCGCCCGATGGTCGCGATCGCGCCGGGCATCATCCTCGCGATCACCGCGGTCGCCCTCAACCTGCTCGGCGACGGCGTGCGCGACGCACTCGACCCCAAGGCCCGGCTCCGCGGGTCGCTCTGATGTGGCGTTTCGCCGGCAAGCGCGCTCTCGCTGCTCTGCTCGTCCTCTTCGCGATCAGCGTGATGGTCTTCCTCATCTTCTTCGCGACGCCCGGTGCCGACCCGGCGGCCCGCATCGCCGGGCGCAACGCCAGCCAGGAAACACTCGACCAGGTGCGGGTCTCGTTCGGTCTCGACAAGCCAATCTACGTGCAGTACTTCGTGATGATGCGACACCTGCTCATCGACCGCGACCTCACCTCGTTCGTCAACCGCGGAGCAAAGGTCATCCCCCAGATCCAGGCAGCGGTGCCGGTCACGCTGTCCCTCGTGATCGGCGCCGCGGTGCTCTGGATGATCCTCGGCGTCACGATGGGCGTGGTCGCGACTGCCAAGCGCGGCACCGCTGTCGACCCGATCATCATGGTGCTCGGCGTCATCGGGATCTCGCTGCCGGTGTACTGGCTCGGCGAGGTCATCAACCTCGTCACGCAGAGCCGGCTGCACGACTCGATCTTCGCGTGGGTGCCGCCGCTCGGCTACGTGCCAATGTCTGACGGTCTGGGACGCTGGGCGCTCAGCCTGTTCTGGCCGTGGGTGACCCTCGCCGTCCTCTACTCCGGCATCTATGCGCGCGTGCTGCGCTCGGAGATGGTCGCGTCGATGAACGAGGACTACATCCGCATGGCCCGCGCCAAGGGCATTAGCGAGTCACGCGTGCTGATCCGGCACGCCCTGCGGACCTCGCTCATCGTCATAGTGAGCCTGTTTGGCCTCGACTTCGGTGCGCTCATCGGTGGCGCGGCACTCCTTACCGAGGTCGTCTTCGGCCTGCAGGGCATTGGCAAACTCACCTACGACTCGCTCCAGAACTTCGACCTGCCGGTGATCCTCGGCTGCGTCCTGTATGCCGCGTTCTTCGTCGTCCTCGCGAACTTCATCGTGGACCTCGTCTACGCCTGGCTCGACCCAAGGGTGCGCAATGTCTGAGCCGCTTCTCGATGTCAGGGACCTCCGCGTCTCGTTCCGCACCCGCGGCGGCCTCGTCACGGCCGTCGACGGCATCTCCTTCACCGTCGGACGGGGCGAGGTCGTGGGACTCGTCGGGGAGTCCGGCTCGGGGAAGAGTGTCTCAATGCTCACCGTGCTGCGCCTGATCGATAACCCCAACTGCGTCATCGAGGGCGAGGTGCTCTTCAAGGGGCAGAACCTCCTCGAGCTCGAGGGCGAGGTCCTTCGCAAGATCCGTGGTCAGGAGATCGCGATGGTGTTCCAGGACCCGATGACGGCGCTCACCCCCGTCTACACGGCCGGCTGGCACATCAGCGAGCAGATCCGGGCCCACGAGAAGGTGAGCAAGAAAGCGGCCATGGACCGCGCGGTCCAGCTACTGGAGGCCGTCGGCATCCCCAACGCGCCCGAGCGCGTCAACTCCTACCCGCACGAGTTCTCCGGAGGCATGCGCCAGCGCGTGGTCATCGCGATGGCGCTGTCGTGCAATCCGTCGCTGCTCATCGCCGACGAGCCGACGACCGCCCTCGACGTCACGATCCAGGCGCAGATCCTCGAGCTGCTGCGCGTGCTGCAGAAGGAGTTCGGCTCCTCAATCTTGCTCATCACCCACGACATGGGAGTCGTCTCGCAGATGTCCGACCGCGTCCTGGTGATGTACGGCGGCCGGCTGGGCGCGGCCGGGCCGCGGCGCGAGGTGATGCGCGACCCGCTCCACCCCTACACATGGGGGCTCATGGGCGCGATCCCGCCCACTGACGGCAGCCGGGCAGCCCGGCTGAACGCCATCCCGGGCACGCCCATCTCCCCCGCGGACGCCGACCGCGACCGTTGCCTGTTCGCACCGCGCTGCCGGTTCGCCACCGACGCGTGCCGGCCCCAGCCACCGCTGATCGCGCACAAGCCCGACCACGCCGATGCCTGCGTACTGCCGTACGCCGAGCGGCCGGCACTGCGGGTGCAGGCCATCTCGCCCCTCGGAGTGCGCGCGTGAGCACCACACCGAACCTGTCCGCCACCGCGACACCGTCGGCCGAGCCGACCGTGCTGCTCGAGGCCCGCGACGTCGTCAAGCACTTCCCGATCCGCACCTCCAAGGGCAAGCAGCAGTTGCAGGCTGTCGATGGCGTCAGCCTGCAGGTCCGCAAGGGCGAGACGTTGGGGCTGGTCGGCGAGAGCGGCTGCGGCAAGTCGACGCTGGGCCGGTGCCTGGTGCGCCTCATCGACGTCACGAGCGGGTCGGTCATCTATGACGGCGTCGACATCACCAACCTGTCGCGACGCCAGCTGCGCGACCGGCGTCGTGGCTTCCAGATGATCTTCCAGGACCCGTACGCCTCCCTCAACCCGCGGCGTCGCGCGGCCGCGACGGTCGAAGAGCCGCTGCGTACGCATGGCATCGGCAGCGACGCCGAGATCAAGGCTCGGGCTCTGCACCTCCTTGAGGTGGTGGGGTTCGACCCGTCGTACGCCGACCGCTACCCGCACGAGTTCTCCGGCGGCCAGCGCCAGCGTCTGGGAATCGCGCGCGCTCTCGCACTCGCGCCGCAGCTGCTGATCGCCGACGAGCCGGTATCCGCTCTCGACGTCTCGATCCAGGCGCAGGTGCTGAACCTGCTGGCCGACCTGCAGGAAGAGAACAACCTCACCTACGTCTTCATCGCCCACGACCTCGCGGTGGTGCACCACATCTCGGACCGCATCGGCGTCATGTACCTCGGTGAGCTCGTCGAGCTCGGGGACTCCAGCGACGTCTATATCTCACCCCGGCATCCGTACACAGAGGCGCTCATCTCGGCCATCCCGGTGATCGATGCAGACGCCGAGATCCGCGAGCGCATCGTGCTCACAGGTGACCTGCCCAACCCCATCGACAAGCCGACCGGCTGTGCTTTCCACCCGCGCTGTCGCTACGCGCAGGACCTGTGCCGTACCGAGAAGCCGCTGCTGCACATCCAGAACGACGGGCGCCAGGTCGCCTGCCATTTCCCGGTCGCGGCGCCAGATCCGCCCGCCGTGCTGCCACGCTTGAACGACATCGAGCCGCCGAGCGACGAGACGCACTAGCCCCGGTCGAACCTTGTCAAGAAGCCCGAGACCACCTCGCGGAACCGCTCGGGCTCCTCGAACTGCGGCGTGTGGCTCGACTCCTCGAACAGCACCCACTCCGCGCCGGGTACCCGCTGGTGCATAGTGCCGACGACGAGCGGCGTGGCCTCGTCGTAGCGACCGGACACGAACAGCGTGGGGACGCTGATGCGGTGCAGCTCGTCGGTGATGTCCCAGCTGCCGAGCGAACCGGTGCAGTGGAACTCCGACGGCCCCCACATTGTGGCGTACACCGTCGGGTCGGCAGCCATTTGCGCGAACGACTCGGTGAACAGGTGGGGCCATGGCTGCACCCGGCAGACATGGCGACGATAGAACTCCGTCATCGCGTCCTGGTATGCCGACGAGTCGGTGGTCCCAGCTGCCTCGTGCCGGTCGAGCACGTCCTGCACATCGGCTGGCAGGTCGGCGCGAAGCCGGTTGGCCTCCTGGATCCAGAGCGCGGTGCTCGACAAGCCGTCGCACACGGCCATCGCGACCAGGCCCGGGCGCGGGTCGAGCGCATAATCGAGTTGGAGCATTCCGCCCCACGACTGACCCACGAGCGTGTACCGATCGGCGATGCCCAGGTGTGCGAGCAGCTCGGAGAGCTCGCGCTTAAACAGGTCGACCGTCCAGAACCCGGCCGGGGCGTCGGGCAGGTGCGTGGAGCTACCGCACCCGATCTGGTCGTAGAGCACTGTGGTGCGTCCGGACTCGTGCAGCAGCTCGGCAATCGGGACATCGGACAGGTGCGACATGCCCGGCCCGCCGTGCAGGACGACGGCGGGCACCTGAGCGGATCCGGGATCGCACTCGCCGAGCACGCGGTACCAGGTCCGGCCGTGCTCCCAGACCATGAAACCTTCGGTCACGACGTCAGCCGACGCGGAACGGCGCCGGGCACGCGTCAAGCTTGGGCACGCGCACCCGTGCGATCACGCTACCGGGGCACGGGTGGCAGGACTGCGCGATGCCGACGTCGCAGGCGACCGACAGGAAGATGAAGGCGTCCTCCATCGTGAAGCCCCACTGGTCGACGAGAAGGCGTGCTGCCTCCTCGCAAGCCAACCGGATCGCCTCGTCCAGGTCGTTGTCGGTGACACCGTGCGTCACCCACGAGTCGCCCAGCTCGGTCACCGGCCAGCGGGACTGCTTCCCCTTGAGCACGTTGACGCGCACGAGCACCTCGCCGTTGATCTCTACGCCGGTGCCTGACACCTCGCCATCACCCATCGACGCGTGCATGTCACCGATCGCGAGCATCGCGCCGGACTGACGCACTGGAAGCATCACGGTGGCGCCTGGGCCGTGGAGAGCGTTGTCGAGGTTGCCGCCGTGCGGACCGGCGAGGAAGTTGATGGCCTCATCGGTCTCGGTCGCGACCCCGATGACGCCGACCATCGGGCGGATCGGAAACCGCACGCGGTCGTTCATGTGGATCGTGCCGTCCTCGACCCGGAAGATCCGCGTGACAGGAGACTTGACCTGGTCGTGCAACTGCCCCCAGCCAGGGATGACCATCGCCGCGCCCTGCGGACCGGGGTTGATCTCGAGCAGCTCGACCAGCAGCGAGTCGCCGGGCTCAGCACCGTCGACCCCGATGGGGCCGGTCGCCGCATTGACGCGAAGCATGTCCAGCTTGTCGGCGGTGATGTCCTCGCTCGTGACCTGGCCGTGGAAGCAGTCGTTGGTCTCGAGCCGCACAACCGCACCGGGGGCGACGGTTACCACCGGCGTCATCGACGGGCCAAACGCCCATACGACATCCGCACGCGAGATCTCGGCGTCGGGAGTGATCGCAGACATGGCTGTCCTCCTTGGTCAGAATCCCACATGCTCGCGGTCCGCGCGGATCGGCGCAACCCGCCGCTCAACACGCGCGACCGCGGCGGGGCATGGCACGTCGCGCTCGCCGGCGACCTAGAGTCACGCTACGGCGAAGGGGCCAGCCGGGTCGCCCGCGACACGGAGACCCCAACCGGCTCACGGCGGCTTGGCAAGTCATGAAGGTCAAAGTCTCGTCCGCACCCCTTGCTTCGATCCGCGCTCAGGCCGTCATCATCCCGATCTTCGAAGACTCTGAGGCACCCGGCGAGGTCCGTGAGCTCGACAGGCAGACTGCCGAACTGGTACGGCGATCACGATTGACCGGCAAGACAGGCGAGCTGACTCAAGTCGGTGCTGCCGCCGATGACGATGGGTTCGACGTCACTCTTCTTGTCGGTCTGGGCGCACGCGCCGCGTTGACTCTGGACCTCCTTCGGACGGCCACGTCCGCAGCAGTCCCACGTTGGAAGGACTTGCGCGTATGCCCGAGGAAGGCGCGAGAACTCAAAAATCTAGGGCGCTGGACTTCCCGCCGAGCGACCTGCCTGGGGTCATCAGGAGTGGCTCCGGCACACCGCTGACGTCAGACAATGCCCCGTTCTTCAAGTCAGGCAGGGTGTCTTTACGCTGAGGTAGGTGGATGGTTCTCCCTCGGTGGTTTTGTGCGTCGACTCATTGTGGTGCCGTGATGGTAGGAGGGCCGATACATGGGTTCATCCCCAAACAGGGTCGAACTGATGGGTGAGGCAGCAGCTGCATGATCGGTGACCGTGACTTCCGCCGACTGTGGATTGGCGAGTCGATCAGCCAGGTCGGCTCGGAACTGTCCATCGTTGCCCTGCCGGTTCTGGCCGTTGAGTCTTTGCGGGCAAATGCGGGCCAGATGGGTGTGTTGACTGCCTGCGAGACGCTGGCCTTTCTCATCGTCGGTCTGCCGGCCGGCGCCTGGGTCGATCGTTGGCGCAAACGGCGGGTTTTGGTCGCGAGCGACTTGCTGAGGACGCTGCTCTATGGGTGGGTCCCCCTAGCCTGGTGGCTCGGGATACTCACGCTTTGGCAGTTGTTCGCGGTCGCGACACTCGTCGGGATCTGCACCGTCTTTTTCGACGTGGCCTACCAGAGCTACCTGCCGCATCTTGTCGAGGGCGAGGAACTGGTTTCCGGAAACTCCCGGTTGCAGGCCAGCGAGTCCGTGGCCCAGGTGGCTGACCCCGTTGTGGCGGGCGGATTACTGCACGTGGTGTCAGCACCCGTCGTCGTCGGCCTTGACGCGCTCAGTTTTCTGGGGTCGGCCCTCTTTGTCAGCCGCATACAACGACGCGAAACGCCCCCGCGCGGCACGAGCGGCGGCCGCTGCGGACGGAGATTGCCGAGGGGTTGGGTTTTGTCGTCAAGCATTCGCTGCTACGGCGAATCGTTGCCTGCACCTCGCCCGGCAACCTGTTCAGCAGCATGACGATGGCGCTCTTTGTGCTGTTTGTACTTCGGGATCTTGGCCCGTCCGCTGGCGTCGTTGGTCTGGACTTTTCCGCATCTGCCGTTGGCGGCTTGGCCGGGGCGCTCGCCAGCGGATGGGTGGCCAGACTTCTGGGTGCGGGTCGAACCATTCCGGTGAGTGCCATCCTCATGGCTCCCGCCCAGGCGTTCTTTCCGCTCGCTGCGCTTGCCTCAGGGCCGTGGCCGGTTGTGCTCCTCATCGGAGGTGGAGTGATGCACTTCGCCCTCGTCGTGATTTACAACATCACCCAGGTGAGTTACCGACAGCGGGTATGTCCACCAAACCTTCTGGGCCGGATGAACGCCTCAGTGCGATTCATCGTCTGGGGAACGCAACCCATTGGCGCGCTGATCGGTGGGGCATTGGGTACGGCGTTTGGCATCGTCCCAGTGTTGTGGCAGACCGTTGCAGGCGTCGCACTTTCTGCGCCGCCAGTGGTCATTTCACCACTTATGAGAATGAATGACTTTCCTGACGATCCCGTGCCGGCGCGTCATGACGTCCTAACCTCCTTGACACCGGGGAAGTGCTTCATGCCCACGAAGTCGTGCCACGCACGTGCCACATCGGGTGGCGTATGGGGGTCTGCCTCGGGCACTACTGGTCACTCAGCAAAGTGAGCAAAGTCGGTGGAAGCGAGTGTGACCTGCGATTCCGCTGTTCAGACTGGGAGCGGGTGACGAGAATCGAACTCGCACTGTCAGCTTGGGAAGCTGATGTTCTACCATTGAACTACACCCGCGCGGCCCGCCCGGAGGGCGAACAACAGTGATTATGCCGCACCTGGACCCGCCCGGGCCACGGGGCGCTGCCGGGCTAGTAGTCTCCCGGGGTGCTCCTCTCCGACCGCGACATCCAGGCCGAGATCGCCGCTGGACGCGTCCAGCTCGACCCGTTCGATACAGCGATGGTCCAGCCCTCCAGCATCGACGTCCGACTTGATCGCTACTTCCGGGTGTTCGAGAACCACCGCTATCCGCACATTGATCCGGCACTGGAACAACTCGAACTCACCCGCCTGGTCGAGCCGGACGGCGATGAGCCGTTCATCTTGCATCCGGGGGAGTTCGCACTGGCATCCACGTACGAGATCGTCACGCTGCCCGATGATGTTGCTGGACGCCTCGAGGGCAAGTCGTCGCTGGGACGCCTCGGTTTACTGACGCACTCGACCGCTGGATTCATCGATCCAGGGTTCAGTGGTCACGTCACGCTCGAACTGAGCAATGTCGCCACCCTGCCGATCAAGCTTTGGCCAGGAATGAAGATTGGCCAACTGTGCTTGATTCGGCTTTCGTCGCCCGCCGAGCATCCTTACGGTTCGGCGAAATACGGGTCGCGTTACCAAGGGCAGCGTGGGCCGACGCCGAGCAAGTCATACTTGAAGTTTCACCGCACAGACATCCCGCCGTCAGAGTAAGAGCGCCGGGTCGCACCGCTTCAGTGGAGGTGGCTGACCCTGGCGATCTGGAGGCGCTCGCTGGCGTCGCGCTCACTGCGTGAGCGGGCAATGCTCTGCTCCTCGTAGCGCCAGATTTGGAAACGCTGGACGAGACGCTCGACGGGGGCGACGACAGAACTCACAGCACACCTCTCGGGAAGGGCCGACACGGGTCGGCGTACCACAGTGGGACAAGGATATGGCAACACACGGAGCATTCGTGTTCCAAATCGTGGGGATCTCGTTCCATGATACGGGACAACTCTGCGCTTTTGAGCGTGAAGCGGCGGAGCTCGCGAGACCTTGAAACGTCAATCAGGTGTGCAGTCGGCGGAGCAGTGGGTTAGCTGGCTGATCCGTTCTTGGCTGCCTTGAGCAGCAACTGTGCGACGTCGACGACCTGCACCTGCTCTTCGCGCTCGACGTCGGACTGCACCTCGGCGACCCCGTCGCTGAGCATTACCCGGCAGAACGGGCAGCCGACCGCGATGATCTTGGCGCCCGTCGCGATCGCCTCTTCGGTGCGCTCGGTGTTGACCCGCTTGCCGATCTTCTCCTCCATCCACATGCGGGCACCACCGGCACCACAGCAGAAGCCCCGCTCGGAGTTGCGCGGCATCTCGGTCAGCTCGGCACCCGAGGCACCGATGAGGTCACGCGGCGGGCTGTACACCTTGTTGTGTCGCCCGAGATAGCACGGATCGTGATATGTCACCTGCTCGCTCACCGACGAGACCGGCGTGAGCTTTCCGTCACGGACGAGCTTGTTGAGCAGCTGGGTGTGGTGCACGACCTCGTAGTGGCCACCCACCTGCGGGTACTCGTTGAGCAGTGTGTTGAAGCAGTGCGCGCAGGTCACGACAACCTTCTTGGCGCCGATCTCGTTGAGTGTCTCGACGTTCTGTTGCGCAAGCATCTGAAAGAGGAACTCGTTGCCGGAACGGCGTGCAGTGTCTCCACTGCAAGTTTCACCTTCGCCGAGAACTGCGAAGGTAACGCCTGCCATGTGCAGCAACTCGGCAACAGCTTGCGTTGTTTTCTTCGCGCGGTCTTCAAACGCGCCGGCGCAGCCAACCCAGAAGAGGTACTCGGTGTCGTCTTCGAGTGGCCCGTCGACGACCTTGACCTCGAACGGCAAGTCGGCAGCCCAGTCAAGGCGCGACGACGCGTTCATCCCCCATGGGTTGCCTTTTGTCTCGAGGTTCTTGAACAGACCACCGAGCTCTGCTGGGAACTCGGACTCGATCATCACCTGGAAGCGCCGCATGTCGGTGATGTGGTCAACGTGCTCGATGTCAACGGGACACTGCTCGACGCACGCGCCGCACGTCGTGCACGACCAGAGGATGTCTGGGTCGATGACGCCGCCACCGATGCCGTGGCCATCCTCGTCGAACTCGGTCGGGCCGACGAGTGGACGTGCAGCGGCGTCCTGCACCGACTGCGGGAAGTCAGTGAGCTCGACGGGAGCGGCGGGAGACGGCCCACCTGTCGACGCGAGGTAGTCAGGGTGCTTCTGTTTGATGAGGTAGGGCGCCTGGGCAAACGCGTTGTCGCGCAGCGCCATGATCAGCAGCTTTGGCGACAGCGGTTTCCCGGTGTTCCATGCCGGGCACTGCGACTGGCATCGTCCGCACTCAGTGCAGGTGGAGAAGTCGAGCAGCCCCTTCCAGGTGAAGTCCTCGACCTTGCCGCGGCCGAAGATGTCGTCCTCGCCCGGGTCCTCGAAGTCGATGGGTTGGCCACCGGAGTACATCGGAAGCATCGGGCCGAGCGCGTTCGGCCGTCGCGAGAACGCAACGTTCAGTGGTGCCAGCGCGATGTGCAGGTGCTTGCTGTAGACCACGATGATCATGAAGCTGAGGATCACGCCGATCTGCAGCAGGATCGCGACCGTCTCGATCCGCTCGTTGGCCACCTCCCCGAGGGGCTCGAGCCAACCGGCAACAATTTCTGAGGCAAAGGCGCCGCCGGGGTAGGGGAAGTTGCCCGTGTTGATCTGAGCACCGCGATACAGCAGCAGCGTCCAGACCACGTTGAAAATCATGAAGAGCACGAGCCACGCGGCGCCGGTATGCGAACCGTAGAAGCGCGAAAGGCGTCCGACGCGGTGCGGGTTCTGCTTGATCCGGATCGCGGTGAAGATGGCGAGAGCCACCAGAACCATGATGGCGAAGAAGTCTTCGATGAACGCCACCCACGACCACTGGTCGAGCACGGGGATCGAGAACTCCGGGTCGAAGAGCGCCCCGTACGCCTCGAGGATCGTCAGGCCCAGAACGATGAAACCCCAGAACGCGAAGAAGTGAGCGAAGCCGGGGACGGTCCAGTCGAGCAGCTTGCGTTGACCGAGCACTTCGACGGCTTCGGCCTGGACGAGTTCGCGCGGGTCGGGGAGGCTGCCCTTCGGCCTGGGTTGGCCGACCCCGATGAGGCGTCCGATCATGAAGCCGCGTCGTGCGACGACGAGCGCAGTGAGGAATGTCATCAACAGACCGATGGCCAGCGCTGGGCGCACGAAACCTCCTGCTTGATCGCGGCTGGGCTTGTGCGGCTCAGCCGCTGACGGTTGGTGCTGACCCCGGTCGAGGGGCCAACCGATGCGGTGCAACGAAGCCTAGCGAGCAGATCCGGCTCCACCACTGATCGTCGCCAGACCGTGACCTGACTGACTCACTGCCCAGTGGATAAAATATACACGTTGATTCGCCGGTATGGACACTGGCCCTGGGACGATTCGGGCAATAGCGTGGTATCTGCATGGTGGCCGAAGGCGCCACCGCGCATCAAAGAAGACCCCCTGGAGGATTGTCGTGACAGTTCGTCGTATGCGTGGGGCCTCCTTGGGGGTCGCTGGTGCTCTTGCCGCAGGACTGGTGATTGCCCCGAGCGGTGGCGCCACGGCCGCCGACTCAGCTGGGCCCGACTTCTACTCGGTCAGCGCGTCCTCGGTCGGGTCGGTCTCTGCGACCGCCGGCTCTGGCGAGCGTGCTGCGTCGCGCCCGACGGCGCGGGTCAAGGCGGCCAGGTCGGCAGCCGTCTCCACGAACCTGCAGGCACTTCAGGTCTTCAGCGGCGCCAACAGCATCGGCAACAACGGCGTCACGGTGGCCGCCGGCCCCAAGCACGTCATGCAGGTCGGGGGACCAACGGTCCGAATCCTGACCAAGAACGCCGGAAAGGTCGTCAAGACCCAGCAGCTCGGGCAGTTCTTCAAAGTTCCCGGCACGTCGTTCTCGCAGGGCACGGTCGTCTACGACCCGCTCGGCAAGCGTTGGATCGTGGCGGCAGTGGCCGACGACGGCGGTGAAATCGGGCTAGCGCTTCGGGCATCGATCGGGACTGCACCGACCAAGTGGCAGCCGACCGTCCTCTTCGCCAGCAACGACTCAGGCAACCCCGACGCGGTCGAGCTTGACCCGATGATCGGCACGTCCAACGACAAGATCGTCATCACCACGCCCGTCACCGATGCAGACACGCCGGCGAACGTCCAACGGATCTTCTTCTTCCCGAAGGGCCCGATCTTCAACGGCAACGCACCCGACCCGTGGACCGCTGACCTCAACAGCACCTACAGCGGCCAGGCTCCTGCGGTCAATGCATCAGTGCAGAACAACATCTTCGTGGCCGTCCCTGACACGAACGACGCCACCGTCACTACATACACCGGCGCGGCGACAACAACCGCGCCGAACTTCAGCAAGAACGTGGTCTTCCCGTCGTCCCCCATCACTGCACCGCCGATTGTCGACCAAGGCGCCGTCGGTGACGACCTCGACCTCGGGGAACTCGCATTCAGCGGAGTTGCCTGGCGTTCGGGCAAGTTGTTTGCGGCTGCATCCAGCGACTGCTCGGGTGTCGCGTGTGTCCGCTTGATCGGGGTCAGCACCGAGGCTGGTGTCTCCCTCATTGAGGATGAGAAGTACAAGTCGCCGACCGGCGCCGACTGGTTCAGCCCGTCGGTCGCCATCGATCGAGCTGGCTACGTCCACACGGCGGCCAGTGCCGTCTCTGAATCGGATGGCAATGGTCCCAGTCTTGCCGTCCTGACCCTCACCAAGATCTCGCTCGCCAACCCGGCAGGGGCGGCGCTCAAGGCCCGGGTGATAGCGCTGACCACCGCGGCGTTCAACGACAACGGGACAAGCGGTGAGACGGTCGACTGGTACGGCTCAACCGGGGCAGCCATCGATCCGACGTCTCCCTGGGACGTCTGGGTGACTGGCGCCGTCGGTTCCTCTACGGTGAGCCCGCCCAACCTGACGACCTCGATCGCGCGCGTCTCGATGGCGAAGAACAAGGCGACGATCAAGGCGAGTTCGACCCGTGTCAACAGGGGAAACAAGGTCACCTTCACCTGCAAGTTGGTGCGTCCAGACAGCAGGGACACCTTCCGGGGACTGCCGATCACTCTGCAGCGCAAGGGCGGCGGCAAGTGGCAGACGATCGCCAGCGGCAGCACCAACACCAAGGGCGTCTTCAAGTCGACCCAGACGATCAGGAGGGCCGGCCAGTACCGCACGCTCGGCAGGGGCGTCACCCAGGTCGGTGGCGAGGGCCAGTCGGTCGTGAAGGTGTCGAGCTCGTCGATCAGCATCCGGCTCCGATAGCAGTTCGAGTGTGACCTAGGTCACGTCCAGAGCGAGGGGCCCCCCCCAAATACCGGGGGGGCCCCGCGGGATGTGGTAAAAAAAAAATTGGGGCCGGCCCCGCCAGTTTTGTTTTTAAGCGCACCCCCCCC
>JAJAYZ010000050.1 GCA_027118455.1 Actinomycetes bacterium
CCCGCAACAGCGTGGTCTTGCCGTGCCCGTTCGGGCCGATCACGACTACGAAGCCGCCCTCTGGCACCTCCAGATTCATGCCATCGATCACCAAGGTTGGCCCATAGCCGCAGCGAAGGTCACTGACCTGAAGCATCGTCTGCCTCCTGTTCGCCCTTACGGCCCAAGTAGACCCGCACAACCTCTTCGTCAGCGAGTACATCAGCGGGTGAGCCCTCGAACAGCTTGCTTCCGTGGTTCATGATCAAAACCCGGTCGGACAGTGCCATCAGGGCCCGCATGACGTGTTCGATGATCACGATTGTGATGCCGCGTCCACGAATCGCCGTCAGCAACTCCATGAGCTCGTCGACCTCATGTGGAGTCAGCCCGCCGAAGGGTTCGTCCAAGAACAGCAACGAGGGATCGCTCGCCAAAGCCGACGCGATCATCAGCCTCTTCTTGTCGAACGCGGCCAGGGGTCCGGCCAGGGCGGCGGACCGGTCGGCCAGCCCCGCGAAAGACAGCTCACGTTGGGTGGCCTCGAGCAGTTCCCGCTTGGTGCGAAGACCGGACCACCATGGGTGGGGGTGGCCGAAGTGGGCCCCTGCGAGGACGTTGGCAGCCACGGTCTGGGTATCGAACACCGACGGCAACTGGAAGGTGCGGGCCAGCCCCAACTGGCAGATGTGATGCACCGACGCCTTGTGGATCGGCTCGCCCGCGAAGGTGATCGACCCCTCGTCGGCTCGGACGATGCCGGTGACCACATCGAACAGCGTGGTCTTGCCCGCGCCGTTCGGACCAGCTATGCCAACAATCGCGCCCGACTCGACGGTGAAACTGATGCCATCGACCGCCGCGAGCCCGCCGTAGCGTTTGACAACGCCCTCCGCCTGCAGCAGAGGGGCTTGTTTCGTTGACTGCTCCGTCACATCCACGGAGGGAGCTCGAAGCTGCCCTGGGTGTAGGGATCAGGCGAGATCGGAACCTGCTTGCCCTGCTGAATCTGGTAGGTGAGGTGTGGCATCGCCAGACTCGGGTCGTTCACCAGGTCCGGGAACGGCGCCGCAGCGAGTTCGGTGTCGGAGATCCACCGGACGGTTCCCGACACACCCCTGAAGATCACCGACTTGAGCAGCTTGTTCACCTGAGTGAAGTCGTAAGGGTCTCCGGCCATTGCTGCGGTTTGGGCCCACAGCCGCACCATGTCGTACTGCCCACCAGCTTGCGACAGTCCAGCCTGGGAGTTGTACGCCTGCTGATACATGGCCAGGAAGTCCTCACCCACCTTGTCCGGCAGGGTGCCGATGGTCGTCGACCAGATGACGCCATACCCCGCGTCCCCAGCGAGCTCGAGATACTCCGGGATGCTCGGTCCGTACTGCTGATACAGCAGCGACGGCGTAGGCGAGTTCGCGAACTGCTTGGCGAAACTGGCGAGGTCACCGGGGATGTAGTCGGTCACGTAGATCAACCCCGGCGGGTTGGCCCGGATCTTCGACAGGATGGGGCCCCAGTCGGCATTCGGTGCGGTGATCTCTTCGTAGATCGGGACGTTCCATCCGATGCCCTCGACCTCTGACTGGAATGCCTTGGCGATCGAGATGCTGTAGGGATCGTTGCTCGTGACGACCGCAACTGTCTTCGCCGAAGGCGTCCACGCGCCCGAACCGATCCACTCCTCCATCAGGGGAACGAAGCCCTTGCCGTACCAGATCTCGCTCGGACATCCCTGGTAGATGTTGTCCATTCCATTGTCGGTGGCGAAGTCGACGTTGGCCTGCAAAGTGTTCAGGTGGAACGTCGGCACGCCAGCATCGGCGTAAACGGAGAACTCGGTGGAGTTGTTGGAGACGTAACCAGAGAAAACGGCAGCCACTTTCTCCTGGTTCACCAGGCGCTGGGCAGCCTGCACGTAGTTCTCGGGGGCGAGGTCGCTGACGTCTGCGGTCACCAGCACTAGCTTCCGGCCACCGACTCCGCCGTTGTCGTTGATCTCGGAGACGGCAATCTCCTGACCGCGCACCATCTCTTCGCCGTCACCGGAGTAGGGGCCGGTGACGGGGCTGACACTGCCGATCTTGAGGTCGTCGCCGCTCGCGCCCCCGGAAGAAGACGACGTGCCGTCGTCAGGTGCCACGAAGTAACCGGCGACACCGCCGACAACCAAGCCGCCGATCCCCGCCGCGCCCAACCCGGTGACGAAGTCGCGCCGCGAGACTCCCTTGCCACTTTGTGCACTGTCGTCGCTCATGAGTTGCTTTGCCTCCCGTTGGGGTCCGGCCTTGTCCTGGTGCCCAATATCTCATCGGGCGGGGGCGTCGTGGTCATACGTCATTTGACGGATGGCTCGAAAATCCTCGGCCCTAGCGTGGGGCTCTCCAGGAGGAGGCGGCATGTGGCCCAACGGTGCGACCAGCGCTGCGGTGGTGAGCTTTGACTTCGACGCTGAAGAGGTCTGGATCGGGGAAGACCCCGAGAACGCTCGCCGACCGGGGACGCTCTCGCAGGGATCCTACGACGCCAAGGTCGCGGTGCCAGCCATCTTGGACCTGCTCGACCGGCTCTCCCTCACGGCGACCTTCTTCGTGCCGGGACGCGTTGCCGAGCGCTACCCCGACCGGGTGCGCGACATCATCAAAGCCGGCCACGAGATCGGGCACCACGGCTACACCCACACCTCGCCAACCTCGCTCACTCGCGAGCAGGAGGAGGCCGAGCTGACCAAGGGCAAGGAGGTGCTCGAGGCGCTCGGGGCCGAGGTCGTCGGCTACCGCTCGCCGTCGTGGGACTTCAGCCCTCATACCCTCGACCTGCTCGTCAGCCATGGGTTCGCGTACTCCTCGAACCTGATGGACGACATCCGGCCCTATCGCCATCCGAAGCATCCGATCGTCGAACTACCCGTGCACTGGACCATCGACGATGCTCCACACTTTTGGTTTGACGCCGCCTCCTGGGTGAAAACCATCCGCTCGGCGGCCGAAGTCGAGTCGCTCTGGCGGGAAGAGCTCGAGGGCTACGTGGCGCTCGAAGGCATGTTCATGCTCACGACGCATCCACAGATCATCGGACGGCCCGGTCGCCTCCTGATGCTCGAGCGGTTCTTGCGGCACTTGACCCAGCAGGAAGGGATTTGGATCGCCACCGCACGGACGGTCGCGGAGAGTGTTCCGTGAGCGAGCCTGAAACAGGCCGTGTTGCCCTCGTGACCGGGGCGGCACGTGGCCTGGGCCTGGGCATCGTTGGTGAGCTGCTCGCAGACGGGTGGCGGGTATGCGGTGCCGACATCAACCCTGCCCTGAGTGGTGCACTACTTGCAGCCACTGCCGACGCCGACACATCCACCACCCTCGCAGTAGTGGCCGACGTGAGCACCGAGTCGGGGTGCAAGGACGTCGTCCGGCAGGTCTGGCAGACCTTTGGACGGATCGATGCGTTGGTCAACAACGCCGGTGTCGGCGGTCCGTCCACCACGGTCCACGAGGCCGATCCGGTTGACTTCGCCCAGGTGATTGGCGTCAACCTGGTCGGTCCGTTCCACATGATCCGCGCTGCGGTCCCCCGCATCATCGAGGGTGGTCGCGGTGGAGCCGTGGTGAACATCGGGTCGATCCTCGGCCAGTGCGCCGAGGCAGGCAGCGGAGCCTACGCCGCGTCGAAGGCTGGGCTGGCCCGGCTGGGACAAGCGATGGCCCTCGAGCTGGCACCGCATGGCATCCGGGTCAACACGGTGGCGCCCGGCTACATGCTCACCGACATGCACACCGAGTACATGACCGAGCTTGCCACCACGAGCGGGCGCACGTACGAAGAGACGGTCGAGTCGCTCCGGTCGTCGGTTC
>JAJAYZ010000051.1 GCA_027118455.1 Actinomycetes bacterium
GAGCTGCTCTACGAGCTGCCCGCCGAGTAGCCGCGCGCGGGTCCGCCGCCGGCGCCGGCCGGGACAGAGCGTGCAGTACGACGAGTACATGAAGCGTGCTCCTCACTGGTCGGGTGGTGCGGGGGGGGGTTGGATCCCGGCCGGTCAGCACGCTTCTCAGGGCGGGCACTGACCGGCCGGGCTGCTACTGGACTGCGGTCGCCCGCCGGGAAGGTCCGAGAGGTGGGACATCCGGGCGACCGCTGACCGGGCCCAGCATGCGCGCATCGATTCGCAACGTCAAGCAACGATTCTCAACGCTGCGGTACTCTTGGCCTCGCCAGGTTGCGTCTAGCCAGGTTTGGTGTCTCGCCAGCAGCAGCCCTCGGCGGAGGTAGAACCCAAGGTCGGGGGCTGTTGCACAACGGTGCGGGTGTTGCGACATTGGTGGCGGCAACGCAACCAACCTGAAGGAGCACGACATGCGGCAGCTCAAGTTCCTCTGGAAGGCCTTCAACAGCGGCACCGCTGGTTGTCCGGCGCTCTACCGCTCCGGCGACGGCTACGTCGTCCAGGGCATTAAGCTCGACACCCAGACCCGGGCTGCACTGCGCCAGCTGGCCGACAACGAGGATGGCGTTTGGGTTCCTGCCGACGTCATTGACCGCATCAAGGATCTGGCGTGACCGAAGGCAGCAGCCTGCTCACCGACTCGGAGTTCCGCCGTGCGGTCCTCGACATCACGACGTCGGCCTTCCGCGCAGAGCGACAGCCGTCCTACTTCGAGGAGCCCGAGGAGGAGCTTCGGCGCGCGTTCCTGCGTGGCGACGCCGAGCCGCCGGCCGACATCCCGTTCTTCCAGGGCTGGTACGACCAGATCCAGGAGCACGTACGGGCTGGTCGGCGGATCGGGCGGGTGCGGATCCACAGTGATCCGCTATCGGAGTACCAGCGGTACGAGCGCTGGCTCGGGATCTGGAACGAGCGGGCCGGCGAGCAGATCCTCTATCTGACCCGCGAGCGGGCCGGGGAGCTCGGACTGCTCGACGACACGCAAACCGACTGGTGGCTACTCGACGCCGACCAGGACTCCCAACGAGTCATCGTTATGACGTTCGACGCGGAGGGAAGACGCATCAGCAACGAAGTGGTCACCGACCCGGTGGCCGTGCAAGAGGCGACAGCGTGGCGCGACCTGGCAGTCCACCACGCCGCTCCGGACCACCGGATCAACGCCGCCTAAGAAGCAAGGAAGTTCGTGAACACGTCGATGCAAGAGTGGCTACTCAGGCCCGATGGCCTGGCGACCCGCCTGCGTGCTCTCCGCACGCAGGCGGGTTTGTCCGTGCGCGAGGCCGCGCGACAACTCGACTGGCAGGCGTCTCGGTTGAGCCGAATCGAAACTGCCCAGCAGATGCCCACCGCGCTGGATCTAGATGCGATCGCCGCGTTGACAGCCCCCGACGATCCACGAGTCACCTTGCAGCTTCGGAAGAAACTCGACGAGACGATCTACCGGCAGACGAACTTCAGGCAACGAGTCATCGATGGCCACGTCGATCTCCAGCAGGACTACAATGAGCTGGTCAGGCAGTCGCAGCGCGTCGTGTTCTTCGAGGTTGCCTACGTTCCTGGGCTGGCCCAGACACCGGACTATATGCGCCGAGTCTTTTCTGAATCGGTCAGACGCCATCACGGCCAGAACGACGTCGAGGAGGCCATAGCGACTCGACTACGCCGAACAGAGTACTTGTATGACACCGGCCGGCGGTTCGAGTTCCTGATGACCGAAGCCGTCATCCGGTTTCTGCTCCCTGAGTCATCAGCGGTCATGTACGCCCAGCTGGATCGACTCCTCTCGCTAAGCCGCTTGCCAAACGTGCGGCTCGGTATCATCCCGTTCGGCATCCACTTGCCCATCACGCCGCAGCGTGGGTTCCAGATCTACGGCGATACCGGTGCGGTCGAGGACTTCCTCAAGCACGAGTATCTATACGACGATGACCTGGCGAAGCTCGAGGAGGTCCTGGCTGAGCTCTGGGGCGAAGCCTTCGAGGGCGACGACGCGCGCCGGCTGATTGTGGATGCGCAGGCCGCGCTTCAGAAGGCGATCGGCGAGTATGAGGGATGATGGCGCAGCGCAGCGGGGCGAACCACCCGCCGCTATAACCGCGCCCGCGACACCCTCGACCGCAACGCCGCCTACACCACCCTCACTGCCTACCTGGCGTGACAGCCGAACCGGCGAGGTCATCACCGCTGCTGCACTAGCTTGATCGTATCGAGCCCGACCGCGCGCGCTCGGGTGGACTGACCGGTGTCGTAGGTCAGGAGCTTGATCAATCGCCCCGCCAGCGGCTGGATCGCGCGGACCCGGTCGATGATCTCGTCGTCGTTGATCGGAAGGCGAACGTGCCCAGGTGGGTCGAACACCAACTCGACGGTGATCAACCCACGGGGGACCCCTCCTGAGCCCAGCGCGGAGAAGTCCGCGTCCCGCAGCCGGGCCACGGTAGTCGTGTGAGCGAACACGCGGTCCAACACGGCAAGCGTCTGACGTGCGCGCGACCGAGTTTCGTTCTTGTTCGACTGCTTGAGCCCGTCGAGCTCGTCGACGACGACGATCGGCACCAGGACGTGGATGTCGTCCCCACACGCACCGATCAGCGGAGCGAGGTCAAGATCGTCCAACTTGTCGGGATGGTGGATGTAGAAGCTGGTATCCGCCACGACGAACACGCCGGGTTGTGACCAGCGTTCGATCACCGCACGCAGCGCGCAGCTAGCGTCGTTGAACGCCTCGACTCGCTCCTCGAGCTCCATCTCCAGCAGGCCGTTGGGTCATCGGGACCCTCGTGGCAGATCCGGTCGCCTGCATCCCGCCGCCCAGACGTTCCAGTCAACCAAAGTTGTACGAAACTGGTTGTGGCGGTTCTATACTCCTCTGCTGTGCAGTGGTCGAGAGCAGCTGTCGCTGCGACC
>JAJAYZ010000052.1 GCA_027118455.1 Actinomycetes bacterium
CACCGTCGAGCGCGGATTCAACCGCCTCAAACAATGGCTGAGGCATCGCGACCCGCTACGACAAGTACGCCACCGCCTACTTCGGTGGCGTCCTTCTCGCAGCCCTGACCACCTACCACCGAACCCATTGAGCCGACACGCTCTAGCCCTCTTGGCGCGGTGCGGCTCCAACCCGGTGACATAATCCGAGTGGCCCCCGAAAATGTCGGCAGCTACTCGGACGGGATTGAGAGTTCGGACTTCGGGTAGTGGAGGTCTGACGAGTAGCCACATCCCGAGCGTGCGAACCGGTCAATCTTGATACCCGGGTGCGACGCGTTCCAGGAGTCGAAGCAGAGCGGACCACGCCAAACCCATCGCCTCAGGGTCGCCGTAGTCGCCGATAACGGTCCCCTCGTACTGCCTCGCGGTGTACTCGCACACCTCAGCTGCGGGAAGTCGAAGTCTTCCGGCTGCGGCTGCCGCGATCTGAATCTCGCACGACTTGTCGAGGTAGAACATCCGTAGGAATGCCTGGGCTGCCGTTGAGCCAACGGTGAGTAGCCCGTGGTTTCGAAGAATCAGGGCGTTGGTGTCGCCGAGGTCAGCTGCCAGGCGTTTTTGCTCATCGAGGTTGAGGGCGATGCCTTCGTAGTCGTGGTAGCTGACGCGGTTGTAGAACTCCAGGGACATCTGGTTGACGGGGAGTAGCCCTTCTTCGAGAGCTGCGACGGCACATCCAGCACGCGAGTGGGTGTGAAGAACGCACAGCGCGTCCTCGCGGGCGCGGTGGATCGCTGAGTGAATGACGAAACCTGCGGGATTGACCCGCGCCTCGGGGGCGTCAACTGGCCGGCCATCAAGATCCACACGTACCAAGGATGAGGCAGTGATTTCCTCGAAGAGGAGTCCGTAGGGGTTGATCAGGAAATGGTGCTCGGGTCCCGGAATCCGTAACGAGATATGGGTGAAGATGAGATCGGTCATGCGGAAGTGGGCAACCAGGCGGTACACAGCTGCCAAGTCGCGACGCAGCTGCTGCTCATCTGACCCAGTGGACGTACTGGTTCGCCAATCAGGGTTCGTGATGGTCATGGCGTCATCGTGCGCTAGCGAGCGCCTATCTGCAATGGGGGATCACCGAACGCAGAGCGACACGAGGTCACCTTTCGGCCATGGCCATTGACATCGGATTCCTGCGAGGAGTAGGCAGGGGCAAGTCAACCAGAGGGGACGCCGTGAACGGACCGATCGAGAACGCACTCAGCCGCCGTAACTTCCTTGGAGGGGCGGTGATGCTGGGTGGTGCGACCATCTTGACCGGTTGCGGAAGCCCGGCCGTCGAAGAAACACCCGGAGCGGGGGCGTCTAGGCAGCCGATCGAGCAAGAGCCGGGTGAGCTCTCGATCATGGAGTGGGGAGGCTACGAAGCCGGGGGAACGAAGGCGCAGGCCTACGGTCTCGTCGCGGGTACGGACTACACGGACAAGTACGGTGGTAACTCGATTAGTTATACCTACATCAACAACGACGACCAGGCGCTGCAGAAGGCCACGGCGAGCAACACCTTCGATCTTATGCACCCATGTGTCGAGGACCTTCCGGACTACGTCTCAAGGGGACTCGTCCAGCCCTTCGACCCAGAGTTGCTCGCGAGCTTCGGTGAGCTCAATCCTTTCCTGCTCGAGGCGGGACAGGTCGATGGTAAGCAGTACATGATCCCGTGGGACTGGGGCTACGGCAGCCTGCTTTACCGCAAGGACCTGGTGGATGAGGCCGACGCCACAGGCTGGGAGTTGGCTTGGAACGAGAAGTACGCTGACAAGATCTCGCTCTGGGGCGGCGCCTCGACCAACTTTGAGATCGCCGGACTGCTCCTGGGCTTCCCGGACATCGACGACCCGAGCCCAGATGAAATCGAGCAAGCTAAGCAAAAGTTGATCGAGCAGAAACCGCTCAACAAGTTCTACTGGGATAACGAGTACGGCCAGATGAGACCGGCCTTTCGGTCGGGCACCATCGATATCACTTACTCGTGGCAGGCCGCTTACGCGTCATTCGCAGACAAGGGAATGGACGTCGGATACATGCAGCCATCTCAGGGACGGTTGTCGTGGCTCTGCGGGTTCCTCCTCGGATCGACAACCGAGAACTACTACCACGCCCACGATTACGTGGAGTCGTTCATCAACCGCAAGGCCTCCGAGGACCTGGTCAACCTTTACTCGTACGGGGCAGCCAACACGGCGATCGACATCAACAAGATTGAGAACCAGGCACTGGTCGACTCACTGAAACTCGATGATCCAATGGCGATCTCGGGCGACGACGTCCACCTTCAGAAGTGGATGCCGAACTCGGCGGCCATAGACACCGCCTGGCAGGAGGTTGTGGCCTCCTGAACGTGCAGGAAGCGACCCTTGAGCGGTCGGTGAGCAAGCCGGCGGGCCGGCGGTGGCGTCCAGGGCGTGGATATCTCGTGCTTCCCCCGCTTCTGTTCGTCGCTCTGCTGATCTTCGCCCCGATTATCTACATCGCACTGTTCAGTGTTGGCCTGCGATCGAACATCCCTGGCACCGAGGTCGCCTTCTCGCTCGACAACTGGGACGGGTTCCTCTTTGGCGAAAACAACCCGTTCCGGGCGCGATTCTTCTACTCGATGCGAGTCGCGCTGCTGGTGTCGCTTGTGACAACAGCAGCGGCCTACCCCCTTGCCTACTTCCTCTCCTTCGTCGCGCGGCAACGCCGGTATACGCTTCTCTTACTCCTGCTTGCTCCGTTCTTCACCAGCTATCTGCTCCGGGTACTGGCATGGCAAATCATGCTGAACGACGAGGGAGTGGTGACCTGGGCAGCGCGGGCGATCGGCTTGATCGCAGATGACGGAAACATTTCGTGGCTCATCTACTCGACGTTCTCGGTTTCGCTGGTGCTCTTCTATACCTGGGTCCCATTTGTGACCCTGCCGATCTTTGCCGTCCTCGAGAACATGGACCACCGCCTTGTAGAGGCGGCCCAGGACCTTGGCGCCAGCAGGTGGACGACCTTCTGGCGAGTCACCTTCCCACTCAGTCTGCCCGGTGTCATCGCAGGCTTCGTCTTCGTGATGATACCGACGACCGGTGAGTTCATCACGCCTCTCTTCGTGGGTGGAGCCGACAACCAGCTCTTCGGCAACTCGATCCAGGCCTTCTTCGGAACGACGAACTGGAACCTAGGGTCGGTGCTCGCGATGGCCCTGATCATCACCGTTGTCATTCTCATGTTGATCTTCGGCCGCTTCCTCAACACCGACCTCAGGGCAGCACCAGGAGGTGATGAGAAATGAAGACGAGTGGAGCTGTCGGGAAGGTACTTCTGTCGGTCTACTTCGTGCTCTTCATGGTCTTCTTGTTGGCACCACTGGTCGTATTGGTTGTTTTCGCTTTTGATGACAGCACCACCGCAACGCTGCCTCTAGAGGGCTGGACCACTCACTGGTTCTCTGAGGCCTTCACTAACGGACAGCTCACCAACGCTCTGGTTCGGAGTGCGACGATCGCCGCTGTAGCTGCGGTCATCGCCACAGCACTGGGTCTGATGGCCTCGGTTGGCCTTACCTCGGACCGCCTGCGCCTACGGTCCCTAACGGTAGCGTCGCTGATGCTTCCTCTTGTGGTTCCCTACATCTCACTTGCGGTTGGTCTCGTCATCCTGTTGCAGGCGATTGCGGTGCAGACGTCGTTGACCGCAGTGGTTCTTGGGCACGTGGTGATCGCTTTGCCCTTTGCGATCCTCGTCCTACTCCCTCGGTTGCGCACCCTCGATCCGTCAATGAACGAGGCGGCGCGCGATCTGGGCGCAGGGGACCTAACTGCCTTTCGTCTGATCACCCTGCCTCTCCTTGGCCCTGCCCTGGTATCCAGCTTCCTCATTAGTTTCGTGACCTCGTTCGACGAGTTTGCCATCGCCTCGTTCCTTGCTCCGGCTGGTCAGCCGACGTATCCGGTGTTCCTGTACGCCAGCTCGCGCACGCCTGCGCTCCTGCCACAGGTCATCGCTATCGGTACGTTGGTGATTGCGCTGTCGATGGCGCTGGTGCTGGTGGCAGAAGGCGGCAGGCGATGGGCCGAGAAGCGCCTAGTCGGGGATCAGGAGTTCGACGATGAGGTCTCTGAGGATAATCTCGCTGAAGTACTTGTGATATCGGGGAAGTCAT
Organism: Actinomycetes bacterium; assembly: GCA_027118455.1. Classification (GTDB taxonomy): domain Bacteria; phylum Actinomycetota; class Actinomycetes; order JAHEKZ01; family JAHEKZ01; genus JAHEKZ01. The sequence goes on from JAJAYZ010000052.1 coordinate 4,178, forward strand.
GACGAGGCTTGTCCATGAGTGTGGAGCCGTGCAGCGCGAGAGAGAGGAGGGGACATGGCCGGAGGACAGGTAGAGCTCGTTGGCCTGACCAAGCGGTTTGGCGCCTTCACCGCTGTTGATGGCATCGACCTGGACATCCCAGCCGGTGAGTTCTTCTCGCTCCTGGGCCCGTCTGGCTGTGGTAAGACGACGACACTGCGCATGGTGGCTGGGTTCGAAGAGCCCGATGGAGGAGAGGTCCGCCTCGATGGCCACGACATGTCGCGAACGCCGCCAGCGAAACGTCCGGTCAACACGGTGTTCCAGAGTTATGCGCTCTTTCCGCACCTGCGTATCAGTGACAACGTGGCCTTCGGTCTGCGACGTCAAAAGGTGTCCCGCGGCGAGGTGCGGAGCCGGGTCAGTGAGGCCCTCGAACTGGTGCAGTTGAGTCAGTACGCCAACCGGAAGCCGAACCAGCTCTCGGGCGGGCAGCAGCAGCGGGTGGCCCTGGCGCGCGCGCTCGTGCTCAAACCCTCAGTGCTGCTCCTTGACGAACCCCTGGGTGCGCTGGACGCCAAGTTGCGGCGGCAACTGCAGGTTGAGCTGAAGCAGCTTCAGGAACAGGTAGGGATCACATTCCTGTACGTCACGCACGATCAAGAAGAGGCGCTCACCATGAGCGATCGGATTGCAGTGATGAACTCTGGTCGAGTCGAGCAGGCGGGCCGTCCGCGCGACATGTACGAGGAGCCAGAGACGGCATACGTCGCCGACTTCCTTGGCGTCTCCAACCTGATGCAGGCGAAGATCACCGAGGCTCCAGGGTCAGGCGCGGCCGTGCACCTGGGTGATGACTTCACTCTGACCGCTGGTGCCGGAGACCTCACACTTCGTGGTGAGGCGACAGTCACGATCCGCCCTGAGCGTGTGGTCCTGGAGCGCGCAGGAACGACTGGCCCCAATCGCGTGCCCGGTATGGTGATGCGCACGGTCTACCTCGGGGCCTCTCAGCAGGTTCATGTGCAGATGGCGTCCGACCAGACACTCACGGCGCTGGCCTCGCATCAGGGTGACGAACCCGTGGGTGAGCTGCCTCCGGGCACCGCCGTGACGTGTTACCTGCCTGCCTCAGCGGTACGAGTCCTGCGCCCATCGGTGGTGCCTCATGCCGTGCCATCAGAGTCTGCTGCCGCGACTACGTGAGCCCGCGGGTTCGCTCTCACGCTGTGGCAGTCGCTGTTTGCGTCGGTGTGCTTGCGCTGCTCCCCGGTTGTGAGCGCGAACAACCGGAGGAGCCTGAGCAGGCCAACATCGCCGAGGCGGCGCTCAGCCCAGGTGAGCGACAGGATGTAGCGGCCCTGGCTGTCAGTGCGGAGCAGCTGCCACCGCTGCGAAGGACCACAGATCAGCTCTCGCGCGATGATGTCGTGGCTCAAGCAGCCCTTCCCGACCTGGAGCAGACGCTCGACGCCGCCGGGTTCAGGGGGGGCGTGAAGGTCGAGTACCGGGGCGTTTCCCCGCGACTCACCGGTGTGGAAAGCCAGGTCCTTGCTTTCTCGTCACAGGAGGGGGCCGCGAAGTTCAGCAAGTACCTGGCTCAGCATGCAGCCGCCTTCTTCGGTGATCCCATCGAGGTCCAACCCATCGTCGTCGGTGACCTAGCTGGGTGGCGTATCGATCCTCCAGTATGCGACTGCGCTGGGGCTCAACCTCTTAGCGCTGGCGCTGTGCATGTGGGGGCCAACGTCGTCGTTCTCCAAATCACTGGACCGAAAGCAGATCCCAAGATGGTGCAGGGACTTCTGTCGGCGTCGCTGCACACCAACCCGTAACCAGCGGCGATGAGAACCTGGGATCAGGTGATCGAAGCCTGGTAAATACTTTCGATCGACGATCCCAACATGGCGTTGAACTCGTCGTCGCTCTGCTGAGCGGAAAGGCCTTCAGTCAGTGCCCGCGAGAAACTAGCAATCACTTCGTGGTTCTGGGCCAGCATCGTGTTGGCATCATCACGGGAGTAGCCACCGGACAATGCCACGACACGCACCACCTGGGGATGGGCGACGAGGTCGCTGTAGAAGCCAGGAGTGCTAGGCAGTGTGAGCTTCAGCATGACGTTGTGGTCGTCAGTCAACTGGTCGAGTTGCGCGGTGAGCGCTGCCTTGAGCAGCACCTCGGCCGCTTCCTTCTGCGGGCTGTGGATGTCGACCTCTGGCTCGATGATCGGAACGAGGTCGGCTCCGATGATGCGCCGGCCAATCTCGAACTGCTGGTCGACGATGGAGGCGACACCGTCAGCGTCGGCCAACTTGATCACCGATCGCATCTTGGTGCCAAAGACCCCGTGTGAGGCTGACTTCGCGAGCAGGTCGTCGAGATCTGGGATCGGCTTCATGAGCTGAACGCCGTTGGCCTGGTCTGCGAGCCCTTTGTCGACCTTGATGAAGGGGACGACGCCCTTCTTGTTCCAGAGATACTCCGCCGACCCCATTCCTTCGACCTGACGATCCATCGTCATCTCGAAGAGGATGGCACCGAGTACACGTTCGCCGGAGAAGGCCGGGCTCGTCATGATGCGACTGCGCATCTGGTGCATGAGGTCGAACATCGCCGCGTCACCGGAGTACGCCGACGTCTGGATGCCGTAGAGCCCAAGTGCCTTGGGCGTGCTGCCACCGCTCTGGTCGAGTGCGGCGATGAAGCCGTTCCCGCTCTTCATCCTTTGCAGCATTTGGTCGTTCACCGTCGGCCTCCTGTGATGCTCGTGGTCGTATGCACGCCTCCGGCGACTCTACCGAGGGTTCAAAACGATGGTCCACATGGTGGCCATTGTCCCCACCTGCGAGGCCACCGCGGTCAGGCCTCCGTAGGCCGCGGTTCCGACGGGGCCGCCGGAGTCGGCTGCGAGCGCCGTCGTCCTGCCCGTGCTCGCGGTGCCCTGGTACTGGCGCACGTTGACCCCGGCTGGTGCCGTCCATCCAGTGGTTGACGAGGACTTGTTCGACCAGAGCGAGACTGCCCATGAGCCGGCCGTGCTGATCGTTGAAGGGGTGCGGTGGCCAGCAGCCTTGCTCAACTCGGCGGCAGAGGCGACACTCCCGATCGGTGTGGCAGCGTTCGTTCCGGAGTAGGCCAGAATCTGGGCCACCATTTTCGTGCCTCCCGACGCGCCGACGCGTACCAGGGCTCCTGCATCGCCCGGCAGCGCGGCCCTCATAAAGACACGCGACTGCATGGACTCATCGACCTGGCGGCCGAGGTCCTGCCAGCCCGCCGGGGCGGTCAGCGAGATGTCAGAGCGGTTAGCGGTGACTGACAGAAGCAGCGTGTCGCCCGGTTGGATGGTGGCCGGAACCCGGGGGGACGCTGATGTGGCGTTCACTGCGACCCCGCTCGCGTCTCGGAATGCGATGCGATCGACGGCTGCAACCGTCACTTGGATCGTCACTGCTGCACTATCGACCGCGCCCTGGGGGTCAAGGGCCTGGACGGAGACGTTGTAGGTGCCCGGCTCGGCGTAGCTGTGCTCAGGATTTGGCCCTTCACCCTGCGTACCGTCCCCGAAGTCCCAGGTGTAGGTGAGGGGGCTGCCTTCTGGATCCCACGACATCGCCGCGGTGAAGGTGCAGGAGAGTGCGGTGCATCCCTTCACATCGAGGACCGCAGCGGGTGGCCTGTTGACCGCAGCGCCAATCGGGACCACTCGTTCGAGTGGGACGAGCTTGAAGTTCTGGTTGCCCGATGTGCCTGGGGCGGTGTTCGCATTGTCCTGGCAGACGAAAGCTCCCATCGGGAAGCTCGGCCCGAGATCCCCTGCCCAAGCGGCGATGCCGTCGGTGCGACCGCAGCCATCAGTCTCCGTGCCGTCCGCGACTGAGAACGTGTGGACGAAGGCGTTTGAGCCGGAGCGCTCGTACGCCGCGTAGTAGTTCGAGGTGTCCGATCCTGCCTGGGCCGAGGCCATGACGTATCCCTCACCGGTGGCATTGCTCACCAATGTCAGGCCCTCGATGTCGGGGGCCAACCGTCCTCCGGCACTGACCACTCGGTCCACGGCTATCCGATCGCCGCTCGATGTCCCATCCGTGGGCTCGGCGCCGTATCTCCACAGGGCGACATCTTCTTCAGACACGTACAGCCGACCCAGTTCGTCGTCGGCGACGCAGCCCTCAGCTTCAGACCCGACCGCCCATTGCCGAACCTTGCTGGCGTCAACGAGGCCGTCTGCATCGGTGTCGCTCAGCAGGTACTGCGCAACGGTGCCGGCGCGACTGATGACAAACGCGTAGGTGCTGCCTGTTCCCGCGCTGCGGTAGAGGCAGAGCCCTTCGCCACCGGTGGGCACGCTGATGCTGCCTGCACCTGAGTCGGTGATGTTGCTGAGCAGCCGACTGTCCGGATCGATGGTGTAGAGGCGCAGCCCTGCGCGGTAGACGGCCACAATGTCGCGAGTCTGGCCGCCGATGTTCACTCGGGTGTGCACATCGACGTTTCCGAAGAAACCCTCACCGATGCGCTGCAGGAGCTGACCTTGCATGTCGTAGACATCAAGGGCGCCGCCCTTGTCGTTGCCGATCACTACCGAGCGAGATGGGTCGGTGGGGTTGGGCCAGATCGCCGGGTCGTCGGCGGCGTCGCCGGTGTGCAGCACCGGCTCGGTCTCGACGAGGGCGGTCGTCTGCACGTCGATCGGAGGAGGAGGCGGCTCGGCGACTCCCGTGCCAAGATCGACCTGGACGAATGCGTCGTCCAACAGGCCGAGGTACTGGTCGGGATCGGCGAGAGTCCCGGCCCCTTTGGAGCCGACGAGGTAGTTCTTGGTGCTGCTGACCGATCCGATCAGACCCGTGCCGGTGGCAATGATCTCTCCGTCAAAGCGCACCTGAACCTCGTTGCCGATGCGGGCACAGGCCACTTGGTGCCAGGCACCGTCGGCTGCGACCACGGCTCCCTTGGTAAACACGTGCAGGATCCCGGCCGATCCTGATATCCGGCAGCTGAACTGTGCCGCACCACCCACCGGGTTAACTGACAATTTCCACTGCCGGTCTCCCCAGTTCCCCTTCTGCATGACGTTCCACGCGCCCACGCCGCGGGTCAGGGCGATGCGCGCACCGAACGAGAAGTCGGCGGTTCCTGGGTTCAGCGAAGGGCGGTCTGGCGTCTCGACGACGCTCCGCCCGCGGAAGTCGAGCACCCCGGCGTCGGTGGCGTCGACATCGCCCCAGATGGTCGTTCCTGTCCCGTACGGGTCGAAGGTCACAGCGCCTGGTGAGAACGTGAGTTCAGAGACCAGAGCAGCCTCGGCACTGGCAGGAGCGACGAGCGCGATCCCAGCAGCCAGGACTGCTGCGATCGTCGCGAGTGCGGTTATTGGACGAACCAGTCGGTTGCGCACCTTTCCCCCGACTCCGGTGACATCGGCGTGCTAGCGGCCCGAGTCTTTCACGAGTCGGGCACCGGTCAAAGAGCCCTCGACGAGCAAGAACACGCAACTACTCAGCGCAGCGGGTTGAATGCGCAGAGTGTGTGCGGCGTTGGCTGCCGGGCGATTCCTTCAGCAATGAGCCGCGCAGTGAAGGGTCCGAGCACCATCCCCTACATCGCATGTCCTCCAACAACCGACACCCTGAATGCCGCGGGCGGAGGAGTACCCCCTCCTCTCGACCGTTCCGCGGTCCGGACGGGCGAGTTCGCTAGGGCTGGTGGTTCTGAGGCCGACTGACTGAGGCTGCGTATCTTTAGTGCAAGGGTGTTGGCACGTCGGCCATGAGGTGTCCTTAGGGCAGCGGACTAGGGAGGACACATCGGTGAAGCCATTGGTGTCGTAGCCGACCAAGTGCGTCGCAGCCTCAGCTGAAGATGTCGCCGGTGTCTCCGTCCGGACTCTGGTGCCAGGTGCCGTGGCCGTCGCTGGTGGCGACGTAGTCGTACCATCCGAAATCTACGTGGTTGACCCGTGAGAAGTACAACGTCACGATGCGTGGTGCCAGGCCAGTGCAGCTGCCGTCCTGCTGACACATCGCATCGAAGGCACCGATGAAGCCGCTGGTGGGGTACGACGGGTCGAATTTGCCGCTCACCTTCAGGTACCGAACGCCGTGTGCCGTGCCGGTGAGGCCAGCGCTGATGGTCCCGGTGCCCGCAGGACTGGCTCCGCCGAAGCTGGTCCAAGTCCCGGTCGCCTCGCGGCGCACGCAGTACAACTTTGGCCCGATCTGCCAGACCTGGACGTGTTCGGTGAGGTCGTCGAGCGCCCACACATGACCATCCGTGCCGAGGTCGGCGACGTTGCGGAGGGTCAAGGTCCCGTCGACGACCAGTGGACCGTCCATCCGGCACGAGTCTGGTTGCAGGGTCTGGGAGGCCGCGTTCGAAGCCCCCAAGGGAATGAGGCCGACGACGAATACCAGTGCCAGGAGTGCTCTCCGCATGGCGCACCTGCTTCCTGAGTGGCGGGCCCATGGGGTCCCCGTCCTGAGGACCTTGACGGTATGGCCGGTGGGCTTGCCAGTCAACGAATACTTCACCGAGCTTGTCAACGTTGACGTTGAGTTAATGGCTGTTGCTGTGGGTCACTCCCCTGGCATGCGCTGAGCCATCTTCATTCTTCTTCTGGTGAGGCAAGGACGAATGATTCCTGGGTGGTATGGGGCCCAAGAAGCTTGCGCAGTCCGGCGATGCTGGGGCTGGGGTTTCGATGGAGCATCCGATGGCCGTTGGCGCAGATCAAACGACACTTCGAATGGCCTTATCTACTATCTCCGCAGTCAGATCATGGGTTGATTGATAAGCCCCCGAAACGTCCCTCCAGGCAGTCCGGGGAAAGGTGACCGTCACGCCGATCGACAGCCAGAGCGCGGACGCAAGGCGCGGACGAACAGCCCTGCGCCGACAAGCGTCGACTCTCACCCCGGTGGGCACTTTCGGCGCTGACGGGAACGCCGCAGCCATCGCCAAAGTGAGAGCAACACAACTGAGGCACACAGCACCTTGCTTGTTTGTGGATACCCGCCCAGGGGGATGCGATGGACGGACAACTCCAATCAAGCCAGATCACACGGTCCGGCAGCGGCGCCTGTATGATTCATTTCTCTCTGTACTGCCGCTTGATTCGTCACTGCCGCTTGATTCGTCAGTGCACCCCTGTATCGGACGGAGCCCGCTATTTTGATTGCCCGCACGCATCTGGCAAGAGTTGGGTCGGCTGTACTTCTGTTAGTCGCTCTTGGAGCGGTTTCCGGTGTAGCGGAGGCGGACATCAGCGAATGGGAGGCCCCGCAGGTTGTGGACGGCTCCGACCAGATTCTCCTGTCGTCGTTGATCAGCACTGAGCGCGGCCGTGCCGTCGCTCTTTACAAGACGAACGGGGCAGTGTGGGCGTCTAGTCGTCCTCCTGGCGCTGGGATGCCGTGGACGCGGCCGCGTGAGCTGGCCGTTTCGAGGCGATCATCGGTTGGCCCGGTGGCGACGAACAGCAATGGTGGCGCAACAGTTTTCTTTGATTACGGCGTCTATTCGTACTCGCACATTGACGCGTCAGGTCACTGGGGACGCGTTCGTACCTTCCCCTATCAAGATCAGTTAGACCTGCGGGGGAGTCTGGTGACACCAGACTCGGATCTAGTGGCGGGCGGTACTACATTCCGTCGGGTAAAAGTGGCAGTAAAATCTAAGGGCGACCCGTGGACGCTGTCACCTGGGCTGAGTCTTGGATACACCGCGCTGAGAGGCCTGTGGTACGACCGCGACGGCCGCGTACACGTTCTGATTACTCAAGACCAGAACATCGACACCCGGATCTCAGAGCAGCGACAAGGTGTGGGGAGTTCCTACCCGGTCGGACTGTACGAGGCGGTCTTGCACAAGCGAGACGGCGCGCTTTCCTGGGGTCCGCTGCGTCAGTGGCGCACCGGCACGGTGGGCGACGTTTACGATTACTCCTCCTTGAGCACCTCGCTGCTCAGCACCGACGATGGCGACATCACAGCACTGTGGTACGAGCACGACGCACAAGGTGATCTGTTCCAGTTGATGCGTCATCGCGACGCTTCAAGCGGCTGGTCGCCCACGCGTAGCATGCCGGTCGATGGCATATCACAGGTCAGGAAAAGTTCCCTCGACGACAGTGGCACAACGCGGCTGTCATACCTAGAACTTGGCTCTGACGGTCTCACCCGACAGTTGGTCACCAGAGAGTTGTCGGCAGGCGGCATCTTGAGCGATCCCGTCCCGGTGGACAGCCCCATTCCCGCCGACGTAGTCGGTTATGGCCTTTACAGCGTCTCGGCCCCGGGTGGAGCAACGCTGCTGAGGTTGTACCTCAGCAGCGATACCGGTGCTGATCAGCGCCTCTATCGTTGCTTACCGGGCGGCGCGTGCGCGGGGATAGGGAGTATGTCCCTACCTGCCGATCCTGGTATGGCGATCACGCGAACCGGTGCGGCGCTTCTGGTCGGAGTAGACGCGGTGGAGGGATGCCCCCCGGCACGGCTGTGCTCGCGCCGCCACGCTCCACCTGCCTGACCACCCATGCCCACGGCGCAGGACTCGATGTTCTCCGGAAGCAGTTCGCGGTCGAAGCCTCTCTGGATCTGCAACGCCGCGAGCGGCATGAGGCTAGCGACCCTGCATCGCAGGAGGCAGGTTGGTCTTACGATTAACTGCGTCTGCTCGCCAGAGGTCGCGGGTGCGCTCCACCATCGTGACGCCTTGCGCAGTCATCAGAGAGTCCGACGGCGTAGGCCAAGAGTCGCTTGCGAGTCTCACTCCTGGGAACCGAAAGTCGTTGGAGTACATCGCGCGTTCGCTTGGCAGAACGTCCAATGGCTTCGGCCACCTCGGCCAGTGGTCGCTGCCGGGCGATGGTGAGCGCCGCTTCCCAGGGCAGGTCCTGGGGCTCCTGGTATGTCAGCAGGAGCCGGTCACTATGGGAGAAGTCGACGAGTCCTGCTGCCCGGTCGTCGACTCGGTTGGCCTCATTTCCGATGGTGACAATCCGGTCCGGTTGGATGTGTCGACGGCTGAGGACGCCAGTGGCGTCTCGCTTGCAGGGTTGTCCGTCGGATCCTAGTGCTTTGACTTCGGGGTGGGCGATGTAGCGGCGCGCGAGTGTTCGGTAAGTGGCCAGAGTTGCCGTACCGGGTTGGGTGGGGTCGAGGCTGACTTCCTGTCTCCGCTTCGGGTCGTGCAGGTTCACCCACGAGAGTCTCCACCACGCCGACAGGTCCGTGGTGAATGCGGCGACGAGCCGGTAACGCTCATCGGGTCTGATGCCTGCTGGGGGCTGGGCGCCTGGCGCGTAGGTGAGGAAGTTGAACGGTTTGACCTGCTCGGCATAGTGCTTACCGACGTTGACGGAGCGGAACGCGTTGAGGATTACGGGTGAGGTGACGTTGATCTGCGAAAGGACGGGCCGGTCGAACTACTCCGGCTCCTCAGGATCTAGACCAGCGACTTCACGGGCGAGGTGGTACTCCCACAGTTCCCGCACCCACCTGTCACGAGGAATGGTCTTGTCATGGGCGTAGGGGTTGAGCGCGTGCCCTAATCCGTGACTGCATGCGGCGTGCACCTTGTTGGGTACCAGTCGAGGTACGCCGTCAGGGTCATAGGTGAATAGTGCATAGCGTTTAGCGGCTATCGCATAGCAATGGGCGTCCGCTTCGTGCTCGAGGACGCTGCCCGGTACAGCACTATGGTCATAAGGGTTAAGTGCAACGAACCGGTGCCGAATATTCTTTACCTGCTGATACGTCAGTACACGTATCGCGCCATCACCATCGGCAGATAAATCGCTCCCACCGGGGCAGTCGAGTAGCCCGCCGTGTTCGTTAGCGACGATAGCCATGGAGTCGGTATCGGCCATCGCCCACGACCCACCCAAGTCCGTAACGCAACGCTCTAGCAGCGTCAGTAGCAGCCGCGCACCTGAGGTGACAACCGCAGCGATAGGTGGCGCGCAGTACTTCCCAGGTGTCTCGGGAGCGCGAACCTCGTCAGTCCATGGCTGTTCGTGACGGTCATAGATCGTCGTTGAGGCTGTCTTGCCGCCTGGTTCGGTATTGGAGTTGTACTCCGACCAGATGCCGTAGGCACCGGAGTTGCTGGCAACTTTGAGGCCCTTCTCTTGACCTGTCCGGATCGACGGGTCGAGGGCCTTGTCGGCCTTAATGCGTTGCCGCTGCTCCACCATCGCCTTCCACGGATCATCGACGGCCGAGTCAACAACGTGCCCACCGGGAAGCGTCAACGGTGTGAGCCCGTCGACGACGCCGTCGGGGTGAACGCGGAACGCCTTAAGGATCCTGGGGGGTCGCCCGGTGATCAGGGTGGACGCTATGACGTCCGGCAGCGGATACCAGAGGGGTTCGGCGCTCGTGAGGTGGTTGACACCGATACCGAACGCGGGCCGGTTCGGGTCGTACTGCGCCCGTACAGGCAGCACATCATCATCGGGTGCCACCAGGGCGAACCCCACAAGGCGCGGCCACAGGTCGGGGTCGAAGCAGTCGTCGACAGTGATGGCTTCGAGTAGCCCCCAGATTTCCTCGGTGCAGTCGACCTGTTCCCACCGTTCGGCGATGACGAGCCCCCACATCCGGAGTAGCGCGAACAGGGTGGGGTAGGTGGAGGTGAAGTCGACCAGCCGAACCGGGACCGGGACGTGCCTGATCCGGCACTCCGCCCGCCCGCCGTAGAAGGCGGTCATCGCGATTCCGAACCCGTGCAAGTCAAGGTCGGGCATCCGCTTAGCGATCGGTTCGACACCGAGCGCCTCTAAGGTCCGCTTGGCCAAGGTGGCGGCGCTCTTGACCTCAGGGGGTGTGACTGGCAGCCCGAGGGAGTCCAGTCGTTTGACGGCCTCGACGTACAGGCCCCGGGTGGCGGCGACGTCTTGGCGGCAGTAGTCGATGTAGTCGGCGTCGATCGGCCGCCCATGATCCCCGGACTCGTCCTTCCCTTCCACACCGAACGCCTCACACGCCGACGCCAGTGAATGCCCCTTCCCGGTCAGTGCATGAACCAGGGTGTGGACGTCGACGAAGTCACCGGACCAGTGCGGCTGCTTGCTGTCGTACGGTTTGGTGAAGACGATGTCGTTGCGGTGGGCGTCGGCGTGGGTGATCCGCAGCCTCGGGACCTGCATGTACTCGGAGTACCCCTTTGCCCGGTTACCGTCACGCAGCACGAACGCAAAGGACTCGTGGTTCCGCCCCCGCCCAGTCGTGGCACGCAACGCCACGCGGGAAAGGTCAAACGCCAGATTGAACCCGACCACCCTCGCACGACCCTCATAGGCCGCTGGCAGGAACACATCGCGGACGAACTCGTCACGACTCAGCAGCCGGATCCGACCCTTTCCACTGTCGGTTGCGGGCCGTCGACTCTCGGCGTACCGGCGAAGTACGGAGAACCCCTCAGGCTCACTGGTCGGGAGGGCATCGTCGTAGATCCGTCCCTCATCGACGCACTGCCATCCGCGTGTGGTGAGGCGGCAGTATTGCCAGTTCCCGAAGCGGAGTGCCTGAGTGTGGTCGACCCGTGTTTCGACATCAAAGGCCAGCATCTGCCGACAGGCGTCGACCTCTCGGCTGGGTGGTCGACGGGGTCTACGGGGTTTGGTTGCGGTCTGCGACTCCTTCGGGGTGAGGATGGTGTGGGCGCGGACCGCGACCGTGAGCCGACGCGTTGGAGTCGCAGTGGCGCATCCAGGAAGCTCCGATCGCAGATGCGTTGCAGCCGGGGCTGACCGCCGAAGCCGTTGATGAGCTCTTCGCGGCACGCGGCCTTGTCGCGCCCCTTGAGTACAAACTTCTCTGAGGGTGGCACGACGGGGCTCTTGGACGGTCGGCCGGACCAGGCTCGTTCGAATTCTGCTCGCTGGCCAAGACTGCCCAGATTTGCGCCGAATTGGCACGCGTCATGGATGCCGCTACTAACGGAAGAGTCTCATCCCTTGTTCGTCGATCCCGAGCGACTCGACCAGAGCGGGTCAAGCCCCCGTGTGAGTGCTTGACTTTCACTGGAACAACTACCACCTCGACCGCGCCGTGTCGGTCGCACAGGTCATCCGGATGTGGGCATCGATCATTGAACAGGGATGGTGCCGGATTGAAGCGCAGAAGGCCGGGCTCGAATGGGTCACTGACTCGAAAGCCATCCCACTCTTCATTCGCAGGACAGATCTGATCTAGCTAGCTAGTTCCACCTGTGAGCACCCCCGACAGTGTCGTTTCCAGCCACGCGTCGAACGCTGACGACTGCTCGCTAGGAGGTGAGGGCATCACGAATCGAGCCAATCGCAGCTTGCTCGACCTCCTCACCTTCGGGGGCAGCGCCAGAGACGCGCTGGGCGAGGGCCAGGACGAGCTCGCGGTAGGCGGCGAGGTCTTCGGCGGTCAGCATCCCAACGGAAGAGCGAAGCGCAGCCAGCGTGCCTTCCTTGAGCTCGTCCGGCGACGTGTTGACCTTCCAGCCGCTGCCGTGTGTGCCGGCTAGCTCGCGTGCGAGCTGACTGGTGCCGTCCCGGGACTGGGTGGCGAGGAACTTCGCCAAGGCCCCGGTCTCCTTGAATGTGGAGGTGAACCCGCGCTCGCTGATGGAGACCAGCATGCCCGCGCCAGTCAGTCCTCTGTGCAGGGTGTTCCACTCGTCTTCGGCGAAGTCAGTCTTGGCAGCCATGGGTGCTCCTCGTGGTCCTCATCGCGGGACACGGCCCGCATGCGGCGTCGTGCGGTGTTGGTGGCTTCACCGTACCCACTCGTCTCCACGGCCGGTTGCCCCGGCGTCCGGAGCCGCCCAGTGGTGGTTCACGTGATGTTCACTGAGATTGGGCAAGGTGGAGCGTCACCTGCGGAAAGAACGCTGATGCTCCGAGATGGCCAAGACCCAGATGCCGACGTACCGACGGTGCTCTTCCTGTGTGTCCACAACGCAGGCAGGTCCCAGATGGCGATGGGGTTCTTTCGCCACTACGCCGGTGGTCGGGCGGCGGTCTGGTCGGGTGGGTCTGAGCCGGCCAGCGACGTCAACCCATCTGCGGTCACTGCCATGACTGAGGTCGGTATTGATATCTCGGTCGCGACGCCCCAGGTGTGGACCGACGAGATTGTTCGCGCCGCTGACGTCGTAGTCACGATGGGCTGTGGAGATACCTGTCCGATGTTCCCAGGCAAGCGATACCTGGACTGGGTCCTGGACGATCCAGCTGGCCAAGGGGTCGACGCGGTACGCCCCATTCGCGACGAGATCAACGGCCGCGTGCGTGCGTTGCTGGACGAACTGGGCGTCCCCGCCGCGACCTCCTAGATCTCAAGCCACTGCAAGACTTTCACCCCAGGCCCGCGCACGTTCGAGTTCGCCGTCGAGCAGATTGCCGGTCGTCCCGGCGACGAGGAAGCTCTCGGGATCGGCCAGTTTCTTGAAGCCGCGGTGGCGCAACTTGCGCTCGGCTGCTTTGGCAGCTGAGCCCGGCAGATGCGGCTTGGCAACCTTCGTGTCGAAGGCGGCCGTTGGCAGCCCTTCGTGTGTCACCACCCCGGCGATCCATTCGCGAAGCCCGATGTGTTCAGCGGCTTGTGGGTCGGCGCCTTGCTCGACGGCCGACTGACGTGTCGACGGACGGCTCATCCCGAATGCGTGCGTGGGACCGCCGACCACGACGAGATCGATTTCATCGGGAATCTCGAGCGGAGCATCGCCGACGTCGACCAGCGTGACGTCCACACTCGAACGTAGGCCGGTGGCGACTGCTTCCGCGACGTCGTGGGTGTTGCCAAACATCGATTCGTACACGACCAAGACTTTCTGCATGGCTGGTTCCTTCCCTTTCCGTCCCCATTGTTTGCGCTCCCCTCAAGCGTGGTGCGCCGAGCGTCCGTCGACCAGAGGCCATGGTCCCGACTCGCGGCCAGACTCTGCCCTGTGAGTCTTCGCCGGAAGCCCCCAGAAGGTAAGGATGCGGCGGGGGACTGCTCCTGGGGCTCGCCAACCTGACCATGCTGACCGGTCGACGCTCGCCCGGCGAACATCTTGACAGCGACGGAGTCGGTGGGTGAGTCCTTGCACCGCGCGCTCGTTCGAGCCGAGCAACTACAAGCCGGCCCGTCGGTCGATGGTTCTAACTAGTTGAGTCGCTGCGCCTGCTGAAGATAGTGGCGACTGCTGCAGCAATCACGGCGATTCCGAGTGCGATCAAGATCCCCTTCATGACCCCATGGCTTGGGCCATCATCGAACTGGGCGAGATCTGGGGACTCGATGATCTCGAGGACGTCAGTAGCGGTGGTCTGGCTCATGGTGGTGCCCCGTTCTCATGGGTTCGGTCACTGCCAACCTACGTCGATTGAAGTAACTCCGAAAGGGTCCTTCGGCTGGGCTTTGAAATGTTCAGGCGCCCGTCCCCCGATGGAGAACCATTGGTCCCATCTGAAGGTACTCAAGGATCGTTCTCGTGACTAGGGTCAGGGCGTTGGCCCGGCACCTGACGCCGCAAGAGCAACAACGAGAACCGAAGGGTCAGCCATGCTGCATGAACGGCACCGCATCTGCGATAAGGGCGTCGACGAGATCTTTGCCTCATCTGATGTCTCGGTGGTTCTCCCGAAGTACCAGCTTCCCGACCATGAGCAGAACCCTCGACACACCTATCGGCTCGTGGCCGACGAGTTGATGCTGGACGGCAACTCTAGGCAGAACCTCGCCACGTTCTGTCAGACGTGGCTGGAGCCGGAGGTTCACGAGCTGATGGACCTGACCATGGATAAGAATATGGTCGACAAGGATGAGTACCCGCAGACTGCTGAGCTCGAAGAGCGATGCGTGCACATGCTCGCTGGACTCTGGAACTCACCAGCCACCGACAACTCGATCGGAACGTCGACGACGGGCTCGAGCGAAGCAGCGCTGCTCGGTGGAATGGCGCTGCTCTGGAACTGGCGAGCCAGACGTCGGACGGAGGGCAAGCCGACCGATCGGCCCAACCTGGTGACCGGTCCCGTTCAGGTCTGTTGGCACAAGTTCGCTCGCTACTGGGACGTCGAGCTCAGAGAGATCCCCATGGAAGGGGATCGACTCATCATGACGCCTAAAGAGGTTCTCAAGCGGGTGGACGAGACCACCATCGGCGTGGTGCCAACGCTGGGCGTCACTTTCACCGGCGACTTCGAACCAGTCGAGGAGGTACATCGCGCGCTTGACCGGCTGCAGGCTGAGTCCGGGCTCGACGTTCCAATGCATGTCGATGGAGCCAGCGGTGCCTTTCTCGCACCGTTCACGGCACCGAACCTGACTTGGGACTTTCGCCTTCCGAGGGTCAAGTCCATCAACGCGTCTGGCCACAAGTTCGGCCTTGCGCCGCTCGGCGTCGGATGGATTGTGTGGCGGACCAAGGAAGACCTGCCCAAGGAACTGATTTTCGACGTCAACTACCTCGGCGGGAACATGCCGACCTTCGCGCTGAACTTCTCACGTCCGGGGGGCCAGATCGTAGTGCAGTACTACAACCTCTTGCGTCTCGGTCACGAGGGGTATCGCAAGATTCACCAGCGGTGCTACGACATTGCGATGTATCTCGCGGAGGAGATCGACCAGCTTGGCCCCTTCGAGATCTTGAGCAATGGCGATCCGCACAAGGGAATCCCAGCGATCTCCTGGAAGCTGAAGGAGGGTGTCGACCACGGGTTCACGCTCTTCGACCTCGCTGACCGGTTACGCGCGAAAGGTTGGCAGGTGCCTGCCTACACGATGCCGGCAAACCGCGAGGACCTGGCAGTCCAGCGCATTCTGGTGCGCCATGGATTCAGCCGCGATCTCGCAAGCCTGCTCATGGACGACTACCGATCTGCGCTGGGCCACTTCGGCCGGCACCCGATCGCAGAACCCATGACCGAGGCCGAGGCCGGGGGCTTCACTCACTAGGTACGGAGTCGGCCTCCAGGTAGGAAGCGATCAAGGCATTATCGGCGTCCTTCAGCGGGAACTTCCAGGCGACGAAGGCCGCCCCGAGAAGCACCGCGATGATGCCAGCCGGCTGGGCTTATTGGTCGCTCTGAAGGAAGGACTTCCGAACTGCATCGATGATGTCTTGGGGGTACTTCGGGTACTGGGCGGCAACTGCTTCAGCCCCGTCGAGCGACTTGGTGAGCTGAGCTTGGGTAGACGCTGTGATCTGGTTTGCGTCTGGTGAGCCGCCCATGGCGGCAGTTGCCGCTGCTGCCTAGCCGGCCGTCAGCAGAGCGCCGAAGATCGATTGCATCAAGGCTCCGCCGAGGTCACGCTGCAAGTCAGCGGTGCCAGATGCCATGCCGACGCGCCGTACTGGTACCGAGCCGGTCAAGGAGTGTGAGGCAGGTGTCCCCGCGAACCCGACACCTGCTCCCATAAAGGCCCAGCCCAAAGCGATCACCCAGTACTTCGAGCTCTGTCCAGAGCAACAGCATCGTCAGAAACCTGAGAACAACGAACACGTATCCGACCAGCAGTGTGAAGCGCGACCCGTGCGAGTCCAAAAGCTTGGCTGACCTTGGTGCAATCAGAACCATGAACACAACGGCAGGAAGGATCGCAGCGCCGGCCTCAAGAGTGTCGTAGCCAAGGACGTTCTGGAGGTACTGCTGACCGATGGACATTGCCCCCCATGAGCGATCCGAAGACCACGATCCCGGCGACCGCAGCGAGCCAGAATGTCGGGCGAGCCGCGACCGTGAGGTCATACAGCGGATTGGGAGCACGGCATTGCCGAAACCAGAAGGCGACGAGCGCCGGCATGGAGATGAGGGCCAGACCCAGGGCAAGGGTTGCGGCGTCTGGGACGACTGCAAAGTTGATAGCGAGCGCCAGTCCACCGACCGTGAAGATCGATAGGAGGCCGCCAAGGTTGTCGACAGCCTCGGTACCCTCATTGATGTGCGAGGGCACCAGCCGCCAGGACATCACGAAGGCGACGACCGCCAGCGGGAGGGTGACCAAGAGGACCGAGCCCCACCAGAAGTATTCGAGCATGATTCCGGAGGTCAGCGGTCCGAGGGCGCTGATTGCACCACCAAGCGCTGACCAGAGTGCGATCGTCTGGGTGCGCTCAGAGCCGGCCCACAGAGCGGTGATCAGGGCGAGAGTCGTGGGATAGGCCATGCCAGCCGCCACGCCGCCGAGGACACGGGTTCCGATCAGGACCTCGATGGCAGGCGCATAGGCGGCCAACAGGCACACGAGCACGGACAGCGCCACACCTAGAAGCAACATCATCTTGCGACCGTGCCGGTCACCCAGAGCACCGAGATAAAGCACAGATGCGGCTAGTCCAAGCGAGTACCCAACGGCGACGAGATTGAGCTGTGTCTGACTGCCGTCGAAGGCTTGACCGATAGATGGCAGCGTGACGTTGGCCACAGCCAAGTTCAGGTTGGCGGCCGCGGCACCGCGAATCAGGGCGGCGAGCACCAGGCCGGCACGGCCGGTGTGTTCGAGCCTGACGATGACCGAGCTGACGACATCGACTACGACGAGATCGCTCACCACGCGGGAGTCGTGCGACGTGAGTCCACCAATGCACTCTTCGGCCCTGACCGACGAGGAGTTTGCAGCCCAGAAGGCCAAGCTGCTCGGCTGACCTTCCTGTGGCGGTGGTTGTCCCGTGCGGCTGTCGCTGACAAGGTGGTCATCATGACGAGTGATGAAACACCCCGGTGGGAGCAGCGACTTCGGGCACCACAGATCCCACCGTGGACGTTGCTCGGTAGCGCAGCGGTCTGGCCACGCGACGCGTCTTCCACGGCCCTCGTCATGGCAAACCTCAGCGGACGCGTTGAGGCCCATGTCTACGAGCCCGGCGATGAACCGTCGCCGCTGACCCAGGTCACCGACCGACCACAAGGCACGTTGGGTGCAGCGATGACTCCCGACGGTGTGGCGGTTCTCTGGTTCGACGACACAGGAGGCAACGAAGTCGGGCGCTGGGTACGGCAGCCGCTGGACGGCGGTGCCTCAACGGTGCTCGCCGCCGACCTCCCCTCCGGTTTCATGGCTGGGATCGCGCCGACGTCTGATGGCGGTGGTGTTGTGGGGTACCTCGGCGAGAGCGGGATGACGATCATCTCGGCTGATCCCACGGGTGCCGCACATGTTGTGATCGAGTTTCCGGACGCGGGGCAGGTTGTGACCACCGATGGTGATGAGCAGCACGTCTTGGTAGCTGTTGCCCCTGGTGGCGACTGGCAACGCATGGGAACGCGGGTGATTCGACTGACTGATGGGGTGACCACGGCCGAGCGGTTCAACGCCAGGGGAGAGCTGTTGCCCGTTGGATTCGACCCGGCGGATGCGTCGCGGGTGCTGGTGGTCGACAACAGCGGCGGACAGCCGCGTCCGGCCCTGTGGAACCTTGCCGAGGACCAGTTGCAGGAGCTGTCGATCGACGTTGACGGTGACATCGAGGCGAGCTGGTATCCGGACGGTTCCGCGCTGCTGGTGACAGCCCTGCACGATGCGCGCCACACGTTGCACCGGTTCGAGCTCGCCAGCGGTGAGCTGACAGGGATCCCCACACCCACCGGTTGCATCGGCGCCGCATCCGCGCGACCGAACGGTGAGGTGCACGCTCTGGTGTCCAACGCCGCGACACCGCCCATGGCTTATCGGCTCGTCGGAGGAGACGCCCAACCCCTAGTGGAACTCCCGGGCCCGCTTCCTCCCTCGTCGACTCCCGTCGAAGATCTCTTCGTGGAAGGCCCTGGTGGGACGGTTCACGCTTTGCTCCGACTCCCCGAGAACGCGAGCGAGCCGCTGCCGATGGTCGTCGCAGTGCACGGAGGTCCGACCTTCCAGGACTACGACCTCTGGAACACGACGGCAGCGTCGTACGTCGACCTGGGCTATGCGGTGCTGAGCGTCAACTATCGGGGGTCGACGGGGTATGGGGCTGCGTGGCGCGAAGCCTTGCACCGACGGCTTGGGTTCATCGAGCTGGAGGACATCACCGCAGTTGTCGACCATCTGGTGGGCGAGGGGGTGGTGGATGCCGAACGACTGTCGATCGCGGGAGGGTCGTGGGGTGGCTTCCTCACGTTAATGGCGGTCGGGACGCAACCGGACCGTTGGCGTTCGGGGATCGCGCTCGTCCCGGTCGCCGACCAGGCGAAGTGCGCCGAGGTCTCACCGCGCTTCATGCAGAGCTACCTTGAGTCGCTCTTCGGCGGGACGATCACGGAGATCCCCGAGGTCTTCGAGACATCGTCACCGATCGCCTACGTAGCCGACGTCCGTGCCCCGCTCTTCGTCAGCGCGGGGGTGAACGACCCACGGTGCCCGGTCGAGCAGGTCGACACCTACGTTGAGGCACTTCGCGCGGCAGGAGGTGATGTGCACTACCACCGCATCGACACCGGTCACGCCGTCCCCGACGTCGACACCATGGTGGACGAGCTAGCGCTCTTCCTCGACTTCCTGGTGCGCACCAACCCGCCAGGGTGAACCCCGTCCTGACGAGCATCCCCATGGGTGCCACTTTCTCGCGTGGAGTGTGTCAGGACAGCAGGGTCTCGCCGGTGGCTGCGTCAAACAGATAGACCTTGCGGGTGTCGACGGACAACGTCAGCGTCTGACCGACGGCGACCAGCTCGTCAGGGCCGAGTCTGGCGATAAAGACTGACCCGGCGTCGACGATTGAAGGTGCGTCTTCGGCAAGGTGGTGCGTGGCGACTCCGATCGGTGGCGCATCGACCCCGAAGAAGATGTGGGACTCGGTGCCGAGATTCTCGACGGCGGCCACCTCGACCTCGACGGTGTGCTCGGCACCTCCAACGTTGAAGGCTTCAGGTCGAAGCCCGACGATCGCCGACTCTCGTCCCTTGAGCGCTGCCTGCTGAGTGTCAGTGATCGGAAGGGCGAACTGTCCGAACGTAAACATGCCGTCCGCGACGGCCGCCTGTGCGACGTTCATCGAGGGCGACCCGATGAAGGTGGCGACGAAGACGTTGGCCGGACGCCGGTAGAGCTCTTGGGGGTGGGCTACCTGTTGCAGGGTGCCGTCTTCGATGACCGCGACCCGCTGCCCCAGGGTCATCGCCTCGACCTGATCGTGCGTGACGTAGACGGTCGTGACGCCTAGGCGCTTGTGCAGGTTGGTCAACTCGGCGCGCATCGAAACGCGCAGCTTGGCGTCGAGGTTGGAGAGCGGTTCGTCCATCAGGTAGGCAGTGGGCTCGCGAACAATTGCGCGCCCCATCGCGACGCGTTGCCGCTGACCGCCGGAGAGCTGCCCCGGCTTGCGGTCGAGATATTCGTTGAGACCGAGCATCGTGGCGACGTCGTCGACCCGCTTTCTCATCTCAGCTTTCGGCGTGCGCCCGACTTTGAGTGAGAATCCAAGGTTGTCGCGGACCGACATGTGCGGGTACAGCGCATAGTTCTGGAAGACCATCGCCACGTCACGATCGCGTGGCGCTGCGCTGGTGACGTCGGCGTCTCCGATCAGGATGCGTCCGCTGGTGGTCTCCTCCAAGCCGGCGATCATGCGCAGTAGTGTCGACTTGCCGCAGCCGGACGGACCGACCAGCACCATGAACTCGCCGGAGTTCACGGTCAGGTCGATACCCCGAACGGCGGTCGTGCCGTCCGGGTACACCTTGGTCACGTCCTCCAGGACGATGGGTGCCATGGCCACCTCTTACCGGTCTCTGTGTTGGGCAGACTTGCAGAACGCTGAGCGTTTCGCTCACTCAGCCCCGGAGTCTGCCCGATAGTTACGGCGCTGGCTAGCATTTGGTGAAGGTTCTTGACAGAAACAATCAGAAACGAGCATGATCGCGGCATGGCGAGCCGATCGATCCTTCGCGTCAGCAGGTTGACGCAGATCCAGCAGATGCTGGAGGACGACGACGCCGTCACCATCGGCCAGTTGATCGACTGCCTCGGGGTCAGCGAGGCTACCGTCCGGCGAGATCTCGATGCGCTTCAGCGCTCGGGAGTCATCCAGCGTACGCACGGTGGCGCGGTCTCCACCCAGGTGCACGAACCGCCCTACCCGGCGCGTGGCTCGCACCGCATCGCCGAGAAGCGCGCCATCGCGCGTGCTGCTGCGGCACTCATCTCGCCCGAGCAGACGCTCTTCTTGGGGGGCGGGTCGACAACGTTGCACCTGGCCGAGCAGCTGGTGGACGTCGATGTGACGGTCGTGACGAACTCGCTTCCGGTGGCCACCGAGCTTTCCCGTGGGCGCCGAGGTCAGGTGATCGTGATCGGCGGAACCTTGCGCAGCCCGGAGCAGTCGATGGTCGGGCCGCGAGCGGTCGAAGCGATCGGCTCCTATCGAGCATCCATTGCGTTTCTCGGCGTTCCCGCGCTCGACAGCGAACAGGGGTTCACTGCCGATGGTGATGTCGAGGCAGCAACCGACCTCGCATTCATCGAGAATGCCCAACGTTGCGTCGTGCTCGCAGATCACACCAAGCTTGGCCGAGTGTCGACAACGCACGTCGTTCCGTTGGCGGCGATCGACACCGTGGTCACCGACACCGGAGCACCTACTCACGTGATCGCTGCGCTCCAAGCGGCCGACACGACCGTCATCGTTGCGGAGCTGACTCCGTGACCACTCACACCGAGCGCGAGATCCTGTCGCAGCCGGAGGTCTGGCAACAGACCATTGACGGTCTCGACCCGATGACCTTCACGTCGGCGTTTGACGCTGACATCACCGACGTTCTCGTCACCGGCTGCGGGTCGACGTACTACCTCGCGATGTCTGTGGCTGCACTTCTGCGAGATGCAGGACTGCGTGCGTTGGCGTTGCCGGCGTCCGAGCTCATCGACCAGGCGGATCCGAAGCTGGTAAACCCGCGGGGCACCCTGCTGCTGGCAATCTCACGTTCGGGGACCACGACCGAAACCATGATGGCAGTTGAGCATTTCCGCTCCATCGGTGGCAAGTCCGTCGCGGCGATCACCTGCTACCCCGGCTCCACGCTTGCCGATGCCGCGGATGTGGTGTGGGCAGCCCCCGCGGCAGCTGAGCAGTCGGTAGCCCAGACGCGTTCGTTCTCGTCGATGCAGGTCATTGCCTCCGCGGTCGCTGGCGCCCTGCGCGGTGGGGATCTCGGGGCTCTTCATGCTTTGCCGGCCGCGGCGTCCGACATCCTGCTCCGCTCGCGCCCGTTCATGACGTCGCTGGCCAGTGACGGCGCAACGGACTCGTTCTTCTTCCTCGGCTCGGGGGCGCTGTACGGAATCGCGTCGGAGGGCATGCTCAAGCTCAAGGAGATGTCGCTGACCCCTTCGGAGGCGTACCACTCGATGGAGTTCCGGCACGGACCCATGTCGATGTGTGACGAGCGCGCGGCGGTGGTTGCCCTTGTCTCGCCCCAGCGGGCGTCACTAGAAGAGGCGGTACTCCGCGACATCGAGCCCTTCGGAACGCGGCTGGTCACGGTGGGTACCGAAGGCCATCATCAGATCCCAGCCGACATCCCGAGCTGGGCGTCCCCAGCGCTCTACCTTCTGCCCCTTCAGCTACTTGCCCTCGAGCGAGCGCTCGGCAAGGGTCTCGATCCTGACAACCCCCGGCACCTCACTGCAGTGATCCAACTGGACGCCTCGAACGAAGCGTCCTGAACGAGGAGGAACCATGAAAAGCGCACGAACTCTGTCTGTCGCGGCGGTTGCTTTGGCCCTGTTGGCCTCGGGGTGCACCTCCTCCGCTGACGACAACGCGGCGGCACCCGGCGGCAGCATCACCGTCTGGACGCACACCAACAAGTCGTTCAACAAGGCGTACGAAGACTTGGCTGCCTCGTACATGGACGAGAACCCCGGGACCGAGATCAAGTTCGAGACGTTCGCCTACGACAGCTACATCCAGACCTTGCAGACGGCCCTGCCGGCCGGCAACGAAGCTGACGTGCTGCAAATGTTCGGCAGTTGGACGTGCAGCTACTCGTCCAACCTTGCGACAGTGCCGGACAGCGTCACGTCGATGGGATCGGCCGACAAGGACTTCTTCGCCGGCCCGCTCGGTGGATACCAGTGCGACGACCAGCTCTACGGCCTGCCACAAGAGTCGAACGTGGAGTACGGCGCAACTCTGGTGAACACGGCCATGGCCGAGGACGCCGGCGTTGCACTGGACGGCTGGGCCAACTACGACGAGTTCAAGGCGGACGCCAAGAAGCTCACCGGGGTCTCCGACGGCAAAATCACCCGTGCCGGATACCACTTCACCACCAACGACGGGCTGTCGTACACACTCCTGTCGCTGATTCTGCAGAACGGTGGCAGCTACCTCAACGAAGACGGCACCTTCGCCTTCCAGACGCCAGAGGCGGTTGCTTCTCTTGAGCTGATGAAGAGCTTCGTCGACGAGCAGATCGTTGACCCGACCCTGTTCACCGACACCGCGAACTGGGTGGGCGACTGCTACTTCACCGAGCTGTGTGCCATGGGGCTGGTGGGTCCGTGGGTGGTACCCGAGTACGCAACGGACTTCCCTGAGGTCGCTGCGAACACCGAGTACGTCCCGCTGCCGACGTTGGAGAACAGCAACTTTGCGGCAGACTCTGGCTGGGGGCTCACGGTCTCAAAGAACACCCCGGAATCTGAACTTGCCTGGGATTTCGTCTCCTACCTCACCGAGAATGCCGATAACGCCTTGGCGTGGAACCTGGCAACCGGCACCCTTCCCGCGCTCAGGGCCAACGCCCAGGGCAACGGTCGGGAAGAGCTGGTGACCAACGCGCCGTACACCGCTCCGTGGCTGGACATCCTGGGCGACGCCCAGTACCTCGGCAGCCTCAAGGATCGCGACCGCCTCTTCTACAAGGTGATCGTCCCGAACGTTCTGGACGTCCTGAACGACCAGGCGACCATCGACGAGGCTTTGGCATCGATCGAGCAGGAGGCCAACTCCATCTAGCGATGGGGCCAAGGCCATGAGCACAGAGACGCTGCCACGCCCCCGCGCGACCGGCCCTCACAGGGGTCGGCCACGCGGGGCGCTGGACGCGCCACAGCGACGGTTCCGGCGCGTCGTCTTGGCGCCTGCCGTCCTGTATCTGGCCCTCTTGACCCTGCTTCCGCTGGTGTGGGTAGTAGCGATGTCATTGTTCAACTACAGCCCTCGTCGCGAGGGTGCCGGTATCGGCGGGTTGGGCGGTGACAACCCCTTCGTCGGGCTGCAGAATTTCCAACAGCTCTTCGACTTCTCCGGTCAGTCGCAGTTGGCAGAGACGTTCCAGACATCGGTGAAGGTGACGCTGATCTTCGCCTTCATCGTGTTGCCGCTGAACCTGCTGATCACGCTTCCGCTCGCGGTGATGATCGAGTCGGTCGCGCAGAGGCTGCGCCCGCTGCTGCGCACAGTCTTCTTCATGCCCGTACTCACCTCAGCTGTCGCAGTGGCCGTCATCTGGCAGTACGTCCTCAACCCCCAGTACGGGTTGGCCAACGCGGTGATCACCAAGCTGACCGGCGCCACCACCGTTATCTCGTGGTTGAACGACCCGTCACTAACGGTCTTGGGAATCCCGGTTGCATTGATCGCGGTCACCGTCGCGTACCTCTGGATGGACATCGGCTACAACCTGATCATCTTCATCGCGGCCTTGCAGGGAATCCCGAAGTCGCTCACGGAGGCGGCCGTGCTCGACGGGGCCAACGCCTACCAGAGGTTCCGGTATGTGACGCTTCCGCTGCTCAAGCCGACGATCATGCTCACTGCGGTCCTGACGATGATCTCGTCGTTCCAGGCGTTCGACCTGTTTCAGGTGATGACTCTCGGCGGCCCCGACAACCAGTCACGAGTGCTCTCGCTCGACATCTACGAGAACGCATTCCGCTTCCAGGCGATGGGCTGGGCGGCTGCAGAGTCTCTGGTGCTGCTGGGGATCGTGCTGCTGATCACGTTGATCCAGTCGCGCATGCTGCGTTCGAAGTGGACGTACTGACTTGGCTACCATCGCGACTACCGATACCCCACGCGACGCCGCGATCACGGTGGTCACGCCGCCTCAGCACAAGATTCCGCTGGGGCGAGTTGTGCTGTATCTCGTCCTTGCCGTTGCCGGCGGCGTGGCGGCTTTGCCGTTCTTCTGGATGATCTTCGGGGCGTTCAAGACCGGGGCAGAGATCCGACAGATTCCACCGTCCTTCCTGCCGCAGGACTGGACCCTCGACAACTTCCGCACGATCCTGGGCGACCCCGAACTGCCCCTGTCGACGTTTTACCAGAACTCGCTCTTCGTAGCCGTCATGAACGTCGTGATCACGCTGTTCACGTCGTCGTTGATGGGTTATGTGTTTGCGAAGTACGTCTTCCGGGGCCGCGACATCCTGTTCTGGTACCTGATGGCCCTGATGATGGTGCCGCCGAGCGTACTGATGATCCCCAACTACCTGATCCTCAGCAAGCTCGGTCTCCTGAACAATCTCTGGGGCCTGATCGTCACCGTTGCCATCGACCCGTTCGCGATTCTGGTCATGCGTCAGTTCATCCGGTCGTTGCCGGACGAGCAGATCGAGTCGGCCCGAGTCGACGGTGCCTCGGAGTTCCGGATCTACCGATCCGTTGTCCTTCCCCAGGTAAAACCGGCGCTGGCAACCCTCGGGCTGCTCACCTTCATGTTCAACTGGAACGCCTACCTGTGGCCATTGATCGTGTTGACGGAGAACGAGAAGCGCACCATTCCCGTCATCTTGACGTGGTACTCCACGCAGCACGCAGCCCAGCTCAACCTGGTGATGGCGGCATCGGTTCTCATGGTGATCCCGGTGCTGGTCTTCTTCTTGTTCACGCAGCGGTGGATCGTCACCGGATTGACTCTGACCGGAGGTAAGTGACATGACAACTGTCACCATCATCGGAGCGGGCAGCACGGTTTTTGCCGCCGAGCTCATGACCGACTTCTTGACGACGCCGGCATTGGAGACCGGCGAGTTCCGGTTGGTCGACCTCGACGCAGAACGCCTCGCACTGGCCCATCAGTTCGCCGAGTACCTCATCAAACGGTCCGGTCGCGACTGGACAGTGCAGTCATCGGTCGACCGGACCGAACTGCTTGCCGGGTCGACGGTCGTGATCAGCACGATCGAGGTGGCCGGCTTGGCGACGGTTGACTTCGACTACGACATCCCGATGAAGTACGGCGTCGACCAGTGCATCGGCGACACCATCGGCCCGGGCGGCCTCTTCAAGTCGCTGCGTACGATCCCTTCGTTCTTAAAAATTCTGCGGGACGTCGAGCAGCTCTGCCCCGATGCTCTCGTCCTCAACCACACGAACCCGATGTCGATGACGATCCTGGCGGCCTCTCGCGCATCCAGCGTTCCGGTGTGGGGCATGTGTCACTCGGTGCACTACACGGTCGAGAACTTGGCCGACTACCTGCAGATCGACAAGAGCGAGATCGAGTTCTCCGCTGCTGGCGTCAACCACTTGGCCTGGCTGACTGGGTTGACTCGCGGTGGCGAAGACCTCTACCCACTGCTCCGCGAGCGCGGCCGGTTGCCCGAGGTACTTGAACAAGACCCGGTCAGGTTCGAGCTGATGTACCAGTTCGGTGCCTTCCCCACCGAGAGCAGCGGGCACGTCTCGGAGTACCTGCCCTACTTCCGCACGCACCCCGACCTCGTCAAGCGGTGGATGGGCAAGGAGTACATCGGCGAGTCCGGTTTCTACGCGCACAACTGGCCGACGTGGCGTCGCGAGAACGATGAGATGTTGCGGGCGGTGCTCGCGGGTGAGCGTGAGTTCGCGATGGAACCGGGTGGGGAGTACCCATCGCAGATCGTGGGAGCGATGGCTTCAGGGAAGCCTGTGACGGTCTATGTCACCACGCCGAACGACGGCTGGATCGACAACCTTCATCAGGGGAATGCTGTGGAGGTTGCGGCCACCGTCGACTCGGCCGGTATCCACCCGCAGCACTTCGGTTCGCTCCCGGAGCACATGGCGTCGTGGGTGCGGCGTCACCAGGAGTTCAACGACCTGGCGGTTACCTCGATTCTTGAGGAAGACCGTGAAGCGGCCGTCCACGCGCTGATGCTCGACCCGTTGACGTCCGCTGCCTGCGAGCTGCAGCAGATCCGGGATATGTTCGACGAGATGGTGGCCGCGCAGCGCGATCACCTGCCGAGCTACCTGCACTGACGAGGAGCCCTGTGTCCGAGCTCGACCTGTTGGTCGTCGGTGACGTCAATCCCGATGTCATCGTCACCGCCCTGGGGGTTCAACCCGAGTTCGGCCAAGTGGAGCAGCTGGTCGACAGCGCGTCGTTGGTGATGGGTGGATCTGCGGCCATCACAGCGGCCGGGGCTGCGCGTCTGGGCCTGCGAGTGGGGTTGTGCGGCGTTGTCGGTGACGACGACCTGGGACAGTTGATGATGGTGCGGCTGACCGAGACCGGGGTCGATCTTCGGCACCTGCGCGTGGACGCGTACACGCCAACCGGCATGTCGGTGATCCTCAACAGGGGTGATGATCGCGCCGTGCTCACCGCGTCCGGAACTATCTCCGCGCTTTCGCCCGATGACCTTGATGCACTCCCGGACCGTCCCGCGCGACACGTTCACGCTGCGTCGTACTACCTGATGTCGGACGCCTTTCGCGACGTGCTGCCCGCGGCGTTCGGCCGATTTCGCAGCGCGGGTGCGACCACCTCGCTCGACACGAACTGGGACCCTCACGAACGGTGGGACCTGTCGGCGCTGCTCGCCGAGACCGACGTGTTCCTCCCCAACGAGGCTGAACTGACGGCCATCGGGCGCTCACCCATCCTTGACCGTGCCATCGAGGTCGTCTCCGAGAACGGGTGCGATGTAGCCGTGAAGCGTGGCCCGCAGGGGGCCGTTGCTCAGATTGCCGGGCAGAGACTTCGGGTGCTGCGCACTCCGCCGGTCGACTTTGTCGACGCGGTCGGTGCAGGTGACTCCTTCGACGCCGGGTTCCTGACGGGGCGGTTGCTGGGACGCGATCCGGGCCAATGCCTGGCGATGGCAGTGATTGCCGGAACGCTGTCGACCGCTTCCACCGGCGGCACCGACTCGCAACCGACGGCGGACGAGGTCGAGCTCTGGATGAGCTCGGTGAAGGTGGACGATCTGGGCGGAGGCCCCGCGTGACCGAGCATGCGCTCGACGTCCTCGCAGCGGCGCACCGGGCCGGACGCCCCGACGGGCTGGCATCGATCTGCTCGGCTCACCCGCTGGTTCTCGACGAGACGGTTCGCCACGGGGTCGACGGTGAGCATGTCGTGCTGATCGAAGCGACCTGCAACCAGGTCAACCAGGACGGTGGATACACCGGTATGCAGCCGGTCGAGTTCCTGAACCAGGTGGTGGCGCTGGCCGAGCGGTCCGGCCTGCCGGCTGAGCGGTTGGTGCTGGGCGGTGACCACCTGGGACCAAACCCGTGGAAGCACCTGTCGGCTGCCACGGCGATGGCCAAGTCGGAAGAGCTCGTCGCGGCGTTCGTGACCGCCGGCTACTCCAAGATCCATCTCGACACGTCGGCCAGGTGCGCTGACGATCCTCCCGGAGCCCTCGCCCCGGCATTGGTAGCCGAACGCGCGGCCCGGCTCGCCGCCGTGGCCGAGCGCGCCGCCACTGCGCCCGGCGTCCAGCTGCGCTACGTGATCGGCACGGAGGTGCCAGTCCCCGGAGGGGAGTCGACGGGGGAGCACGGCATCCACGTCAGCACTGCTGACGACGTCGCCGAGACGATCGAGGTGACCCAGCTGGCGTTCACGTCAGTTGGGGAAGCGGATGCCTGGCGTCGCGTACGCGCGGTGGTTGCACAGCCAGGAGTTGAGTTCAGCGACGAAGAGCTCTATGCCTACGCACCGGGTCAGGCGTCCCACCTCGCGCAGTGCCTGGATGGTGACGTCCCGCTTGTCTTCGAGGCGCACAGCACCGACTACCAGTCCTGGCAGTCGCTACGCGGTTTGGTTGCCGACCACTTCGCGATCCTGAAGGTCGGACCTGGTCTGACCTTCGCCTATCGCGAGGCGCTCTTTGGACTCTCGTTCATCGAAGATGAGTTGCTAGATGCTGAGGCGTCCGGCGTCCGCGCGGTCTTGGACGCTGCGATGGTCGCCGAACCCGAATACTGGAAGCCATTCTATCCAAATGATCCCGAGCGAGCGGCGCAAGCCCGGCGCTACTCACGGAGCGACCGGTCGCGTTACTACTGGCCGGTGCCTTCGGTGCAGCGAGCGGTCGGTGAGCTGCGCCGAAACCTGGAGAGCAAAGGCCTTCCCGACGAGCTGGTCAGCCAGTTCCTGCCATGGCTCTCACCGCAGGAGGTCCCGGGCAGCGCTTCAGTGGGCAGCGGGGCGAGTGGGCTCACCCCGGACATCGTTCTCCGGGCGGCCATCCGCCAGGTGCTGGACGCCTACACCTCGGCTACTTAAGCCCGCCGACTGTGACCGGCATCAGCTGACGGCTGGTCCGATGCCGTTCAGGTAGTCGATGGTCCGTTCCGACGTCCACTCGTTCTCGAGCTGTTCGGCCACGACACCGGCGAGGTGAGCGTGGTCGCCGTCGGCTGTCGTCCAGTCCGAGCGCGTCCACCCGGCCAGGTAGTCGTCGCTGCCGACCTCTCCCAGGCGCATCGCCGCCTCGTCGATCGCTTCTTGGAACCGCGCAGCGAGCTGGATCTTGGTGACGTCGTCGCCATCGCGGGCAACGACCATCGAGGGAATGTCACGCCACAGGGTGATTTGGTATTCGGCCATCCCCTGAGCGTACGGGGCGCCAGCACCGGAGGGGCTACCGACCGACCCAGGCGCGAAGGACGAGCTTGCGCAACTCGCTGAACCACAGGACGGTACTTGCCATCGCCAGGCAAACCAGCCACTGCTGCCCGGTCAGGGAGGTGGTTCGGAAGGCCTCATTGAGGAATGGCATCTGTACCACGGCGATCTGCAGCAGCGACGACAGCGCGAGGGCAGCCCAAAGCCAGGGGTTGGTGAACAGGCGGTGGAATGCGGAGCCGGTCTCAGAGCGTGCGTTGAGGGCGTTGAACAGTTGTGCGAAGACGAGCACAGTAAAGCCGGCCGTTCGTGCGGTGTCCAGGCTCTGGGTGCCGTCGATCAATCCCCCGGGCAGATACAGGTCAATGGTAGTGAGCGCGGCGATGGCCATGACGAGGCCGATCATCAGGATGCCCGTCCACATGTGGCTGTCGATCACTCGCTCACCCATCGAACGAGGTGGCCGGGCCATTACGTCATCAGTCTCCGAATCCATGCCCATGGCCAGTGCCGGCGCCCCATCGGTGAGCAGGTTGATCCACAGAATCTGGGTGGCAAGCAGCGGCAGCGCCACCGCTCCACCAGCGTTTGCCAGCCCGATGACGTCGGCGAGAACAACTCCGAGGAAGACCGTGAGCACCTCGCCCGTGTTTGATGACAGCAAGTACCGCAGGAACTTTTTGATGTTCAGGAAGATCCCGCGTCCCTCGCGGATCGCTTCAACGATGGTGGCGAAGTTGTCGTCGGCGAGGATCATCTTCGCCGCTTCCTTGGTGACCTCGGTACCGGTCACTCCCATGGCAATGCCTATGTCGGCAGACTTCAGGGCTGGCGCATCGTTGACGCCGTCGCCCGTCATGGCAACGACTTGGTGGTCCGCTTGCAGCGCGTCGACGATGCGCAGTTTCTGCTCAGGGGTCACCCGCGCATACACCGATTGGTGACGCACGACGTCGCCGAACTCCTCGGCTGAAATATGGTCGAGCTCGGCGCCGGATACCGCAACGGACTCGTCCTGGACGATTCCGAGGTCGCGGGCGATCCGCGTCGCCGTCCGTGGATGGTCGCCGGTGATCATGATGACCCGGACGCCGGCGCGGTTGGCCTCCGCAATGGCGTCAGCTGCCTCCTGGCGAGGAGGGTCGATGATGCCGACCATGCCGGTGTAGACGAGGTCGTGCTCGAGCGAGTCGGTGATCTCCGGTGGGGTGGTGACCTCCAGAAGCCGGTAGCCAACAGCCAGTGTGCGAAGGGCTGCGTCGGACAGACGTTCTACGTCGCTCAGGATGCGCGTTCGCCAGGCGTCGTCGAGAGATTCGAGGCCGTCGCCAACTTTCACGTGTGAGCATCGACCCAGAAGGACGTCGGGTGCGCCCTTGGTGACCACCGCGACCTTGCCGGATCGCTGGGCGTCCGACTCGAGGCTGGTCATCAGCATGCGCTCGGAGGTGAAGGGGATCTCGCCGATGCGCTCGAATCGGTCGGCACGATCGTCACGAGTGCCGAGCTTCCGCTCAGCGATCAGGAAGGCGACCTCCGTGGGGTCGCCGTCGACGATCCACTCGCCTTCCACCTCGCGAAGAGTCGCATTGTTCGCGAGGCTGCCACCACTGAGGACGAAGCGGGCCAGCTCCCACTCATCGCTCCCTACCTCGAGCTGACCCCGCTCGTGCTCGACATGCCCATCGGGGTTGTAGCCCACTCCGGTAACGGTGAACTCACCGGCCGCCGTGACGATCCGGACGATTGTCATCTCGCCCTTGGTCAGGGTGCCGGTCTTGTCGGTACAGATCACCGAGGCGGATCCGAGAGTCTCAACAGAAGAGAGCTTCTTGACGATCGCGTGGTGGTCGGCCATTCGTTTGACGCCGAGCGCCAGAACGATCGAGAGGATCGCCGGTAGTCCCTCGGGTACGGCAGCCACAGCCAGTGAAACGCCGAGCAGCAGAGTGGTCGTGACGTCTTCGATGCTGTCCACACCGAAGAACAAGACGATCGTTGCTGTCACGAAGACCGCAATCGCCACCACCGCGATGCCAAGCATGCGACCGAGCCTGGAGATCTCACGCTGAAGTGGTGTCGGCGCCTCTTTGGTGTCGGTGAGCAACCTGGCGATCAGGCCCATCTGGGTCGCCATGCCGGTCGCCGTGACGACGGCTCGTCCGACTCCGCTTGTCACCGAGGTTCCGGCCAAGACCATGTTGAACCGGTCCGCGAGGGTGGCTGGTTGCGGCAAAGTGCGAGCGTTCTTGAGCACCGCTTCGCTTTCACCGGTGAGCGACGCTTCGGAGATTTCCAGCGCGGCTGTAGAGAGCAGGCGTGCATCGGCGGCGACCGCGTCACCTGCGCCAAGAACGAGTACGTCACCAGGCACAAGTTCACCGGTGGGGATCCGCAGCTGCACGCCGTCGCGGACGACCACAGCCGTAGATGCGCTCAGGCGTTGCAGCGCCATCACCGCCTTCTCCGCCTTCGCCTGCTGCACGTAGCCGAGGACCGCATTGAGCACGACGATCACAGTGATTACCACAGCGTCGTAGGGCCACCCGGATGCCCCTTCGACGACCCAGGCACCGAGGGAGATGACGATGGCAGCGAACAGTAGGTAGATCAGCGGATCCCTGAACTGCTCAGTCACCTTGCGCCATGCCGATACCGGCGGCTCGGCGTCGATCTCGTTGGGACCCGTCTCGACGAGACGGCGTGCGGCCTCGACAGCGGTCAGCCCGAGTTGCGCGTCGGTATTGACGACCTGAACAACGGTGCCCACATCCATGACGGAGGGGTCGGGGCCAACCGCCGCACTCGTATGCACGTCTTCCTCCGACCGCCTTGGATGCCTGCGATGATGCTGGCACAAGTGGGGTCAGGCGGCGTCCGCGCCGTTCAGGTGCGGGCCTTGAAGGCGCCGACCGCTTGAGGTGCGAGATCGGGAAACACCGTTGACAGCGACCCGGCCCCGCAGCGTTTCTGCAAAAGCTCGGCGAGGACGTTGCGATAGTCCGTCGTCACAGCGAGGTCGCCGTCAACGAGGTCCCCGTCAGCGAGCCCGGGCCAGCGGCCGTAGACGTGGCCGCCCCGTACGCCGCCGCCCAGAAGCATGACGGCTTGGCCGTGCCCGTGGTCGGTGCCGCCTGAGCCGTTCTCGCGGACGCGCCGGCCGAACTCTGAGAGCGTGATAACGGTGACTCGTCCCATCGCGCTTCCGAGGTCGGACGCGAACGCGTCGAGAGTGTGGGCAAGTTGGCTGAGCTGACTACGCAACCAGCCAGATCCCACCTTCCCCATTCCTGAGTGCATGTCCCAGTCACCGAAGTCGACGCACGCCACCTGCAGGCCGACGTTGGACTTGATCAGGCGAGCGACGTCCTTCATGGCGTTGCCCAGCTCGGTATGTGGGTAGGCAGCTGTCGCCTTGGGTCGGTATCCCGCACGCTGCAGGTCGGCTGCGGTGTTGACAGCGCTGACGGCCATCCGAGCCGGGGCTGCCATCAGTGAAGGGGCGTCGGCGTTCATGCCCATCAGGGCCGCCCGCCATGCGTTGCGATCGGCGGCAGTCGATGACTTGGAGAGCAAGAACGAGTCGACCGAGAGAATCGAGAGCTCGGGATTGCCACCGCCGAAGGACACGGGCGGACGGTTCGCCCCCACCTGGACGCCGCGGTACGCGCCGCCGGTGGATCGCAAGCCGAGGACGCGGTCGAGCCACCCTGAGCGGATGGTCGAACCTGGTGCTGCGCGCTCGATCTCTCCCATCGCCGCAAAATGTGAGCGGTTGGGTTGCGACATGCCAACGGCATTGACGACGCCGAGCGATCCGTTCTTCCAGTACTTGTACAGGGGCTCGAGCGCTGGATGCATGCCAAAGTTGCTGTCGAGGTGCAACAGAGTCTTCTCGGGGATGGCGACCGTCGGGCGGGAAGCCCCGTAATGGGGGTCGGCGGTCGGGACGAAGGCGTTCAGCCCGTCGAAGCCTCCGCGCAACGACAAGACGACGACGACATCCCCGTGGTAGGCGCCGGACGCGAACGCGTACTTCGTGGCTAGCCCCTGAGTGGCAAGGGTCGCACCTGCCCCGATCGCGGCTGCGCGTTGAAGGAGCGCGCGTCGGCTCATGCTCGGAGTCTCGTGGTCGCATCCACACTGCGACGTCTCGTGTTCACTCATGGCTCACCTCACCCCGTGGTAGGGCGAGTCG
Organism: Actinomycetes bacterium; assembly: GCA_027118455.1. Lineage (GTDB taxonomy): Bacteria > Actinomycetota > Actinomycetes > JAHEKZ01 > JAHEKZ01 > JAHEKZ01. The sequence goes on from JAJAYZ010000052.1 coordinate 38,095, forward strand.
AGAATGAGAGCGACAGCTGGACCCATGCGGTAGACCGCGTCAGCGTCCTGTTTGTCGAATGAATCACTGGCGCGGCGGTCCAAGAACGTCAGGATGACTTGCTTGTGACGGTCCTCGATGGTCCGGAACACCAACCGGCGGGCCAGGGCGTCAAGCATGTCGCCGTAGGTTCGCGGGAGCTTGGCGGGCAGGAGTGAGCGGAGCGGTGGCATGGGAAACTCTGCAGCACCCCAGTGGGAGGCGAAGGCAAGGTGCCGGTTCCAACGGTTGAGCGTTGACCCGGCCGACAGCCACGAGGCACCATCGTCTGGGTACCCGTCAGGAAGGGCCCATGCGAACGGGGCCTGGCCGAGCTCGGTGACCATCCATTGCAGGGTCCGCAGACCCGTGGTGCGGCTCCCTGCCTCCGGCCGGTAGCCAAGCAGTCGCATGGTTGCGATGACGTCTTCGTAGGGTCGCCGCAACTTCTGCCCGACTGACACGGTGAACGCGTCACTCAAGAAGAGGTGGCGCAGTACTGGCTTGATGGCTGTCCCGTTGTCCAGGTAAACCTGTGCGAGCTCGTCGACGAAGGCCTGGTCAGGGGTGTCGGAGATGAATCGGATCCACAGCTTGCGCGAAAGGTGACGTGCCGTCGTGGGATGCCGAGCGAGGTGCCGGAGGTAGTCGATCCCGAGCTGCTCGCCCTCGTTCTGCCTGGTGTTGGGTCGGTCGAACCCGAGCACACTCACCGGACCGGTGTAGTGGGCGTAGGTGTCGTAGCGGTACAGCCGACTGACCGGGTTCAGGGTGAAGCCGGTCATGATCAGCGCTGAGTCGAACATCTCCTTCTCGGTGTAGCCGCCAGCAATTCCAACGGTGTGTAACTCAAGGAGCTCGCGACCGTAGTTCTCGTTGGGGTCGGAGCGGCTTGACTCGGCGTTGTTCAGGTAGGTGAGCATCGCTGGGTGCTTGGCGCTGGCGATGAGCATGTCTTCGAAGGTGCCGAGCGCGTGCTTGCGGATCACCGAGGCGTCGTAGTCGTGCCGTGCGAACCACACCTTGTCGGACGGACAGGTGATGTGCAGGTGGTTGGACCAGAACTCACACATGACCTCGTAGAGCTGTCGACGGCTCCAGGTCGCGCGGGCGATGCTGGCCATCGACAGCTCGGTCATGAAGGGCCACTTCTGACCCTCGGGGACCCGCTTGATGACGTCGGGGATCGACCATGAGAGCCACGGGAACTTGTTGTGGAGCTGCTTCTGGAATGCGGCATCGTCGATCGTCGCGGGAGACAGCTGTTGGTCGAGCCAGGTGCTGATGCCTTTGGTCTTGAGGTAGTCGAGGGACGCTGGGGTAGGTCCGTACGTCGCTCGCCGGAGCAGATGCAGATGTTGGTCGGCCGGGACAAAGTCGCGTCCCGGCCGTGAGGCCGTCGCTGCGGCGGCCGGCACCGCAGCTGCCGCAAGGTTGAGGCCCCCGGCAAAGCCGGCGGCTCCAGCCAACGCAAGCACCTGGCGCCGGGTGGGAGGGGTCATACGTGGGCATCGGCCTCCCAGGCTGACTCCCTTTGCCGAGGGCGCGAGGATCACCCAGATGGCTTAGACAAAGTGGACGCCGTGCGCTTGCCGGACGGCGGGGCCCACCCCAGCAGTGCCAGGGGGTCAGAACAGCGCGGTCAGCAGCACGAAGATGGCGATGAGAGCAAGGGTGATGTCGAGTGCGAGCCCGGTCCGGTGCGTCTCTCGTGGGTGCTCCCGCTGCGGCGCACTTGGTGCGGGCCGGACGCTCTCGGTCAGCGGCGAGGGCTGAGGAACCTGCATTGGCGTGTAGATGGCCATGAGACACCCCCTTAGGAGGGAGAGAAGACAGCCGCACTCTGCAGTCTTCCTGCTCCCAGATGGTTCCGGCAGAGTCCAAGGTCACCTGCCATCGGCAATTACCGATGTCAACGGTCAAGCGGGACCGCGCGAAGGTCGACCTACCCGTATGGCTGAACCGACGATGGGCGAGTTCGACTTCTTTGCCCCAGATCCACCGCAGGGGGCAAGGTCGCCTGAGCCCGGTCCGACGTCGCTCCCGCCCAGCCGGCTCGGCTTCACTCCGCCTCGGGAACTGACCCCCGTCATCCCGGGTGGCAAAGCGTCTCGCTGGGCCAAGAGCGACAGAACCTTCGGACCAGTCGGGCGAATCGTTGCATCGCTCGGACTGCTCGTGCCCTTCCTCTTTCTCGCCACCGCGGGGGTGTTCACCTTCGATCCGTTCGTCCTCGGCGGCGCAGGGATATGGGCGGTGCTGATGGTCGTTGGACTGCGTCAGGTCTGGCAGTTGGTTGAGCACCACCACCGTCACTGACGCCTTCGACGGAGTCGTACAGGTGTTCGAATGAGTGCTAGCCTCGGCCGCATGCCTGCGATGCAGAGTTCGTTGTTCGACAGTGACACCGCACCCTCGCTCAGCCGCCTGGGCGACGGCCTCACGCGCACGAAGTTGGACCGTCGCAGTTGGGTCGACCACCAGCTCGGCTGGGTTGCCGGATCCGACGCCCTGTTCGACGAGGTTGCCCAGTCAGTGCCGTGGCGTGCCGAACGGCGCCAGATGTACGACCGAGTTGTCGACGTGCCGCGTCTTGTTGGTTGGTACGACGCAAGGGCGCAGCTGCCACACCCGGTGCTCGCCGATGCGCGGTTCGGCCTCTCGGCGCACTACGGCGAGGTGTTGCCCGAAGGCTTCGCCACCGCAGGGATGTGCCTTTACCGCGACGGACGCGACAGCGTTGCCTGGCACGGCGACACGATCGGGCGCGGCCGGACCGAAGACACCCTGGTCGCGATCGTCTCTCTTGGGGCGCCGCGGGCGTTACTTCTGCGACCACGGAACGGCGGGGCGTCTGTGCGCTTCATGCTTGGGCACGGTGATCTACTTGTCATGGGTGGTGCCTGCCAGCGTGAGTGGGAGCACGCGGTGCCGAAGACGACCAAACCGAACGGACCGCGCATATCGATTCAGTTCCGGCCACCTGGGGTCCGGTAGCGGCATGTTCTAGAAGGCGAGTGTCGCGTGCTGGTGCGGGCGGGGGCGTCGGGTGCGAGTACTGCCTCAAACGGAAGGCCCGACACAAAGTCGAGAGCCAGATCGCCCAGCACGCCCGGGAGTCGGCGGACTGACCTGGGATGTCAGGCAAGGTAACCTCAGCTCAGACCCCAAGACGACGCATCACTCCTTCGCCGGCCCAGTGACGCAGCTCGTCGGTGTCGCCGCACACGACGAGAAGATCGCGGGCCCGGGACATGCCGACATACAGCAGCTCTCGTGCCCGATGTTCGTCGCGGAAGCCGTTCACTGCCAGGACGACTGCGGGTCGTTCGAGTCCCTTGAAGCCGAGCACGTGACCGTAGAAGGCGTCATCGGCCTCCCAGAAACTGTCCCAGTAGCCGGCAGTGCCACGACTTTTCACCCGCTCCAGCTGGACGGGGTGACGGCTGCCGGTGGTGAGCAGCGCGAGTGACTCAGGCGGCCATCCTTCGTCCATCAGAGCGAGCAAAGCGTCGTCGGCAGCATTAACGGCCTCGGCTGTAGCGCAAGCGACGAACCTGACGGGGGGACCGTCGAGTCCGGCGTACTTCATCTGTTCGTGGGCGAGTGAGCCGAACGTCTGGGCGATCTGCTTGGTGTTGCGAAGGTTCTCATCGAGGTTGACGGGAACGAGGGCGTGAGGAGGGACGCCTTCTCGACCGAAGACTCGCTGCCCCTCGTCGAGGAAGATCGATAACCCGCTTGACTGCGGATCGCGGAGTCCGGCCGTGAGCGCCGGCCACCAGGAGTCTGCGAAGTCTTGTGCCTCGTCCACCACGATCGCGTCGAAGCGGTCAGCATCGGTGAGGTGCGCAGCCAGACGGAGCATCTCGACCGGGAGGGTCTCGTCCCAGTAGCGCTGGTCTGCCCCGCCGCGAGGTTTGGCCCCCCACTGGACGCCGAGGTTGTGGAACGTCCCCACGTAAGCGGGGCGATCGGCGGCTGGGAAAGTGGCGACGCGCCGTTCGACGAACGAGGCGAGCCCGCGGCTGTAGCAAACAAGCGCCACCCGCTGCCCTGCGCGGCTGAGTCGTCGGGCTTGTTCGAGCGCCAGGTAGGACTTGCCGGTGCCGGCGCCACCACGGACCAGGAGCCGCGGGACGTCGCTGAGCATGCGGAGGACCGTTGCCTGCTTGGCCGTGAGGCGTTCGACGGAGTCTTCGTTCTCCGCGAGGGTGCTCAGCAACACTCGCTGGGTGCCTGGACGTGCGGTGAGCGCGTCGACGATGGCAGCAATCTGTTCCGAGGTTGGAGCGGGTGCTCCCTCGAGGTCGCGGAGTGCTGTGAAGACTTTGCCCGCCGCATTCGTCTCGACGTCGAGCTGATCAAGGAGCCGCCAACGCGGGCAGTCAGGCGATGCGAAGTTGTCGTCGACACGGGTGTATGGGAACGCGACAAGATGTGTCATACGAAGCTGCATGAGCGACGTTCGCTGTCGGATGAATCCACTCAACGCATAGTGGCTGCGGTGAGCTTGGTAGATCGGATCGACGACCTTCCGATGGTCGTTGTTGCCTACCTGGATCCACGTGCCGTCGTCGCCACGGGTGATGTGTCCGCCTTTGACTTCGATGACCGCCATGCCAATGTCCGGCCAGAGGACGACGAGATCGGCCTCGCAGTCACCTTTGCGGTCGGTGAGCGCCAGATTCGCGAGGAGCACGGCGTCGTCGGGAAGCTGGCTGCGCAGAGCCGTCCAGACTGCCTGCTCGGCCACCGACTCGAAGGTGGGCGACTCAGGGAGGCAGCGAGGGCTCATGGAGACGTTCTACTGGACGCGGCCGACAGCCGGAGCGTCAGCCAGCGCGTCTGGATGGGCTGTTCAGAACCCGGGTTTGACCCGTCGAGTCGGCTCCGGTGGCCTCACACGAGACTTTTTCACCGTCGTCCCTGCTCACCAGTCGGTATTTTTTCGCGGTGGCGCCGCGGATCCGGTTGCCGTTGCGTTCCCAGCGGTAGCTGATCGAACTGGTCTCGACCCAGTACCCGGAGGCGCAGGTAGCCCTCGTCCCGATGCGTAGCGACCCTGCAACGCGCGCCCGGTTGACGACCGATCCGCTCGTGGGACTGGTCATGATCGAAGGCCCCTGGCTCTGGCCAAGCCAAGCGAAGTCGGTGTCGGGGTAGGTCCCGCGGGTGTAGATCATCGTGCCGTGGCTCCGGGCGTCGACGCCGATGACCTCACCGTTCGATGCCCCATTTGTCGCCTCGTCTCCGAACAGTTGCTGAACGGGTCCTGGCACGCCCTGGCTGAGGGTCCTGAACTCCACCGCGAGGCCGTCAAAGGCCGGGGTGAAGCGCTGGTAGAGAAGCGCAGCCTTGCCGTCGGGCCGCTGGACGAGCGCGTTAAGCTCGGCGTACTCGCCGGTGGGCGTCAGTTGGACAGCCCCACCCAGCCCTGAGTCGTCCAGATGCCGGGACCAGATCGTGAGCGTGCCACCACTCCTCTGACCCCATACCGCGGTCGTCTCGCTTTGGCGGTTGACGACGCCGTAGGCATCTGTCGACACCAACGAACCGCTGACGACATCACGTGCCACCCAGGGCGCGAGTGGGCGTCGGACTTCCCTCGTTGCCATTCGCACGGCGTCGAACGTCTGTGAGGTCGCGGTCCACACAACGGCTGCCGTGCCGTCAACGCCGATGGTCGGGTGTACGCGCTGCGAGTCGCCGGCGGTGGAGATCGTGCTGACTTTCCACTCTGAGTTCTTGCCCTTGGCCTTGGTTGCTGCACGCACAGTCATGTCGGGGAGGTTGTAGCCCTGGATGAACGAGATGACGACGTCGCCGGCTGGATTGACGGCAAGGTGCTGAGCGTTGGCGAACTTATCTGCCGGAGTAAGAAATCGGTTCTGCCACGTCCCGCCGGGGGAGTGGATGCCTACCGAGAGACGAGCCACCGGGTCGCCTGGGGGATCTACCTTGGGAGGCGACACAGCTGTGACGACCAGCGTTCCGTCTGCGGTGATGGCTATCTCAGACGATGCGTGGAAGTGATTGTCTTGGTCTTTGAAGAGCCGGACCGGCTCTGACCACCGCCGCGTTTGTGCGTCCAGTTTGATGAGGTACGACGTGTAGTTGCCCGCCCCCGTTTGGTAAGTCATCCAGAAGTCACCTGATGCGGTGGGGGCGATGTCGGTGACGCCGAGGAACGAGCCGTCCGGCCCTACCGGCACGCGCTTCCACTCCGTCTCTCCGGGCAGTCTGACCTTGCCGAGCACTGCGTTGCCGAAGGTGCCGGAGCCGTCGACAAGCCACGTTACGAGGTCGGTGCCGTCCGCGGCCACGGCCGACACGGGGTTGACGAGGCCGGCACTGCCCGGGATGCGCTTGGGCGTACCCCATGGTCCAGGCAGCTGCGCCGAGGCGCCGGGTGCGACCAGTGCGGATGCGCCAACGGTCGCGACGACAGCCAGGGCGATCGCAGATCTGCGAACAGACATATTTGGGTGCCTCCGTGCGACGAGGGACTCGATCATGGCGGGCCGGCCGCACTTCAAGGTAGTCGTTCGCAGGTGCGCAGCGGTAGATCCAGGCGGCGGGGGTGAGGACTTGATGCGGCCGGTCTCGTAGGCCCACATCGCTAGTTCGACGCGGTTGCGGGCGCTCAGCTTTGTTCATCTGCGCAGTGAGGTGCGTTTCACAGCGCTCAGGCTGATGTGCAGCTCGCGAGCGATCTCGAAGAGTGCGACGACCGGTTCAGCGGGATGCCGGTTACTTGCCCTCGGACGGGTGATTCGGATCGCCGGCCACGGCGACTGTCGGCGACGAGACCTGCTTTGGCCGTACGACTCCAACGAACTCGTAGCCCAGCGCGTCCAGTAGGTCAGCTACCTTCGCCAGGCCAACTGCCTCTGGGTCAAGCCACGCGCCATCTGCGCCCGGACGATCGCTGGCCCCAGTTCGTCGATCGCCTCAACCGAGAACTTTTGGACTGCTCCTGACTTGATGGCTTCGTAGTCGTCTACTTGACGTTGAAGTTCGGAGGTGAGGTCGTCGTAGGCGATCTGGTCGAGGCTGGTGCTCGCTTGATCTCGCGTCGGCTGCAGGCCACGTAGTTTGTCTCGAGCGACCTTGAGTCGCCGGTCGCTATTGATCACCGCTGTCGCCCAATGTCACGAGCACGATCCCCTTTGCCGGCTCCTTGCCGCGACAGAAATGATCTATCTTTTCTGCAAGATCCATGTTATCTTTTCTGCAAGATAGCCGAGTGCCACAGTCGAGGGGTGACGCATGAAGCCGGATGGATCGGCCGAAGGACCCGCCTATCGACCCCGCTTGGTCGACGACCAGCTCAGGAACCGACTGAGCGGCATCGGTGCGGTCCTCATCGAAGGACCGCGGGCTTGTGGCAAGACGGTCACGGCCAGTCGGGTAGCGCGGACGACCTTTCGGCTCGACGTCGACGGTGCGGCACGCGGTGCGGCCGCGACAGCTCCGAGCCTGCTGCTCGACGGCGATCCGCCGGTACTGCTGGACGAGTGGCAGCTCGAACCGGCGTTGTGGAACCACGTGCGGCGAGCCGTAGACGATCGATCCCCCGCGAAAGGGTTGTTCATCCTGACCGGGTCCGCCACACCGAGTGACGACGCGAACAGGCACTCTGGTGCCGGACGCATTGCGACCATCCAGATGCGTCCGATGAGCCTGCTTGAAACGGGTCACTCGACCGGCGAGGTCTCGATGGCTGCGGTCCTGGACGGCGGCGAAGTCCGAGCGCTTGACGCTGGGCTGGACGTACCAAAGCTCATCGACCGCATCTGCATCGGTGGATGGCCGTTGCTGCTCGATGCCACCGCGGTCGATGCAGCGGAATGGCTGGTCGACTATCTCGACCAGATCGTCCTGGTTGATGTGTCGGCCCTCGGAGCTCGGCGTGACCCGACGAACGTCCGCCGACTGCTCACGGCCCTGGCACGCAACGTCGGGACCGACGTGAAGGTCGCTTCCCTGGCACGTGACGTCGGCGGACCAGCCGGTCCAATCGCGCGGGAAACCTTGGACAACTACTTAGATGCCCTCTGGCGGCTACGCCTCGTCGAGGACGCTCCGGCCTGGGCTCCGCACATGCGCTCAGCGACGCCGTTGCGCGCCGCGTCCACTCGGTACTTCGTCGATCCCTCGCTGGCTGTCGCTGCGCTGGGGCAGGGTCCGCAGCAGCTAATGGCTGACCTCAACGCCACGGGATTCTTCTTCGAGAATCTCGTTGTGCGCGATGTGCGCGTCTACCTTCAGCAGTTTGGTGGCCAGGTGCACCACTGGGGGGACGCGAACCAGAATGAGGTCGATGTCGTAGTCACAATGCCGGACGGACGGTGGGGCGCCTTCGAAGTCAAACTGAACCCCGACGATGCTGGCAAGGCGGCGGCTAAGCTCACGCGGTTCGCGTCGAAGGTCGACCAGACCAAGGTCGGTGCCCCGTCTGCCCTGGGGGTCATTACCTCGACGGGCTACGCCTACCGTCGCGCTGACGGTGTCCTGATGTTGCCCATTGGCTCGCTCGGACCTTGAGCCACCTGCGTCCGGCAGTCAACGGGCTGTTGCGACCAGGTGAGGCCACGGTCTGACGCCACTGGTCTGGGCGGCGGCAGATCCAGGCGGGTGATGTGAAGGCTCGAGACGGCAGTCGCCAACGCACTGCTTCATGCGTAGACGCATGTTAAGATGCATCTATGCCACGAACGATTCAGATCAGGAATGTCGACGATGACGTCTACACAGCTCTGTCGAAGCACGCAGCCGAGGCCGGCGTGACCGTCCCTGACCTGCTCCGTCGTGAGGCGGCCCGGCTGGCTTCGCGTCCGACTGCGCAGGAGTGGCTGGACAGAACGAGGCGTCGTCGG
>JAJAYZ010000053.1 GCA_027118455.1 Actinomycetes bacterium
CTCCCCCGGGTTGTGTGTCGACTTGAGTGGCGACGGCGTGGGGGGGGCGGGGGCGCGGTGAAGCCCACCGCCCCTGACCCGCGTTTTCCACCGTCGGGACGACAGGATTTGAACCTGCGACCCCTTGACCCCCAGTCAAGTGCGCTACCAAGCTGCGCTACGTCCCGGTGCCTTCAAGAAGGCTTCCCAACACTAACGCAAGGGCCGGCTCCCTCAGAAACGGCACTCAGCGGACGCCGGGCTCGTCGATGGTGAGAGTGCGCTCGTCTGCGTCCAGAGTCGCCATGACACCGAGCGGGATCGATGCCAGATGCCGGCCGTGTCCCAGAGGCAGCCCATAGATCACGGGCACCCCGAGCGAACCGAGGTGTTGCTCAAGTACATCTTCGAGTGAGCGGTCAGCCACCACTTCGGGGTCCGGCTGGCCACAACCCTGCAAGTCGCTAACGACGATGCCGGCCACATCCTCGAACATGCCTGCCAATCGCATCTGCCAGAACATGACATCGAAGTTGATCGTACGGAGGTCAACGTCCTCGAAGAGCACGATGGCGCCCGACAGGTCGAGCTCGTAAGGCGTACCGATCAGGTGGTTCAACGTATCGAGGTTCCCGCCGAGGATCGGCGCTGACACACGTCCCGGCACAATGGCACGGAGGTACTGGTCGTCGGGTCGGCGTGGCACCTGCCCCGATCCCCCCTTCGCCATGGCGTCTGCCGCCGAGTCGAGAGTGAACGCCTCGCGGCCAGTCGCCCCAAAGGAACCGAAGCCCGGACCGTGAAACGTGCATAGTCCGGACAGCTTGAGCAGGGCGGCGTGCATGTTGGTGACGTCACTAAACCCCACGATCACCTTGGGATTTGCGGCGACAAGGTCGTAGTCGATGAGCGGAAGCATCTCAATCGCGCCCACACCACCCCAGAGACAGAAGATGACGTCAACCTCGTCATCGACCAGCAGGGCATGAAGGTCATCAACCCGTGCCTGCGCAGGCCCCGCGACGTAGTCCTGGCGAGCCCAGACACTGTCGGTGAGGCGGACCCTGTAGCCGCGCGACTCCCACCATTCGACTGGACGCAGCACATCACTTTCGGTTCTCGAAGGGGCCTGACGGTGCGAACACCCCAACCGTCTCACCCGGGGGCAGCGGACGCCCGAATCGGGTTGCCTTCACGACATCTCCCCTCCTCGACAAGTACTTCTCGCGACTACTTCTTGAAGCGCTTCTCACGTACTTTCATCGTGACGTGGATCGGCGTCCCCACGAAGCCGTACTCCTCACGGAGGCGCCGTTCGATGAACCGCCGGTAGCCCGACTCAAGGAACCCCGACGTGAAGAGTGCGAACGTCGGCGGGCGCGATCCCGCCTGGGTGGCAAAGAGGATCCTCGGCTGCTTGCCACCTCGAACTGGGTGCGGGTGCTCGGCAACGAGCCGGCCGAGGAACGCGTTCAGCTGCGCTGTGGGAATGCGCGTTGACCACCCCTCGAGGGCAGCGTGGATCGCTGGCACGAGTTTGTCGACGTGCCGGCCGCTCTCGGCGGAGACGTTCACCCGGGGAGCCCACTGCACGCGGAGCAAGTCCCGCTCGATCTCTTTGTCCAGGTAGTAACGGCGCTCGTCGTCCATCAGGTCCCACTTGTTGTAGGCCAGCACGAGCGCGCGCCCCGCCTCGACCACCATGCTCAGAATGCGGGTGTCCTGCTCGCTGATCGGCTCACTTGCGTCCATCAGGACGACGGCAACCTCCGCCTTCGCCAATGCAGACTTCGTACGGAGGCTTGCGAAGTACTCGCTTCCACTAGCCTCGTGGACCCTCTTGCGAATCCCGGCTGTGTCCACGAACCGCCACTCCTCGCCGCCGAGCTCAATGAGCTCGTCAACCGGGTCGACTGTCGTGCCGGCCACCGAGTCGACGACGACGCGGTCTTCGCCTGCGAGTCGGTTCAGCAGACTGGACTTGCCGACGTTCGGGCGCCCGAGCAGCGCAACGCGGTGTGGTCCTCCCGGAACCGCCGTGCCATCAAGCTCGGGCGGCATCGCTGCGAGCATCGCATCGAGCAGGTCGCCTGACCCGCGCCCGTGCAGCGCCGACACCGGGTACGGCTCGCCAAGCCCAAGGGCCCACAACGACGACGACTCGAGCTCCTGCCTGGTGTCGTCGACTTTGTTGGCGGCCAGGATGACTGGCTTCTTGGCTCGACGCAGCACCCTGACCACTTCCTCATCGGTGTCGGTGATCCCCACCTCGGCGTCGACCACCAGGAGCACCACGTCAGCCGACTGGACCGCCAGCTCCGCTTGAGCCGCAACTCGGGCAGCCAAACCCCGTGCGTCCGGCTCCCATCCCCCGGTGTCGACAACGATGAAGTCTCGCCCCGACCACGTCGCGTCGTACGCGACGCGATCACGGGTGACACCGGGGCGATCCTCGACCACCGCCTCGCGACGGCCGATGATCCGATTGACCAACGTTGATTTGCCGACATTCGGGCGTCCGACGACCGCGACGACTGGCAACGCGACGTCGATGACTGGCAGTTCATCATTATCGGTCACGACGTAGCGAAGCTCGGGATGCGCTCTCGCACCATGGCGATCACCTGGTTAATTACCTCATCGAGCGTGAATGCCGTCGAGTCGATCATCACAGCGTCGTCGGCTTGCGTCAGCGGGGAAAGCTCGCGCGTTGAGTCAAGATGATCGCGTTGGTCGAGCATGGCCGCGGTGTTCTCCACGGTGATGCCGTGATCATGGGCCCACTCGGCCGCACGCCGCTGCGCACGAGCTTCTTTTGTCGCAATCAGAAAGACCTTGACCGCTGCGTCTGGCGCTACGACTGTGCCGATATCCCTGCCCTCGACGACAACTGCGCCCCGCTCCATGATCTCGCGCTGGATCGCCACCAGGCGCTCACGAACGGCGGGCACCGCGCTCACAGCACTGACCGACTCGGTGACGTGTGGGTCACGGATCTTTGCGCTCACCTCGTGGCCGTTGACGAAGACACCTGGCGTCGCCGGGTCGACGGAGATATCGAGAGTCGGCTCATTCACCCTGGCAGCTACCGCGTCAGCATCAGAGACATCTACGTTCTCGCTGATCAGCCACCAGGTCAGTGCGCGGTACATGGCGCCGGTGTCGACGTAGTTCCATCCCAAGCGAGAAGCGACGCCGCGGGCGGTGCTTGACTTCCCTGACCCGGACGGGCCGTCGACAGCGACAGCGACGAGCGCACCTGTGGCGTCGTGCACCATGGCCGCTCCTCTCTCAGGCTGTGGGAATGGGCCGAAACCCGGGAATCGGTCGTTGCCGCCTACCGATCGTGGTCGGCCGAGGGTATCGGGTCGACCCTGGTTGAGTCGTACTGGAAGCCAGCCGCTCAGTTAATGCGAGGACCAGCCGTCGGCGTCCAGTGCCGATACCAGCCCTGCCGCCTCATCCGGACGCACCGAGAGCTCGACGATGCCGACCGGATGCCCAGGTGAGTGCTCTATGTCGATGTCCTCGACGCTGGCCCCCGCCTTGGCAACCGTGGCGAAGAGTCGAGCGAGCGCACCGGGCTCGTCCGGGATCACGACGGGGACAACGGTGTAGGCCGTGGCTGGTGCACCGTGCTTGCCCGGAATCTGGGCAAATCCTCGGCGCCCCTGGTCGAGAAATCTTTCTATCGTTTTATCGACATCTCGACCTGAGTCAGTACTCGCCCTCCCCTCCCCAGTCCCATCGGCCTTGGCCCCACCACCGAGCGCCTCAGCCAAGCCGGCCAGCTCGGCCGCCAAGCGACCGACGAGGGGCGCCAGGGTGCCGGCGTTGGCGATAAAGATCTCAGTCCAGAGCGCGGGGTCACTGCCTGCGATGCGCACAGTGTCGCGGAGTCCTTGACCGGCGAGGGCCATCGCCACGGGGTTGGCGCCGATGAGCTGCCCGGCAACGGCGCTCGCCGCAACCTGCGGAAGATGCGAGACCAGCGCCACCGCGGCATCGTGGGCCCGGGCTTCGACGATCATCGGATCGGCCCCGCAGTCGATGGCCAACTGCTCGACGACGGCGACCCGCTCCGGCCCGGCCGCTCCGCTGGCACAGATGGCCCAGGGCCTCGCATCGAAAAGGTCGGCCTGGGCGGCAACGGCACCTGACCGCTCCCGTCCGGCCATGGGATGACCGCCCACAAAGCGCTCACCGCACCCTAATTTCTCGGCTTGGACTTGAGGTTCAGTCTTAATGCTCAAGACATCACTAATCGTCGCTAATGGATATAGTCGAATTGTTTCAGCCATGACCTGGGCAAGAGACGACGGTGGAACACAGAGAAGAACCAGGTCTACATCGTCCGGTGACCAGCCAGCACTCCCCGCCCCGAGCTCACCGGCCAGACGTTGAGCGCTTTCATCAGCGTCGGCAATCCAGACTGACCACTCGGCATGGGCCAGCGCCAGACCAACCGACGTACCGAGGAGCCCCGCACCCACGATCTGCAGTGACCGACTCATTGGGCCAGATCCAGGCGGAGCGCCTCGGCGCCCCTGAGGTAGACGTGGACGACGTCCTTGCGCGGCCGGTCGAGGACGGCGTGGGCCAGCACCCGCACCACCCTCGGGAGGGCGCCGGCGATGTCGAGCTCCTGCGCGCACAGCAATGGGACGTCGCCGATGCCGAGTGTTCGGGCTGCCGCTGCTGGGAACGCACTCGTGAGGTCAGGGGTGCTGGTGAAGATGACACTGATCAGGTCGTCGGTCGAGAGTGCATTCCGCTCCAGGAGTGCGGAGACCAACTCGACGACTGCCTCGGTCATTTCGACTGGGTCGTCTGCCGTCAACTGGGTCGCTCCACGGAGTGCGCGAATCACGCGCACACCTTAGCGGTCTCTCGATCAAGAGAGGACCCGACACGACAGTTTATCGACATGTCGAGTTAACTCTGAGACATGACACCGGGCCCTGAACCCTTGAACCCCGTGGACGACTTATCGACTTTGATCCGGCAGCTTAACCCCAGTGAGCTATGCGTGCAGGTCAGCCGCCATGCGCACAGGCAGGTCGATTTTTTTTACGAGATCCGTCCACGCATCGATTTGTCGATACGGAAGTCCCATCAAAGCTCGATCAGACTGCTATCGCTTTAGCGACTCGGTGACATATCGATCAAGTCGAGGAGCGCACCTTGCTCGTGTTGGTTGAGGACCCGGACCCCGCCGGGGTGCAGCCGGCCCAGCCGGATCGGACCGAACTGAAGCCGAACCAGGCGCCGAACCGGGAGGCCCACCTCGCCCATCAGCCGCCGCACGACTCGGTTGCGACCGACGTGGATAGTCAGCTCGATCTGTGCCTCCCTGCCCACCTGATCGACCACGCGAAAGTCGTCAACCGACACCATGCCGTCCTCCAGCTCGACTCCGGCCCGCAGCCGGCGACCGATGTCCTTGGGGACCGGTCCAGTCACGACGGCCCGATACAGCTTGGGGACTCCAAAGGAGGGGTGGGCTAATCGGTGCGCAGCCTCACCGTCGTTGGTCATCAGGATGAGGCCTTCAGTCTCAATGTCGAGCCGGCCAACGTGGAAGAGCCGCTCGTTACGGTCAGCAACCATGTCACCGATCGTGGGGCGGCCTTCCGGGTCGCTCATCGTGCTCACAGTTCCCTCAGGCTTGTTGAGAGCCAGGTAGATCTGGCCAGGGGCAACCGGAATCCGCTCCCCGTCCACCCGGACGACAGCACGAGCCGGGTTGATCCGCACCCCTTGGATACGGACCACCTCGCCGTCGACGCTCACCCTCCCGGAACTGATCAGCTCTTCGGCTGCCCGACGGCTGGCGATTCCGGCGGAAGCGAGCACCTTCTGCAATCGAACTCCAGAGGGTACCTGACCTTGAAGTGGAGGTTTAGTCACAACTCCGCCTCAAGTGTCTCAAGATCTGGAAGATAGGGGGCAAGCTCTGGCAGTTCGTCCAACGATGGCACCCCGAGGCGCTCAAGGAAGTAGCCGGTGGTCTTGTACAGGTGAGCCCCCGACTCACCGTCGAAGCCACATTCCTCAACGAGGCCTCGCGCCAAGAGCGTGCGCATGACTCCGTCGACGTTCACGCCGCGCACGGCCGACACTCTCGCCCGTGACACGGGTTGACGGTAGGCCACGACCGCGAGGGTCTCCAGTGCAGCCTGAGTGAGCCGAGCCCGCTGACCCTCAAGGACAAAGCGCTGGACCACCTCCGCATAATCGGGGCTGCTGTAAAAGCGCCATCCACCCGCAATCTCACGCAGCGCAAACCCTCTACCCTGCTCGAGATACTCCGCAGCCAGCTGCTCGCAGGCTGCTGCTACATCGGGCTCAGGACGCACCAGGATCTGTGCCAACGTCACGGTTGCCACCGGCTCATCGACGACCATCAGGACAGCCTCGATCGCGGGACCCAGCTCGAGGTCGCCGATCATGACGTCGTCCGGTTCGGCGTTGGAGTCGTCAGCCTCCGCGACGTCATCGATCAGGTCGGCTTCTGGGCTGGTGACGGCGTTGTTCGTCGTTTCCTCAGTCACGCTTCCTCACTCGGTTGCGGGTCGTCGGGTTCTTCCACGGCTGGCTCCTCGGCGGTGCCGGCGGCAGCTGACTGGTCATCGTCGTCGAACTCGTCATGCAGGTCGAGCTCGCCGTCATCGGAGCCCGTCCACCGCACGGTGAGTTCGGCGAGCGGCTGTACCTGGTCAAACGCGACGGCCCCCTCTCGGAAGAGTTCCAGGAGTGCGAGGAACCGCGCGATCACCGTCATGGTGTCAGCGGCATCACCGACCAGTCCGCGAAAACTAGCGGTGCGGACGCGGCGCAACCGGTCCACGAGCAGGGCTGCCTGTTCCTTGACGCTGACAGGGGGCGCGTGGATGTGCCCGATCGCCACCTCAGGAACAACCTTGGGGGCGAGTGCCTTGCCGGCGAGGGCCGCCAGGCCATCTGCACCGATGCCGAGCAGGACCTCGGGCAGAAGCGACGCGAACTGGGGCTCAAGCCCAACCGCACGAGGATAACTCCGACCTGCCACCGCCATGATTCGGGCAAGCTCAGCAGCGGCTGTCTTGTAGGCGCGATACTGCAGAAGGCGAGCGAACAAAAGGTCCCTGGCTTCCAGGAGCGCCAAATCGTCCTCGTCCTCAACCTCAGCGGACGGGAGCAGCCGCGCGGTCTTCAGGTCCAGCAGCGTGGCGGCCACCACCAGGAAGTGCGTGGTCTGCTCAAGGTCCCACTCCTCGCCAGCGGCCTTGATGTAGGAGATGAACTCGTCGGTGACCTCTCCGAGCGCCACCTCGGTGACGTCGAGCTTGTGCTTGGCGATCAGGCTAAGCAGGAGGTCAAACGGTCCTTCGAAGACGTCGAGCCGGACGTGGAAGCCACTGGTGCTCCCAGGTTCAGGCACGTCCGTCGTCGTGGAGGTCACGGGCGAACGCTAGCCGAGCAGCCTGAGCCGCTGGCACAGGGATGACGACCGACGCTAGGCGTCGAGCCCCTCGCGAAGGCGTCGAGCCACGATGCTTGCCTCCCCCTTGGCTTGTAGATCGGCCACAACCACGGCAACGGCTTCGCGCACGATCCGCCCACGGTCCACCTTGATCCCGAGATCGCGATAGAGGGTGGCCTTCGCATCGTCGAGAGCGACCAGTTCGTCCGGCGACAGGTAGACGGTGATCTTCTCGTCGTGGCGTTGGCGTCCTGACGGCGCCGATCGCGACCCCTGAGATTCCCTGCTGTCCCGCGGCCGCAGCGTCGGTGTTTCTCGTCCTGTAGTTGAGGTTGATCCTTTATCCCCCCCTGGGGATTGAGCCTGTGGAGTCTGAGGCTTTACCTCAGCAACGTCGGCCAGAGCGGCCGACGATGAGGTCGTGCGGAAGAGCTCACTGGCACCTGGGAGTGCAGCACGACGACTCACTGGGCCAGCACCTCCCGAGCCAGCTGCCGGTAGGCGGCAGCCCCCGTCGACTTCGGGTCATAGGAGGTGATCGGCTCGCCAGCCACGGTGGTCTCTGGGAAGCGGATCGTTCGGCTGATCACCGTGTGATACACGCGGTCGCCGAACGCCTCGACCACGCGAGCCAGCACCTCGCGCCCGTGCGTGGTCCTACTGTCGAACATCGTGGCGAGGATACCGTCAAGTTCTAGTTCAGGGTTAAGCCGCTCTTTGACCTTCGAGATAGTGTCCATCAACAGCGCCACGCCGCGGAGGGCGAAGAACTCGCACTCCAGGGGGATGATCACGCCGTTCGCGGCTGTGAGCGCATTGACGGCCAGCAGCCCCAGCGATGGCTGGCAGTCGATCAGGACATAGTCGTAGTCCGCCGCGATGGAGGCGATGCCACGCCCCAGCGCTTGTTCGCGGGCAACCTCACCCACCAGCTGGACCTCGGCGGCGCTGAGGTCGATGTTGCTCGGCAGCAGGTCCATACCAGCGGTATTGGTCTTCAGCAGGATGTCCTCGGCCTCAACGCCGCGGTCCATCAGCAGGTTGTAGACGGTGCGGTCCAGCTCGTGTGGGTTGACGCCCAGACCGACCGAGAGAGCCCCCTGAGGGTCGAAGTCGACCAGCAGAACCCGGCGGCCGTACTCAGCCAGGGCCGCGCCCAGGTTGATCGTGGTGGTCGTCTTCCCAACGCCGCCCTTCTGGTTGCACATCGCAATGATGCGGCCGGGACCGTGTTGGAGGAGCACAGGGGGTTCGGGGAAGTGCGGAAGCGGGCGGTTGGTCGGACCGATGATTGGCTCCAGCACTGGAGGAACATCCTGGTCAGGGGCGAGTTTGGGGGAATCAGAACCAAATGTCGACATAACCACTGATCTCTAAACCTCTCCACAGACTTCACGACAAGTCGGTGCGCACTCTAGGCCGACCTGATCGGCCAAAGCAAGGTTGATCGGTGGTTGAGGGTGCCGGCACGCATGGGGTCGGCTTTGGATCGCCTAGTGGCGAGCACGCGGATGCGAGGCGGCGTAGACCTCGCGCAGCCTTTCGACGGTCACCAGGGTGTAGATCTGCGTCGTGGTCACCGACGCGTGCCCCAGCAGCTCCTGGACCACCCGCACGTCGGCCCCACCGTCGAGCAGGTGGGTGGCAAAACTGTGCCGAAGGGTGTGCGGGGAGACGTCGCCGACAATGCCAGCCCGGTCTGCTGCTCCACGCAGGACCGTCCAGGCGCTCTGTCGGCTGAGACGCCCGCCCCGACTGTTGACGAAGAGCGCCGGTCCGCCGGAGCCACGCTCGGACAGCGTTGGCCGGCCCCTCACGAGGTAGTCGTCAACCGCAATCGCCGCGTAGCTCCCGACCGGAACCACCCGCTCCTTTCCGCCCTTGCCCACCAGCCGGAGGGCACCTGACTCCAAGTCGAGGTCGTCAACGTCGAGTCCCACCGCCTCCGAAATGCGTGCGCCCGTTCCGTAAAGCAACTCCAACAACGCCCGGTCCCGGATCTCCTTCGGTGTCCGACCATCGCCAGCGGCAGCCAGCAGCGCCTCGACCTGCGTGACGGTCAGCGCCTTGGGAAGACGACGCGGTGCCGCTGGCGGTCGGACGTCGGCGGCCGGGTCATGGGTGGCGAGGTCCTCCAGCACCGCGAACCGGTGGAACCCGCGGACGGCCACGACGGTACGAGCAGCCGATGACGCCGCCAACGGCTGGTGGTCAGAGTCGCCCTCCCGCAGCCTGCTCAAGAAGGCCAGAACGTGCCCCTCGGTGACCTGGTCTACATCGGCGACTCCGACGTCGGCGAGAAAGTCGAGGTAGCGGCCAAGGTCACGGCGATAGGAGAGCAGTGAGTTGCGGGCCAAGCCCCGCTCGATCGCCAGGTGGTCGACGTACTGCCGAACGGCCACATCTGCAGCCGAAGGACTCGCCCCGGTGCTGCTCCCCATGTGCCGACCCTAACCAGAATTGCGGGGGGCCATGGGGGGGCCCCCCCCGGGGGGGGGGGGGGGGGGGGGGGGGCGGCACGGGGGCGCGGGGGGGCCCGCCGCGGGGGGGGGGCCCACCCCCCCCCCCCCCCC
>JAJAYZ010000054.1 GCA_027118455.1 Actinomycetes bacterium
GGATCGAGGTGACGGTGCCGCGGACCAGATGGCCGCCATACGACGCCACTTCCTGGCGACCGACCTCGAGCAGCTCTGTGGGCGGCATGCCGTCGCGTGAGAGAAAGCCCTGCATGTGCGCGGCGGGAGCGTTGCGGGGCTCGCCCGCGTCGATGACGACGACTCGTCGGCGGGCGCGTGTGAGGACAAGGGCTGCCGAGAGACCGGCTTTTCCGCCGCCGATGATTGCCACGTCGTAGTTGTTCATGAGTCGAGAATCGCCCCCAGAGACTCCGGGGACAACAACTGTTGCTGTTTGTGGGAATCCTGCGGTGCAATGTGGAGGTGGAGAACGCCTCGAACGCGTCAGCAACCATCGGCTCCGCCTTGGACTTGGTAGGGCCACGGCTGCGCAAGGTGCGCGAGCAGCGCGGCGTGACCCTGACCGTGGTGGCCGAGCGGACCGGGATCTCCAACAGCACGCTGTCACGGCTGGAGAACGGCCAGCGCAAGCCCAGTCTGGAGTTGCTCCTCCCGCTGGCGCAGGTCTATGGAGTTCCGCTCGACGACCTTGTGGGCGCGCCCGACGCGGGCGACCCTCGTATCCGGCTCAAGGCCCGGCGCGTGAACGGGCGCACGGTCTTGCCACTGACCTGGCATCCGGATGGAATCCAGGCGTGGAAGATCATCATCCCAGTCAGTCAGTCGACGCCGAAGCTCCGCACCCACGACGGCTACGAGTGGCTCTACGTACTGACGGGACGGATGCGCTTGATCCAGGGTGAGCAGGACCTGGTGCTTGGTGCCGGTGAGGCAGCCGAGTTCGACACCCAGACGCCGCACTGGTTCGGGAGCACTGGCGAGGAGCCAGCCGAGGTCCTGAGCATTTTCGGCCGCCCCGGCGAACGCATCCATGTTCACGCACCGTCGCGGAAGACGTGATGGCGCTTGCCCTGGTCGAGACCAAGTTCTTCCTTCCGCACGCGCGCGCAGGACTCATCGCCCGGACTCGTCTCGACGCAGTCCTGTCAGGCCGGCGGTCACGTCTGACACTGCTCTCGGCACCGGCCGGCTTCGGCAAGACCACGCTTCTCGCCCAGTGGTTGAGGACGGAGGCTGAACGCTCAGATCTCAGGATTGCCTGGGTATCACTCGACGAGGGCGACCAGGTCACACAGACGTTCTGGACCTACGTACTGACGGCTCTCGAGCGCGCCGCCCCGGGCAGCGGATCCGCGGCACTGCAGCTGGTCGCCAGCGGACAGCCGGTCGAAGCGGTTCTGGCTGCTGTGCTCAACGAGCTCAGTGTTCTCCCCGACGACGTCGTCCTCGTGCTGGACGACTACCACCTCGCCGAATGCCCGGAGATCCAGCCAGGGATGACATTCCTGGTCGACCGATTACCACCCCAAGTCCGCCTGGTCATCATCACCCGCGCCGACCCGGCGCTAGCTCTTGCCCGGCTCAGGGTGCGAGGAGAGCTGACTGAAGTGCGGGCGGCGGACCTGCGATTCACCGACGCCGAAGCGGCCCGTTTCCTCAGCGAGGCCTCAGGCCATGACCTGACCGCTGCGGAGGTTTCCGCGCTCGGGGCGCGCACCGAGGGCTGGATCGCATCGCTGCAACTCGCCGCCCTCTCGCTGCGTGAGCGCACGGACACCTCCGGCTTCATCGCTGGATTCACCGGTACGGACCGGTACGTCGTGGACTACCTGGTCGAGGAGGTCCTCGACCGCGAGCCAACCGGCGTCCGCGACTTCCTGCTCACCACCTCGATCCTCGACAGACTCTGCGGTCCCCTGTGCGACGCAGTCACCACGGCTAACGGCGGCCAACAGGCCTTGGCGTCCCTGGAGCGACGTAACCTGTTCATCGTTCCGCTCGACGATCAACGGCATTGGTACCGATACCACCACCTGTTCGCCGACGTACTCCGCGCGCACCTGCTCCGGGAGCGACCTGAAGCAGTCCACGGGCTGCACCAGCGGGCGAGCCTCTGGTACGCCGAGGCCGGACAGCTAGAAGAGGCGGTTCGGCATGCGCTGGCGGCAGATGACGCCGAATCAGCCGCGGACCTGATCGAGCTTGCTCTGCCCGAGCTGCGCCGCGATCGTCGCGAGAACCTGCTTCGGCGGTGGGCTGACGAACTCCCGCCCGACGTCGTAGGCCGCCGGCCGGTGCTCGCCGTCGGCCTCGTCGGAGGACTCATGGCCAGCAACGACTTCGGCGGCGTCGCGGAGCGGTTGCGGGAGGCCGAAGCGATGCTCACCCGACCTCCATCGGAGTTGATCGTCTCCGACATCGACGAGCTACCGCGGCTGCCCGCCGCGCTAGAGACTTTCCGGGCTGGGCTGGCCCTGATCGAAGGCGACCTCGCGGGCGCGCTCACGCACGCGACGCAAGCCCAGGCCGAGGCCATCGAGGGCGACCACCTCATGCATGCGTCAGCGGCCGGACTTGCCGGCCTCGCGACCTGGGCAGGCGGTGACATCATCGCCGCCCACCGTGCCTACCAGGCCGCCGCGGACGGTCTGACCAAGGCCGGACACATCGCTGACGTCCTCGGGTGCTCACTCACCCTGTCGGACATGGAGCTGGCCCTCGGCAGGCTGAGCGAGGCCGAGCGCACCCTGGAGCACGCCCTCAAGCTGGCCGAACGACACAGCGCTGATCGTCCACAGATCATGCGCGGAACAGCGGACATGCTGGTGGGTCTCAGCCGCTCGGCCTGGCACCGCAACGACCTCGGTGCCGCAGCCGAGTACCTTCGTCGCGCCGACGAGTTGGGCGAACCGGGAGGCCTGCCACAGCACCCCTACCGCTGGCGGGTCGCTCTGGCCCGCCTCCGCACGGCCGACGGCGACTTTGTTGCCGCCCTTGACTTGATCGACGAGGCCGAACGGGTCTACGTGGGTGATTTCTCGCCCGCGGTGCACCCCCTGCACGCCACCCGGGCGCGCGTCCTGGCCGCCTCCGGCGATCTCAGGGGAGCCGCCGCTTGGGCCCGCGTGCACGACGTACGGGTCGACAGCGACCTCACCTACCTCCATGAGTACGAACACCTCACACTGTGCCGGATCCTGCTCGCCGAGAACGCCTCACTGTCAGTACGCGACGCAGCGGCACTCCTCGACCGCCTGTTAGTGCAAGCTCTTGACGGCGGCCGCATCGGCACAGTCATCGAGGTGGAGGTTCTGCGCGCGATGGCCGCCGGCGCGGTCGGCGACGATCGCGGCGCCCTCAGCGCACTGGAGAGCGCGGTCGACCTCGCCGAGCCAGACGGCTGGATCCGCGTCCTCGTTGACGCCGTCGCGATGATGGCCCCAGTCATCGCGACACTCGCGAAGCGCCGGCCACGTTCGGCGTTCATCCGCGAGTTGTTGGCCGCGAGCACGCCCGCGCGCGACGACGCACCGGAGACGCAATCTGAGCCACCTCCCCCGCCTATCCTCGTGGACCCTCTGAGCGACCGGGAGCTCGATGTGCTCCGGCTTCTCGCCTCAGACCTCGACGGGCCGGCAATCGCCCGGGAACTCGTGGTCTCGCTCAACACCGTGAAGACCCACACCAAGCACATCTACACCAAGCTCGACGTCAACAACCGACGCTCAGCGGTGACCCGTGCCCACCAGATGGGGCTGACCCGGTAGACCACGGCGCGTGCGTGGTGCTCGGCCGGCTCTTGACTACCCCGTAGCCGGCCTGCGAGGACCATCGTGGGACACCATGACGAAGCTCGTTTCACCCCGTCAGTCACATCATCGGGTGACGCCGGGTCACCCTCTCGGCTCCTAGGTTCCAGTCATCCCCGCGGCGCTCGTCGCAGGGCAACCAGGACAGGAACCGGACATGACCATCACAACCTCCACCCTCACCCGGGCGGCCAGCGTCGCCGCCGTTGCCGCCGGGCTGATCTTCATCGGGGTCCAGATCAATCACCCGCACCTGGACGCCACCGCCATCACCACGACCGAGATGGCTGTCCGCAGCTCCTTGAAGGTGATGATGGCCGCATTGGCCTTGGTCGGCATCACCGGCATGTACCTGCATCAGGTGAAGAAGATGGGCGTGCTCGGCCTCGTCGGGTACGTGCTGTTCGCCGCCAACTACCTCGTCATCATGAGCACGTCCTTTGTCGCGGCGTATGTCCTGCCCTCCATCGCCGAGAGCAACCCTTCCTACGTCAACGACGTCCTCACCGTGGCCGCCGGCGGCCATGCGACCGGCGACATCGGACTGCTGAAGACCGTGCTCGCGGTCGAGGGCGCCCTCTTCCTGGGCGGTGGCCTCGTCTTCGGCATCGCGCTCTTCCGAGCACGGGTCCTGCCGCGCTGGGCAGCCGCGCTCCTGGCCGTCGGTGGCGTCGTCACCGCCGCGCTCACCGTGATGCCGGACGCCTTCTACCGACTGCTGGCCTTCCCCAACAGCATCGCCTTGATCGGCCTGGGCTACTCGCTGTGGCTCTCCGCACGCACCGACACCCCAGCACAGCCGAGCGCTGTCGACACCCGGCTCCTGACCGTGACCGGTGCGGAATGACTCGGCGCGCCAGCCGGTGGGTGCCGGTCGGCCTGATGGCCCTCGCCGCGATTCCCGTCCTGGCCGGGACCGCCCGGCTCGTTGAGATCCTCGGTGGACCAGAACTCATCCCGACCGACGCTCGCTTCGCAGCCTCACCTGCCTCGGTGGTCGTCCACGTCGCCGCGGCTATCGGCTACGCCCTCCTCGGTGCGTTCCAGTTCTCCGCCGGCATCCGCCGACGTCACCCCGGGTGGCATCGTCGAGCGGGACGGGTCCTGGTCGCACTCGGTCTCGGGGTCGCGCTGTCAGCTCTGTGGATGACGCTGGCCTTCCCGCGAAAGGAGGGGACCGGTGAACTGCTCTACGTGTTCCGGCTGCTCTTCGCCTCCGGGATGGCGGGCAGCATCATCCTCGGGCTTGACGCCATCCGGCGACGGGACATCGCCAGGCACCGCGCCTGGATGACACGCGCCTACGCGCTCGCGCTCGGCGCCGGCACCCAGGCATTCACCGTCGGGTTCGGCGAAGCCCTCTTCGGCTCCGGCGTCGTCCGCACCGACCTCATGATGGGAGCCGGCTGGGCCATCAACCTCGCCGTCGCCGAATGGATCATCCGCCGCCCCTCCGCCCGGCTGACGCGCGACACGCGCAGCTGCCGCCGCACCCGCACCCGCACAGCCCTGGCCGGGTCGCGATGACCACCCGACCCGCACCACACCCACCCGGCAACTACGAACTGCGCATCGACAGCCACCTCGACGAGCACTGGTCGGCCTGGTTCGGCGGCCTGACACTGACTCACGACGACGACGGCACCACCACCCTGCGCGGCCCCGTGACCGACCAGGCCGAGCTGCACGGCCTGCTCACCAAGGTGCGCGACCTCGGCTTCACCCTCCTCTCGGTCAGAACCATCGACGCCGACACCTGATCCCTCCAAGGCCAGGCCTCCAGACAACCAGCCGACTCCCACACCACCACCCCATCCCGAAGGACGCAGCCCATGATCACCGTCGAATCACTCACCAGGACCTACGGCGACTTCACCGCGGTCGACGACGTCAATCTCACCGCCCACCCCGGCCGGGTGACCGGGTTCCTGGGCCCCAACGGAGCCGGGAAATCCACCACCATGAGGATCCTCGTCGGGCTCACCAGAGCCACATCAGGGACCGCCACCGTGCTCGGGCGCAGCTACGTCGACCTGCCCAACCCGGGCCTCGAGGTCGGCGTCCTCCTCGACGCCTCCGCCCAGCACGCCGGCCGCACCGGCCGAGAGATCATCGTTTCGAGCTCGACTGAAAAATTTACCGATGCAAGTACATTCTGGATCCGTTGGGTGGGCTGACGAGCGAACTCGTCAAACTGCGCTTTGCTCAGGGGCATCGACACGCTGTTTGCTGCGACGACATAGCGAAGCAATCGCAAGGTGCGCTCATCAGTGAGAGGCACTGGCATACGGAGGAGCCTAGCGCCTACGCGACTTGGAAGCTCCGACGTGCGTGTCCGGGCTCAGGGACACTCCGATACCCCGGGATCAGGACCGGCAGCATGACTCGGCAGCTTCAGGAGGTCGAGTTCGAGTGCGATCGTTGCCTACCTCCACGTCACGCAGGAGGTTCCCGTTTCGCCGTGAGCCACCGACCGTTGCGCGGGTGTGGCGTGAGCACTACTTCAGCACATGAATCAGTTTTGAGTTGAAAACCGCAGCAGTGTCTCGCACCGTTCAGCTCGAATCGTGCCCCTCCCCTACGGGGTCACACCATCTTCGTCCACCAGCGTCCACCGATATCCGCTTACTTCGTTTGCCTACATTCTGCCTACATACGAGTCAGGGGACTGATCACCATTTCTGGCGATCAGGCCCCTGACCTGGACTTACGTTGGTAGCGGGGGCAGGATTTGAACCTGCGACCTCTGGGTTATGAGCCGCCGAAGCATCCGACGCCAGGGTGCAGTCGTGGACCGCCCCGGACACAGGTGGAAGGGCGCTCTTTGCAGGTCAAACGCCCACCGGCGTCTCAGAGGGTCGCCGTACATCCACAGTCGTCAACGCAGGTGCTGCCGACATTTTGCCGAAATGTGATCATGAAGCCATTGCCCGACGACCGCTGCGAGCCGACTGAACAAGCAAAGTCTGCGAGGCTGATTTCAGATCAGAATCGAGCGCGCAAGTGGCGCAAGCGGCGAACAAGACCCGGCGTTCGCCCCGGGATCCCACAGCATGTCGGGCCTGGGCATTCATTGCACAGCCGTCGATCGGTCGCCTGGTTCAACCTGGACGTGCATGCGTTCGCCGGGTCGCCCGACCCCGCAAGGAGTAGGTGGTCCAGATCTGTTCGCATCGCGGGATCGGGCCGGTGATTTCGGGGCTTCGCAATCCTCAGCTCGGTGGTTTTCCGACTGTCAGCAGGACTGCGGAGTCCTCGACAGCCTCAAGTGAGTGTCGCGAGTCGGGGATGGTGATCAGGTCTCCAGGTGAACCGTTCCATTGGTTCTCCCCCGCCACAAGGGTTACTCGACCCTGCAGCACCTGGAGAGTGGCCTCACCCGGGTTCTCGTGCTCGTCGAGCTTGCTACCAGCCTGAAGGGCAATCAGGGTCTGGCGCAGCACGTGCTCGTGCCCTCCGTAAACCGTGTGGGCACTTCGACCGCTCGACGACGCCGACGCCTTCGCCATGTGGTGACGAACCAGCGCCGTCAGTGATTCCTTCTGCATGTGCTCTCCTGCTCTTAGGTGCCTGGACTCGATTCTCTCTACTCTGTGCACTGGACCTCAGCCCACTCGGTCCCAACCTGGACGCGGTTGATGGCTTCCGAGTTGGTCGTCGTCGCGGCTTCGGTAGACGATGTATGGCCGGGTGAGATATCCAAGGGGCGCGCTGAACACGTGGACGAGCCGGGTAAATGGCCAGAGCGCGAATAGCCCGAACGCAACGAGCGCGTGTAGCTGGAAGCCAACGGGAGCGTCAGCCATCAAGTTCGGGTCGGGGTGGAACGCAAGGAACGAGCGAAACCAGACCGAGACGCCCTCGCGGTAGTTGTACTCACCGCCGACTGTCATGATGGATCCGGCGATGGTGTTCCACATTCCGAGCACGATGACGACGCCCAAGAATGCGTACATCACTTTGTCCATGTTCGTCGTGGTGGAAAAGACCGGGCCAGTGGTGCGCCGACGGTAGATCAGGATCGCCATGCCGACCACCGTCATCACTCCAGCCACCAGCCCGCCCACAACCGCGACCACGTGATACGTGTGTTCGCTGATGCCCAGGGCATCGGTCCACGACTGCGGCACGAGCAGGCCGATCACGTGACCCCCCACCACGCCCAGCATCCCGAAGTGGAACAGCGGGCTCCCAATGCGCAGCAGCCGATTCTCGTAGAGCTGGGAAGACCGTGTGGTCCAGCCGAACTTGTCATACCGGTAGCGCCAGAGGTGTCCGACCACGAATGTCGTGAGGCAGAGGTAGGGGACGACCACGAAGAGGAACTGGTTCATGTGCGGGCTCCCGGGAACGACGGCACGGGTAGGAGGGTGGCCTCGGGCAGGACGCCGCTGGCAGAGTTGGGGCTGAACTGCGGGTTGGCGAAGGGCGCGAGTCCGACTTCTTCCTCGGGAGGACCCTCTGCGGCGAGCCGAAGTACTGCGTCGCGCTCGTCTCCGCGCAGCGATGGCAACGTGGACGTGACCGCATCGACAAGGCTGGCCCATGGTGAGCCCATGTCGCGCAGCGAGAGGCGCAGCAGCTCCAGCCCTGCGCGGTGGTCGAGCATCATGTCTCGGCCCAACTCTCGATCGCCGATGGCTGCGAACTCAAGGACGACACAGAGGTGGTCGGGCAGCTCTGCGTCGTCGAGCTCGAAACCTGCAGAGAGGTAGGTCTGCTTGAAGCGCAGTAGCGCCATCCCGCGTTTGCGCGTATCGCCGTGGGCGAAGTAGGTCAGAAAGAGGTTGCATCGCCGGCGGGCGTCGAATGTCTCGACATAGTCAGCCTGGAGCTCGGGTAGCGGTGTCGATTCGAGGCTGACCAAGAAGGTCCGTATCGAGTCCCCGATTCCGGTCGGTAGACCCATGGACGCGGCCCGGAGCAGGTCGACGCGGGCCAGCAGGTCTTCGTCTGGGTAGTCGAGGAGCAGCGACACCGACTGCCACACAATCGTCAGCTGTTCCGGGGGCAGGATCGCCTTTGGACGCCTCCCGCTCATGAGTCGTCACCCTGCGGTGGGAACAGGCCGGGTTGTGAGCCCTTGCCGTCCCAGTTCAGCAGGTTGACCCGGGAACCCTTGTGCTCGGGGCCAGCTAGCGACTCAGAGGTCTGGCGGTCCTGAAGCATCTGGAAGTTCTCGACCGCGATCGGCGTGGGGGCGCCAGAGCCCTCGCCGAAGAGGTCGTGCTGTCCCCCGCCGTACTCCGATACCGAGCACTCGGTGGCCAGCTCCTCCAGCGAGTGTGCCTGCTCGGCGTGAGCGGGCGGGATGACGTAGCGCTCGTCGTATTTTGCGATCGCGAGAAGCCGATACATGTCGTACATGTCCTCTTCGGTCATGCCGACGGCTTCTGGGATCGATCCGTCGGGATCGCGGCCCATGTTGATGTCGCGCATGTAGCAACGCATGGCGGCGAGCTTCTTGAGCACCGCATCGACCGGTCCGACGTCGCCGGCAGTGAAGAGCTCGGCGAGGTACTCGACCGGGATCCGGAGAGCGTCGATCGCGGCGAAGAGATTGCCCGTGTCCTCGGCGTCCTCCCCGGTCTCTGCGACAACGTCGACCACTGGCGAGAGCGGGGGGATGTACCAGACCATCGGCATGGTCCGGTACTCCGGGTGCAGCGGCAACGCGACCTTGTAGGTATTGATAAGTGCATAGATCGGCGAGCGCTGGGCGGCGTCGATCCAGTCGCGGGCGATGCCGGCCTTCTCCGCCTCGCGGACCACTTCAGGGTCCGACGGATCGAGGAAGACGTCGCGCTGTGCCTCGTAGAGACCCTGGTCGTCGTTGGTCGAGGCGGCCTCGAGGACCTTATCGGCGTCGTAGAGCATGAGGCCGATATAGCGCAGTCGGCCGACACAGGTCTCCGAGCAAACCGTGGGCAGACCGACCTCAATGCGCGGGAAGCAGAAGGTGCACTTCTCGGCTTTGCCGGTGCGGTGGTTGAAGTAGATCTTCTTGTATGGACAGCCGGAGACGCACATGCGCCAGCCGCGACACTTGTCTTGGTCGACCAAGACGATGCCGTCCTCCTCGCGCTTGTAGATCGCGCCGCTCGGACAGGCCGCGGCGCACGAGGGGTTGAGGCAGTGCTCGCAGATACGTGGCAGGTAGAACATAAAGGTCTGCTCGAACTCGAACCTCACCTTGTCGGCGATCTTCTTGAGCATCGGGTCACGGTGGGCGTTGGCGGTCGAGCCACCGAGGTCGTCGTCCCAGTTGGCCGACCACTCGATCTTCATGTTCTTGCCCGAGATCAGCGACTTCGGGCGTGCGACCGGTATGTGCTCCTGGGCCGGTGCCTCGGTCAGCGTGGCGTAGTCGTAGGTCCACGGTTCGTAGTACTCGCCAATCGACGGCAACTTGGGGTTCGAGAAGATCGTGAGCAGTTTCTTGAACCGGCCCCCGGCCCTGAGCTTGAGCCGGCCGCGATTGTTGAGCACCCAGCCGCCCTGCCACTTCTCCTGATCCTCGTAGGTGCGGGGGTAGCCGAGACCGGGGCGCGTCTCCACGTTGTTGAACCAGACGTATTCGGTGCCTGAGCGGTTGGTCCATGCCTGCTTGCAGGTGACCGAGCAGGTGTGGCACCCGATGCACTTGTCGAGATTCATGACCATCGCCATCTGTGCCATGACCTTCATCAGTAGGTCACGTCCTGGCTGCGCTTGCGAATGATTGTGACCTCGTCACGTTGATTACCAGTGGGGCCTAGGTAGTTGAAGGCGAAGCTCAACTGGGCGTATCCACCGATCAAGTGGGAGGGCTTGACGAGGAGTCGGGTGAGGGAGTTGTGGATGCCGACGCGCTTGCCGGAGGTCTCGGCTATCGGGACGTCGATGAGTCGGTCTTGCGCGTGGTACATGTACACGGTCCCTTCGGGCATGCGATGCGAGACGATCGCCCGGGCAACGACGACGCCATTTCGGTTGACAGCCTCGATCCAGTCGTTGTCGACGATCCCGACCTTTGCGGCGTCGCGGTCACTCATCCAGATGTTCTGGCCGCCACGCGACAGCGAGAGCATGAAGAGGTTGTCCTGGTACTCAGAGTGGATCGACCACTTGTTGTGTGGAGTCAGATAGCGGACCGTCAGTCCCTCGACCTGGCCGGCCGACCCGTCAGACACGTTGCCCAGGGCGGGCTCGGCGAAGAGTGCTGCCATGTTGAGTGGTGGTCGGTAGACCGGAAGGCCCTCACCGAGCTCGGTCATCCAGTCGTGGTCGAGGTAGAAGTGCATCCGCCCGGTCAGCGTGTGCCAGGGCTTCTTGCGTTCCACGTTGATCGTGAACGGCGAGTAACGGCGCCCGCCGGTCTCGGAGCCGGACCACTCCGGTGAGGTGATCACCGGAACAGGCGGGCCTTGGGTGTCGGCGAAGGTGATTTGTTTGCCCTCGTGCTCCTGGGCGAGGTCGGCAAGCCGTACGCCAGTGCGCTTCTCGAGGGTCTTGAAGCCCTGAGTTGCCAGGTGCCCGTTGGTGGTGCCCGACATCGCCAGGATCGCTTCGCAGACGTGGATGTCGCGCTTCAACGAAGGGCGTCCGTCGGCCACCCCGCCGCGGACGGCACCGTTCTTGGCTCGGAGGTAATCGACCTGCTTGCTGAGCTCGAAGGTCACGCCCTTCGTCGTCGCACCGAGAGTGTCTGCCAGTGGTCCGAGCGCGTTCATCTTCTCGGCGACCGCGCCGTAGTCACGCTCGACCTCGACGAGCTTGGGCATGGTGACTCCGGGGATCGGCTCGCACTCGCCCTTCTTCCAGTCGCGGACGACGCCGTGCGGGTTAGCCATCGCGTCTGGGGTGTCGTGGGTGAGGGGGACCGCGACGACGTCCCTGCGAACGCCGAGGTGAGTCGCGGCCAGCTCGCTGAACTTCTCGGCGATGGTCTGCCAGGCGTCCCAGTCAGTACGGGTTTGCCACGGAGGCGCGATGGCGGGATTAAAGGAGTGAACGAACGGGTGCATGTCAGTGGTGTTGAGGTCATGTTTCTCGTACCACGTCGCGGCGGGAAGGACGACATCGGAAAATATCGTGGTGCTGGTCTGGCGAAAGTCGATCGTCATGAGCAGGTCGAGTTTGCCTTCGGGCGCCTCGTCCCTCCACCGCACGTCGACTGGTCGCTGATCCTCGGGCGTCTCGGTGGCGCGCACTGACGAGTCGGTGCCAAGCAGATGCTTGAGGAAATACTCGTTGCCCTTGCCCGACGAGCCGAGCAGGTTGGCACGCCAGATCGAGAGGATCCGTGGGTAGTTGCCGGGGGCGTCCGGGTCCTCTCCGGCGAAGTCGAGGTCGCCAGACTTGAGCTGCTCGACGACGTACTCCCCCACCGGCTTGCTGGCCGCGGCCGAGTCGTCGCTGAGGTCGAGCGGGTTGCGGTCGAATGTGGGGTACGACGGCATCCAGCCCATTCGGGCGCTCTGGGCGATAACGTCTGCCGTCGACTTCCCTGAGAGCTGCCCTTTGCCGGTGGTCGCGGAGAGGGTGTCGGCGCCGAACTGGTCGTAACGAAACTGGTCGGTGTGTAGGTACCAGAACGCGGTCTGGATCATGTTGCGCGGCGGCCGGTTCCAGTCAAGCGCGTTGGCGATCTGGGTGTAGCCGGTGATCGGCCGCACCTTCTCCTGACCGACGTAGTGAGCCCAACCGCCGCCATTCACACCCTGGCAGCCGGTGAGGTTGGTGAGGGTGAGGAACGCACGGTAGATGGTGTCGGAGTGGAACCAGTGGTTGGTCCCCGCTCCCATGACGATCATCGAGCGACCCTTGGACTCTTCGGCGTTCTGGGCAAACTCGCGTCCGATCCTGGCCGCGGTCGCGGCGGGGACGCCGGTGATCGCCTCTTGCCAAGCCGGGGTGTACGGGGACTCGACGTCGTCGTACCCGGTGGCCCAGACGCCCGGCAGCTCCGGACGGCCCACGCCGTACTGCGCCATCAGGAGGTCGAAGACGGTGGTGACAAGGTGGCCGCCGAGGCGTCGCACTGGTACGCCCCGCGGGAGGTCTGCGGCCGCGCCGTCTGGTGTGTCGAATCGCGGCATCCGCACGACGACCGACTCGCTCGAGGTCTCGAGCAGGGAGAGGACAGGGTCGATGTCTCCAAGTTCGAGGTTCCACTTACCCACGCCGGTCTCGCCATAGCGGTGGCCCAATGAGCCATTCGGTACAACAGGTTCACCAGTCCGTGAGTCGAAGAGCACCGTCTTGAACGCGGCGTTCTCTTCGCTCGCGTGGTCAGCGAGGTCAGCGGCGGTTAGGAACTTGCCAGCCGTGTACTCACCGTCGCTTGTGCCTTCGAGCCGGACAAGGTGGGGCAGGTCGGTGTAGGTCTTGACGTAGTCGGTGAAGTACGGCGTCGTGCGGTCGACGAAGAACTCTTTGAGCACAACGTGACCCATCGCCATCGCGAGTGCCGCGTCAGTACCCGGCTTGGCCGGCAGCCATTCGTCGGCGAACTTGACGTTGTCTGCGTAGTCGGGGGCGACCGCGATCACCTTCTGGCCGCGGTAGCGCGCCTCGGTCATCCAGTGCGCGTCGGGGGTCCGGGTCACCGGAAGGTTCGAGCCCCACATGATCAGGTAGCCGGCGTTCCACCAGTCGCCCGACTCGGGCACATCGGTCTGGTCGCCGAAGACCTGGGGTGAGGCGACCGGAAGGTCGGCGTACCAGTCGTAGAAGCTCAGCATCGAACCTCCGATGAGGTTCACGAATCGTGCACCGGAAGCGTGCGACACCATCGACATCGCCGGGATCGGCGAGAATCCGGCTACCCGGTCTGGCCCGTACTTTTTGATCGTGTGCACGTGCGCCGCCGCGATGATCTCGCAGGCTTCGTCCCACGTGGCCCGAACCAGCCCGCCTTTGCCGCGCGCAGACTTGTATGCCTTCGCGCGTTGAGGGTTCTCCACGATGTGCGCCCATGCCTTCACGGGATCACCGTCGTGCTGGGTCTTCGCCTCGCGGAACATCTGCAGCAGGACGCCGCGAACGTACGGGTAGCGGACCCGCGTCGGCGAGTAGGTATACCAAGAGAACGCCGCGCCACGAGGGCAGCCGCGGGGCTCATACTCCGGTGAGTCGGGTCCGACTGACGGATAGTCGGTTTGCTGCGTCTCCCAGGTGATGATCCCGTCCTTGACGTAGACCTTCCACGAGCACGATCCAGTGCAGTTCACGCCGTGAGTGGATCGCACGACCTTGTCGTGGCTCCAACGGTCTCGGTAGAAGTCGTCAGCACCCCGCCCACCCTTCTGGGACAGGGTCCGCAGGTCAGCGGAGACCGTGCCACGGGTGAAGAACCTTCGGGTGCGGACGAGCGCGTCAGTCAATGCGTCATCGATCCCGATATCGGACGTGGCCTTCTTGGGTGTTTTGGTCAACGAGCTTCCTGTCCCTGGGTGGCGGTGCGTCGAACGACGGTGACGGTGAGAAGCAGCGCGAGTGCTGCGGTGATGGAGAGCATCCAGAGTCCGATGGCGTAGGAGTCGGTGCGACCGTAGACGTAGCCCATGATCAGCGGCGGTACGAACCCACCAAGGCCGCCCGCAGCACCGACGAGACCGGTCACACCACCGACACGGGACGGGTCTGTCACTTTGGCGATCAAGGCGAAGGTAGCCCCACTCCCCGATCCGAGCGCGGCTGCCATCGCAAGAAACGCGAGCGTGCCGATGCCCCGCAGCGGCGGCGTCCCGGCGGAGATGCCTGCGCACACGACGACGACCCCGAAGCCGGTGGCGAGAACCGGGATCGCACCGAGCTTGTCGGCAAGCCACCCTCCGACCGGACGCATGATGACCGCGATGAGGACGAAGCCGGCCATGCGGTTGGCCGCGTCGGCTGGGATAAGGCCGTGAGCGGCCTTGAGGTACGCCGGGAGGTAGACCGAGAATGCGACGTAGCCGCCGAAAGCAACCGCGTAGAGGAGGCCGGCTTGCCAGGTGATCGGGAGACGCGCGTTGGCCAAGATCCGCGAGGTCAAGGATGTCGTCGGCACCACGCGTCCTGGCGCGTCACGCATGATCAGCCAGGCAGCGAACGCGTAGCCGGCCAGCACTGCGGCGGTGATTAGGAAGGGCGTCTTGGCACCGAGCTGCTCGGTAAGTTTGACGGTGGTCAGGGCGCTGATCGCGGTGCCGCCCATGCCCGCGCCGAAGATGCCGATCGCGAGGCCGCGCTTCTCCGGCGGGAACCAGCCGTTGACGAAGGGGACGCCGACGGCGAACGCCGTACCGGCGACGCCGAGGAAGAACCCACCGAACAGAAGCAGCGCGTAGGAGTTCAGTGCGACGAAGGCGATG
Source organism: Actinomycetes bacterium (assembly GCA_027118455.1). Classification (GTDB taxonomy): domain Bacteria; phylum Actinomycetota; class Actinomycetes; order JAHEKZ01; family JAHEKZ01; genus JAHEKZ01. The sequence goes on from JAJAYZ010000054.1 coordinate 15,011, forward strand.
AAGAGGATCGGGATGATCGTCACGCCTGACACGATCGGGAACATAACGCGACCGCCGTAGCGGTCAGTCAGCCCGCCCACGATGATGCGACCCAGCGAGCCGACCACCACCGGGACTGCGACCAGCAGTGCCACGTCGGACTCGCTGAGCGTGCCAATGCTGCCGGTGGCGCGGAAGAGCGGGCCGAGCGGGCTGATCAGCGCCCATGCCCAGAAGTTGACCGCAAATCCGATGGTCGCCATGGCCAACATCAGCCAGGGTGATCTGGTGGCCTCGCGGGTCTGGGGCTCTGAGGTCACCGCAGTCGTCACAGTTGGACCCCTCGAGTCCCGCCGGAGTGCCACTCACCGGTATCGCCGCCCACGCACCTATCCAAATAGGCGCTGAAGATGGGCGTCTCGTGCGCTCGGCTATCGGCGTCGAGCGGTGCGATGACCTTGAGGGTCATGTCAGGTCTCCTCATTGACCATCTGCGGTGACGATGCCGTACGGGGGTAAGTAAAGTCGAGACCGCCATAGATGGAGAGGGTCCAAAGTCCCATACTTCAGAGTTGCCTCGCCGAGAGCCAGGCTTCGCCAGACTGGAGTTCACGTGCGATGCGCCCACGTCGCCGGTCAGCGCTCAGCCTGAAATGTCGCGCCGAAAACTCTGGGGTGCGTCCGACCGACGCGGACCAAGACACAATCCCGATCTTGGCTCACTGCCTCGTTGCCGACCCCACCGGCGAGTTGCCTCAAATCCACTGACGTTCATGCCGATCCCGCAATGAGGTCTGCCTACATTTTGCCTACATATGGGTGCCGACGTAGCCATCCAGCGACATTGAGGCCGGGGCAACCACCTCTCCGATCACGTCCCCCTCTACGTCAGGGTCCCATCCGCCTGCGGCGGTCCGAAGGCCGATTCACGAGGTTACGGCGAGCCGACGCGGGGTATCACGGGGTCATGGTGCTAAACGACAAGGAACGTGAGCGGCTTCCGTCAACGCTCAAGCGATCGCCGGCGAAGGCCCAGAACACGTACATCCACACGTTAGAAGCCGCAGAAGCGACGCATGGAGACGGCGAGGCAGCTCACCGAATCGCCCTCGCGTCGTTGAAGCACTCCTTCGAGAAGGTCGGAGACCACTGGGAGCCGAAAGCCCATCGCGGCCCAAGCGACGACCAGGACGCCAAGACAGGCCGCGACGCGATCGAAGGCACGACTCCGACGGCTGGCGGCGTGGATGCTCGAGCTCCGAAGTCGCACCTCCTCGAGATGGCGAAACGTCTTGACGTGAAGGGACGGTCTCGGATGACCAAGCCTCAACTCGTCGAGGCCATCGACCAGCACAACCGCCGTGCGACCGCTCGAGCCGGTCGCCAGTGAGTGGTCACACCATTCAACGGCGGGCCGCGGGACTGTCTGTCGCTCCTGGGAGAGGGGTCGACCAGGAGGCCTTCCTCGATCGCTGCTTGACCGACGCGTTTGACCTTCTTGATCAGCAGGTTCATCGCTTCGGTGGGTCCGTTGGAGATGCCTCCGGTGTCGAAGTAGGCCAGGAGTTCCTCTCGCCAGGAGTCGATGGTGCGGGCCAGCCGGAGCAGTTCGGGGACTTCGGCGTCGGCGCAGTGGACGAACCAGCGATACAGCTTCTGTTCGGCTTCGGCCCTGTCGTGGCAGCGGTAGATCAGTCGCAGGTCTTGGGCGGCAATCCAGGTTTTGCCGATCTGTTCGTCGCCGGTGTCGCCGGCGTCCAGACCGGCGAGCATGCGCTGCCAGGACGTCTCGGTGTGATGGTCGTGGCCGCGGCGCAGCAGCCGACGGATCGAGTAGAGCGGGTCATCTCGTCGGCCACGATGCCCGGTGCTGTCTTGCTGCACACACCGGCGCACGTCGTCGACGGCGGCGAACCCGAGCCGGGTCACGTGGAACGCGTCCAGCACCCTGGTTGCCTCCGGCAGACTGGTCCGCAGCGCGGTGGCGTACCCGCGGAACGGGTCCAACGCTGCGACCGTGATGTCGTCGCGCCAGGCCTGCGGTTGCTCACCAACCCAAGTGGCCAAGGCCTTTGCGCTGCGCCCAGGCACGATGTCGATGAGCCGCGACGCCCGCACGTCGACCACACCAGTGACGAACACGGTGTGATGTGACCAGTTCGCGGCCAAGAACGCGGTCTCGTCCACACCGAGCGCGCTCACACCGGCGAGGCGGTTCGGGTCATCGACCAATGGCAGGCCGTACTCACTGACCGCCGCCATCACCGTGGCCCAGGCGACACCGAACGCGGCCGCCACCTGGGAGACCGAGTGCCCGTCCTGCCCGACCCGCCGGCACGCCTCCCGGCGGGCCCGCTCGGTCAGTGACGCCCGGGCACGAATCTCCGGCGAGCGCTCCGACCACGTCGACACACCGCACGCCGACTGCATGCAACGCCAAACCCTCTTAACCCACACCAGTGTCACCGGTCGCCCACCGGTGGGCAGATCACGCACCCACGTCGGACGCCGATCATGGAGCCGGGCCCGCACACCGCAACCCCGACAGAAATCCTCCTCAACGCTGGTCTCGATCGCCTGCTCCAGCTCGCCGCCGTACTCCGACACGGCCAACAATCGGAACCCTGCCAACCCGAGCATTGAGCCGTCCCGGCGTGTCCGGAGACTGGTTTTCCTGAGTCACCCTGCTTCTTGCAGGGCGTGTCTGTGATCGTAGTAGAGCTTCTCGACGGCTTCGGGTGTCAAGTCGTAAAGGTGCTCGTGGGGTCGCTCGGTGTTGAACCAGATGACCCACTCGGCAGCGCCGATCTCGACGTGGTCGACGTCGCGCCATGGCCCTTGATGGCGGATCAGCTCGTTCTTAAATGACCCGACGGTGGTCTCGGCCATGGCGTTGTCTAGCGCGTCACCGACTGACCCGACCGAAGGGTCGATGCCCTCGTCGAGGAGGCGCTGGGTGAACGCTATGGAGGTGTATTGCGACCCAGCATCGTTGTGCGCAACGAGCCCGGTCAGGTCGGTGATTCCTTCTTGGGTGCGGGTGAAGAACGCGTGCTCAACGGCGTCCAACACCAACGCTGTAGTCATCGACTTCGCCACCCGCCAACCGACGATCCGGCGGGAGAACACATCGATGACGAACGCCACGTAGACAAATCCGGTCCAGGTCGGGACGTAGGTGAAGTCGGCAACCCACAACCGGTTCGGCGCTGGCGCGTAGAAGTTGCGATCGACCAGGTCCGGGAACCGCTCGTGGGTGGGGTCTGCCGTCGTTGTCTTGTGCGTAGACCCGTAGCAGGCGCCTTCCCAGCCCTGCTCACCCATGATCCGCTCCACGGTGCAACGGGCGACGTCGTGGCCTTGACCGCGCAACCGGATCCACAACTTCCGCGACCCCAACGTCTGCACGAACTTGCCGGTCTTGCTATCCCCGCGCTGAGCGGTGATCTCCTCGACCAGCTCAACATCACGCAGTTCCTGCTTGGTCGGCGCCTTACTCACCCACTCGTAGTAGGTCGACGCACTGATCGGCACGCCATGCTCTGTCAGCACCACACACATGGGCTCGACACCCCAGCGCAGCCCGGCCCCACCACCGGGACCGGGCACCTGGTGATCCTTGTGCTCGGTAATGAAACCAATCACCGTCTCGCGGGCCGGTCGAGCTCGGCCCCGAAGAAAATCGCTGCTGCCTTCAAAATCTCGTTCGCCCGCCGCAGCTCAGCGACGTCCTGGCGCAGCTTCTTGTTCTCCGCGGCGATCTCCGACGTCACCCCCGGCCGCTGACCCGCGTCAACCTCACTCCGTCGGATCCAAGTGCGCAACGTCTCCGGAGTCCCGATCCCCAGCATCCCCGCAACAGCTGTGATCGCTGCCCACTGCGAGGAATACTGCGGCCGAACTTCAGCGACCATCCGCACCGCACGCTCCCGAAGCTCATCGGGGTACTTACTTGAACGTCCCATAAATCCGATCCTCCCAAGGTAGGGAGTCTCCGGACACGCCGGGACGGCTCAACCTTCTCATTGCTGCGGCCGGACGCGACGCCGGTCTGGCACCCTCGACCAGGATGAAAAGACTGGCACAGGCGCATGCACTTGGACCTCAAC
>JAJAYZ010000055.1 GCA_027118455.1 Actinomycetes bacterium
GTCGGCGATGGGTCAGGTTGCTGATGTGTCGCGGCAGTATGCGGTGGGGTCTAAGCAGGCGGCGGCTGCTGCTACTGAGTTGAACGTCCTCGCTGGTGACCTCCGCGCCTCCATCGCCCAATTCAAAACCACCGACAACGAGCAGACGAGCGAGTGGACCGAGCAGGAGCGAGCGCACGTATGAGTACCTGGGCCAACGACCCCGAGCTGGTAGCTACTTTCCGACAGGAAGTGGAAGACCGCCTGGCTTCGTTGTGCGACGGTCTGCTGAAGCTGGAGAACCACCCACAGCCGCGTCAGCTGGTTGCCGCACTGTTCCGGGATGCTCACACAGTGAAGGGCTCTGCGCGGATGCTGGGCCTCAATGGAGTGGTTGATGCGGCTCATCGAGCAGAAGATCTGCTCGGTGCGATCAGGGACGGGCGATTCGAGCCTCGACGCGATCTCGTTGACCTGCTTCTTGCCGCGGCTGAAGTTATCCGTCGCGGCCTCCCAGGCGCTTCTCGCCCCATCTCCGACGACGACCTCGCCCGACTGAACACCGCCCTGGATGCAGCCCTGGAGGGCCAGAACCCGGTCGACGTTCCACGGTTGACCGCCAACGATGAGGAGGGCGACCTCGACGACTCGAACCGTCAGAAGGCGGGCGAGTCTGTACGCGTGCCCGTTCGCCGGGTGCACGGACTGCTTGACGTCGTCGGTGAGGCTGAGCTTGAGGCCCGTCGGGTCGAGCGAGGTGTTCTAGAACTCACCGGGCTCACCACTGAGCACGTTCGCATTGTCCGGACGATTCGGCAGCTGACGGCGACCGATGTGACCGTTCCCCCTGAGGTCGCCGAGAGCCTTCACGGGCTCGTCGCACTGGGTGATCAGTTCCAGGCCGTCGTCCGAGAGATGCGCGGATCGATGGAGGATGCCCAGAACCGACTGGCTCAGGTGCGAGACGGGGCAATGGGCCTGGCCATGGTGCCGGTCCGTCGAGTGGTTGCAGCGTTCCCACAACTCGTGCGCGAGGTTGCCAGTGCAACCGATAAGGACGTCCAGCTTCGCTTGATCGGTGAGGACATCGAGCTCGACACTCGGGTTCTTGACGGCGTCGCTGACGCTCTTCGGCACCTCGTCACCAATGCCGTCGACCACGGCTGCGACTCACCGTCCGAGCGCCTCACCTCGGGCAAGCCGGCCCAGGCAACCGTCACGGTCTCCGCCAGGGCTGCCGGGTCGACCATCGTGATCGAGGTTTCCGATGACGGCTACGGCATCGATGAGGAAGCCCTTCGCCTGTCGGCTATCGAAGGCGGCCTGCTCACGGCAGACACCCAAGTCTCTGGCCAGGCGCTCTTCTCGGTTCTCTTCCAGCCAGGCTTCAGTACCCGGGACGAGGTGACATCGACGTCCGGTAGAGGTGTTGGCCTGGATGTGGTGCGCACGGCGGTCGAGGACCTCGGGGGGACGATCGAGATCGAAAGTGTGCTCGGGATTGGCACCAACTTCGTCATGACCCTGCCGGTCACCCTCGGCGTGATGCGTTGCCTCGTGGCTCGTCTGGGTACGGAGCGGTACGCGGTCCCGGTCACCAACGTTGTCGAGACGATCAGCCTCAGCGACGTCGAGACCTCGACGGTGGCGGGAGCCCCGGTACTCGTGCGCCATGGTTCGACGGTGCCCCTCGCAGACCTCGGTCTTGCCCTGGGTGTACCCGGAGAACGCGAGACGAAGGTCGGGGTTGTCGTTCGATACGGCAGCGCGACCGAGCAACTTGCTTGGGCCGTCGACGCACTCGAAGGTGAGCTCGAGGTGGTGGTCAAGGATCTCGGCGGTTTCCTGGGCCGGCCCCCGTTCATCGGCGGCGGAACCATCGACAGCGATGGAAGCGTCATGCTGCTGCTCGATGTCCGTGAGATGGCCGTTGAGCAGTACACCCGTGGTATCGCTTTCGAAGCTTCCTCAGTTGCTCAGCTCACCGAGAGCAGTCCCGCCGCAGCTGCCCCAGACCGCGCCGGGCGCAACACCACTGGCAAGGCACGCGTCCTGGTCGTTGAGGACTCGATCGGCGTCCGCGAGCTTCAGCGCGTCATCCTCGAGGGTGCCGGCTACGACGTGGTCACAGCAGTGGACGGCAGCGACGGCGCCGCCCGGCTGAACGGCGACCCGGTCGACTTGGTCCTCTCTGATGTCGAGATGCCGGGGATGGACGGGTTCACCCTGACCCGCGCCATCCGACGCACCCGCGGTTGGGAGAGCGTCCCCGTCGTGATTATGACCTCCCGAGGCGACGAGGCCGACAAGCGCGCTGGCCTCGATGCCGGGGCGAACGCCTACCTGCTCAAGAGCGAGTTCGACCAGGCCCAGCTCGTGGACACCGTCCGTCGCCTGGTGGGGCGCTAGCCCAGGTCGAGGCGACGCGGGACGTTAAGTCGACGGGACTTTCCGCCGAAGTCCTCGGAGAGTGAAAGAGAGAGGACGCCACATGCCGACGGTGGTCATCGCCGACGACAGCCCCACCCTGCGCCGCATCGTCTCGACGGTGTTGGAACGTGAGGGCTACACCGTTGTGCAGGGCGAGGACGGTGTTCAGGCCGTCCAGCTGGTCTTCCGGCATATGCCAGATGCCGTTGTACTCGACGTCCAGATGCCCCGCGTCTCGGGGTATGTTGCCGCACGGCTGCTGAAGGACGACTGGCGTACGGCCGATATCCCGATCTTGCTGTTGACCTCCCTCGATGCCGCCAGCGACCGCTACTGGGGGGCCCAAGCGGGAGCCGACCGGTTCCTCACCAAAGACTTCGAGGCTCCCCAGCTGGTGGAGGCCGTGCACGAGGTGCTGAGCGCGTCCGACGCCGCCCGCGGCGGGCGCCCACCGCTTCGGCCCGACCCCGTTGACATGCAAGACGATGATGTCTTTGGCAGCGTCAGTGACCTTCTCGACCGCAAGCTCTTCGAGTCGTCGATCGCCGCAGAGGTGACACAGATCGCATCCGGCGTCCACGGCTTCGAAGAGACCATTGCTGAGGTGCTCGACGTACTCAGCCGGGTCGTCGACTACGACCTCGCTTCAGTCCTCATGCTCGATGACCACTCCACCTACATCAGGGTCGCGCGCGAGACGTCGCAGCAGCAGTACGGCGAGTTCTTCGAGGGCCTTGCTGACGCAGCTTCGGACAGCACGGGGACGAACGTAGCCGTTGGCGACCTGCAAGCCAGGGTGGCAGACCCGGAGGGTTACCTCGGTGCCGAGGACGAGGGAGAGATGGCGACCTTCTTGTCGATGCCGCTGAAGGCTGGCGGCCGGATGGTCGGCGTGCTTGCTCTCTCCAGTTCCAGGGCAAACGCTTTTGGGGAGACCTCGCTCAACACCCTGCGCCTAGTGAGCTCGCCGGCCGGGATCGTCGTGGCGAACGCCCGCTACGCGGGAGCCCAGGCGCACCAGTAACTCCTCCGGGTTAGGGTCGACGGGTGTCCCCAACCCCTGACGAGTTCCGTGAGGCGGTCAGTCGTTTTGCCACGGGCATCACCGTGGTCACCTGCCTCGTCGATGGCGTCGATCACGCGATGACAGCGAACGCCTTTGCCTCGGTCTCGATCGATCCCCTGCTTGTCATGGTCTGTGTGGAGCGCGACTCCCGCTTTGACGGCGCGATCGGTGCGAGCCAGACCTGGGGAGTCTCGATCCTGGCGGCCGATGCCGAGCCGATGTCCCGATGGTTCGCCACGAAGGGCCGGCCCCTGGCTGGCCAGTTGGAACGATCGGGCCACCATCGTTCGCCGCACTCGGGGGTGGCGTGGCTCGACGGTGCGTTGGCCTCTCTGGAGTGCCGCACAACGGAGAACCGGCGCGCTGGCGACCACGACATCGTGATCGGCGAGGTGGTCGAGCTTGAGATCGCGCCCGGCGGGCTCATCGAACCATTGCTCTACTTCAAAAGGAACTACCGCTCGTTGTCGTCTGGGAATGGCCCGTGAGTGACGTCGACCAGCCGCCAGGTAGTGGCGGTGGCAACCGGCAACTGCTGGCTGTTCTGGCCAGTTCGATGGCTGCAGTCCTGTCCCTTGCTTACCTAGGCGTTTTCACCTGGGTGGGCGGGGGCATCCCTAGGGGAACGGGTGTTGCCGGGGTCGAGATCGGCGGCATGGCGGACGCCGAAGCAGTTCAGACGCTGAACACCGAGCTGACCGACCGTGCGGAGACTGTCCGAATCGGCATCGAGGGCCTCGAAGGTAAGGAGCGCGAGTACCCCGCTGAACGCTTAGGCCTGAGCTTCGATGCTGAGGCGACGGTTGCTGCCGTTCCGCGGCGGGAAGCTGCTCCGCAGGCGCTGGTCAGCCAGCTCGGCGGCCAAGACGTGCGGCCGGTCGTCGATGTCGACCAGCAGCGCCTCGACCGCAGGGTGCGTGTCATGGCGCGCCGGGTGGAGGACCCAGTGCGGCAGCCACGTATCGAGTTCGACGGGCTCTCGGTCGTCGTCATCGACCCTCGCTCAGGGAACGAGCTCGATCGGCCGGCAGCTGCGTCGGCCATCGCCGAGCAATACCTGCTCAGTGACAACCCGATCGAGCTCGCGGTTGAGCCGGTCGTTCCCTATGCGTCCGAAGACGAAGTCAACGTTGTCGCCGAAACCGAAGCACAGGACGCCATCTCGGGCCCGGTGACGCTGACGGTCGGGGCGGCAGACATCACCGTGAGCCCTGAGCAGATCGCCTCGGTGCTTTCGTTCCTAGCGCGCAAGGACGGGATCTGGCCAAAGGTGGATGCCCCGTTGCTTCGCGAGCTCATCGCCGGTCCGTTGGCTGAGGTTGGCAACCCTGCGAAGGACGCCAACTTTGATGTGTCGTCGGGAACCCCAAAGGTCGTCCCGGCCGAGACTGGGCGCGGGGTCGACGACACTTCACTGGCCGACGGCCTGGTCCAGGCGCTCGCCGCCGACGACCGGGCGGCGACACTCGAGCTCGAGCGTGTCGAGCCCGCCCTCACGACAGCAGAAGCCAAAGACCTCGGCATCAAGGAGGTGACCTCAACCTTCACGCAGGAGTTCCCTTACGCGGCGTACCGCGTGACCAACATCGGGGTGGCTTCGGACAAGATCGACGGCACGCTGCTCGAGCCCGGCGAGACCTTCAGCCTCAATGACGTCGTGGGGGAGCGCACGCCGGAGAACGGTTTCGTCGAGGGATACGTGATCGTGGGCAACCGCCTCGTCGAGGATTACGGTGGTGCGGTTTCCACCATTACCACCGCCATGTGGCACACGGCGTTCTTCGCCGGAATGACCAGGGTGGAGCAGCGGGCTCATGGGTTCTGGATCTCGCGCTACCTGCCTGGGCTCGAGGCCACCGTCTCGTGGGGGAACCTCGATCTGAAGTTCCGCAACGACACTCCTTACGGCGTCTACATCACGTCCTCGCTGACCGATACATCGGTGACAACGACCATCTGGAGTACCCAGTATTGGGATGTCGAGGCGGACTTCGGGCCGCGTGCGGATCCGACCCCTGCTGGGACCGTCTACGACGATGCCGATGGGTGCGTTGCTCAGTACGGTGTAGACGGCTTCGACATCACCGTGACCAGGGTCTGGTCGCGCAACGGCGAGGTCGAGCGACGCGAGCCGCTCTTCACCTCCTACGAAGCCGCTCCGACAGTCATCTGCGCGCCCAAGCCGGAACCCAAGCCGGAACCGACCGACAAACCGACCGACAAGCCAACGGACGAGCCGTCCGACAAGCCCGCTAACTCCAACCCGAACAACTAGCGCTCGCCGCCCGGCAGAGGTCAGTAGCCGCGTAGATAGGCCAGCGAGGCGACTGTGGCGGCGTCGGTTCCGTGCGGAACTGGTCCGCCGGTAACCGCTGGAAGTAGGGCGCTTGCCAGTTCTTTGCCGCGCTCGACGCCCCACTGGTCAAAGGGGTCGACGCCCCATGCGAACCCGGCTGCTGCCGTTGCGTGCTCGTAGAGGGCGATGAGCGCGCCAACGCTATGCGGGCTGAGGTCTGGCAACCAGATCAGGGTGCTGGGCCGATTGCCGGGCATCACCTTGTGCGGCACCAGTGCGGGGTCAACCCCGGCGGTCTCCAGTGCGGACGCCGTCCGGCCGAGCGCGAGCGCCGCGGCCTGCGCCAGCAGGTTGGCCTGAAGGAGCTCAGCACGTTCGTTGCCGATGGTCGAGCGAATACCGATGAGATCGACTGGGACCAAGTGCGTCCCTTGGTGGAGCAGCTGAAAGAAGGCGTGCTGTCCATTGGTGCCTGGAGCGCCCCACACCACGGGGGATGTCGGCCACGACACGGGATCCCCGTCGGCGGTGACCGACTTCCCGTTGCTCTCCATCTGGAGTTGCTGGAGGTGACTTGGCAGAAGCGCGAGATCTTGGGAGTACGGGACGACGACCTTGGACACCGCGCGGAAGTACTGCGCGTACCAGACGTCGAGCATGCCGAGTAGAAGGGCAGCATTCTGGGGGGCAGGGTCGTCGAGAAGCGCGGTATCGACCGCTCGCATGCCTTCGCGCAGTGCTCGCATGCCGGTACGGCCGATGGCGAACTCGATGCCGATCCCGACCGCTGACGAGAGCGAGAATCGACCACCCACCCAGTCGTGGAAACCGAAGACCGCATCGGCCGGGACGCCGAATGCGGCTGCCTGGTCGATGGCTGTTGTGACCGCTGCAAGATGGTGGCTCAGGGCTGTCTCGCCGACCCCTTCGACGAGCCAGGCCCTGGCGGCAGCGGCGTTGGCGAGGGTCTCAACCGTTGTGAAGGTTTTGGATATGACGACGACGAGTGTGGTCGATGGGTCAAGCCGGGGGAGGACGGCGTCCAGCTCAGCCGGGTCGACGTTGGCGATGAAGTGGGCCAGTACCTGTCTGGTGTGGTGCTGCCGGGTTGCAGCAGCCACCATGCGGGGGCCGAGGTCTGAGCCACCGATCCCGATGAAGATCACATCGGTGATGCGCGTCCCGCTCGACCCGGGGCGAGCCCCGGTAGCGACGGCCTCGACGAAGTCGCTCACCCGCGCTGCCGTGCGGGCAACGTCCGGCAGCACATCCTGCCCGGCAACAAGGATCGGCGGCGTGGCGCTTGCACGTAGTGCTGTGTGCAGGGCCGCACGTCCTTCTGTGGTGTTCACCGGGGCACCGGACGCCATCGCCGCGAGCTGACGGGGAACGTCGAGCTCGGCAGCGAGATCGGCTAGTAGGTGGAGCGTCGTTGGGTCTCCCAGCATTCGGGAGAAGTCGACGGTGAGGGGTCCCGCGGCCAGCGTCATCGAGGCAGGCCGATCGACATCGGTCAACAGGTCGCCGAGGTGGAGCCCGGCGACGGTCTTCTGATGGCTACGCAGGGCAGCTCCGGCCGGCTGCTGGAAGCGATCGTGGCCCACAGGCTGACTCTACCGGCGGACCTCGGTCAGCCGGCGATAGACGTAGTCGTGGTGGGCGACGAACCCGAGCCGTTCATACAGCGCACGGGCGCCAACATTGTCGTGAGCAACCTGCAGGAAGACGTACCGACAGCCGAAGCCGGCTGCGTAGCCAGTCAGTGAGTTGAGCACCAAGCGGCCTAACCCACGTCGGCGGTGGGGTGCCGCCACTTCGATGGCGGTGACGCCAAGCCATCGCCCGCAAATGGCTCCCCGCGCAATGGCCAGCGTGTCACCGACCGAGTCACGTGCGGAGACGAAGACCGGGTGCTCGGCCTTGGTCATGATCGGAACGGCTGAGGCCGGGACCGATTCATCGCCGTACCGGAACGAGGCGAGCCACGCGGCGTCCGGTGTCTGAGCGATGTCGAGGGTGACGCGCGCCGCTTCGGCTGGCGCTTCCTCGCTGGCCATCAGGAGCTGGTCCCGATCACAGACCATGACGCAGACTGCGTTGTAGGCCTCCCAACCGCGCTCAGTGAGAGCGTCGTCGAGGTCGGTGCGGAGCGGGAGTGGTACCTGGATCATCGGCGGAAGCGATCTGGCTGCGTACCAGGCGACTACCTCGGCGAGAGCGTCATCTAAGGGCTCGCCCGGGTCGCCGAGCGGGAGCACGCTGTTGGCCCTGCCGGTGAACCCACCAGCGGCCCGAAGTACCCACTCGCCCAGCAGCGTGCGTTCCAGTGGCTGCCAGGCCTGCGCTGCGATGGACTCGAGAGTGGCGACATCGACTTCTGACGCCAAGCGCAGCCGAGCCGGGGCGTCCGGAACGATCTTGGCAGCGACCACGGCCGCCGGGTCGACCATGACGGTTTTGCCGGTTCGGGTCCGGACTGCCCAGTAGCCATCCGGCTGGACATCAATGGACTCCAGGACGCCAACGACGTCACGGAAGCCGGGACCGCCCGTTGGGCCCGCTTCCCCTGCAAGTGATCGCACACTGACCCGACGTGCCAGTGCCGTCCGGATCCACGCCGCATCCGGCCATCGAGCATCGCCGCTGGACGACTCCGGTGCTGACACGGCAGACCCCTTGGCGCGCTTGGAGGTGGTGGTCGTGAATAATAGAGGCGACGCCATCCTGAGGAGGAGCTCGTGACCTACGTCATCGCCCAGCCGTGTGTCGATGTGCTCGACAAGGGGTGCGTTGACGAATGCCCCGTCGACTGCATTTACGAGGGCGAGCGGATGCTGTACATCCACCCCGACGAGTGCGTTGACTGCGGTGCCTGTGA
>JAJAYZ010000056.1 GCA_027118455.1 Actinomycetes bacterium
CTCGAGGAGCGACTGTTGGCGGGTTCCGGCTACGACGACCAGGGGCTGGTGTTTTGCAGCCGAGCAGGGGAACCGCTCCACCCGAAGGTGATCTCCAACCTGTTCCGCAAAGCCGTGCAACGCCACGACATGCCTTACCTCTCGGTGCACGGCCTGCGGCACACGTGGGCGACTCTGGCGCTTCAGGCCGGCGTGCTCCCGAAGATCGTCCAAGAGCGCCTCGGCCACTCGACGATCGCGCTCACCCTCGACATCTACAGCCATGTGAACCCGGCGATGGACGCCGAGGCCGCCGACACGGTCGCCGCACTCATCCGTCGCGATTCATGACTCGTCCTGCCCAGAGCGGGCGGGGCCAAGGTCGTCTGCGGAGAGTCGCTCAGTTCCCGTGACCAATCCTGCGACCAAAGGGGCCCGATCCCGGCCTTCAAACAGTCAGCCGGTGCCTCTGACCTGCAGAGACACCGGCCGTATTTTGTCGGGGTGGCGGGATTCGAACCCACGACCTCTTCGTCCCGAACGAAGCGCGCTACCAAGCTGCGCCACACCCCGCAAAGCCTCGTCAGCCTACCGAACCGCGGACGTCGTCACTCAATCGCCTCAGAAGCGAGGAACCAGAGTGAGCAGTGTGGCCTCCGGTGGGCAGGCGAACCGGATCGGGGCTGTCGGAGACGTGCCGAGCCCAGCGGAAACGTGCAGCCATGCGCCGCCGCGCTCGTGCAGTCCCTTGGCCTGCGACGCGGGAAGGTCGCAGTTGGTCACGAGGGCACCGAAGCCGGGAATGCACAGCTGACCGCCGTGGGTGTGCCCCGCGAAGATCAGGTCGGTGCCGTCGCTGGCCATAGCGTCAACGACGCGCAGGTACGGCGCGTGGGTGACGCCGATCCGTAAGACTCCAGCTTCCGGATCGCGGTGGGGGACGTCTGCGTAGCGGTCGAGATCAAGGTGAGCGTCGTCGGTTCCTACGGCATCGATTCTTTGCTGCCGCACCTTCAGGTCAGCGCTTCGATTGTTCAGGTCTGCCCACCCTCGCGAGACGAAGGCAGCTTGTAAGTCTCGCCACGGTAGAGGTGCACCGAAGACGCGTCCTCCCGAGTCCGGCAAGAGATAGCGCGCCGGGTTCTTCCAGACCGGCCCGTAGTAGTCGTTGGACCCCATGACGAAGACCCCGGGAAAGTTGAGGAGGGGATCAAGGGCGGCGATCGCTGCCGGGACGGCATCTGGGTGCGCCAGGTTGTCGCCGGTATTGACGACGAAGTCCGGTTCGAGTGCGGCAAGCCGGCGCACCCAAGCTGACTTTCCCTTTTGGCTGGGGGTCAGGTGCAGGTCGGAAAGGTGCAGGACGCGGAGTGGTTCGGCACCAGCGTCGAGAACGGGGACGGTGACCCGGCGAAGCCGATACTGGTGGGCCTCCCACACGGAGTAGGCGATGCCCGCAGTCTTGGCGGCTACGGCGGTGGCGAGAAGTACGCGGGCTCGGGACACAGAAATCAGTGTGACACCTCGCCGGCCTGCGCGATGATGGAGGCATGAGCCTCAAGGAACAGTTGCATGCAGATCTCACCGAAGCGATGCGCGCCAGGGACGACGTCCGACGCTCGACACTGCGCATGGTCTTGACCTCCGTCACCAACGAGGAGGTAGCGGGCAAACAGGCCAGAGAGCTCTCCGACGATGAGGTGCTGAAGGTGATGACCCGAGAGCTGAAGAAGCGCCGTGAGGCTGCGACCGCGTACACCGACGCCGGGCACCCCGACCGGGCAGCTGCCGAGCTCGCCGAGGCTGCGGTGCTCGAGGCGTACCTGCCGGCTCAGCTGGACGATGACGCGCTCGCTGCCCTGGTCGCGGCCGCGATCGCCGAGAGTGGTGCGTCGGGGCCGCAGGGGATGGGCCAGGTGATGAAGATCGTCCAGCCGAAGATTGCTGGACGCGCCGACGGTGGACGCGTCGCAGCTGAGGTCAAGCGCCAACTGGCTCCCTAACCCCTCGGGTGGGGCCATGACACATGGGTTCGGTCACATCGAACTAACCCCCCACCCATCCCGCACCGAGGTTCTCTGCGTAGGCCGATGACTATGGCAATAGTTCGGTCATTTCGAACGGGTGTGTCATGGCCCCAGAAGGGGTTAGTTGCCGCCGCCGTTGCCGTTCCCGGGGTTACCGTCGGAGTTTCCTGGAGTGCCACCACCGCCACCGGTGTCTGGAGTGCCGCCGCCATCAGAGGACGTGGTCGGATCGGGCTCGGGTGGTGGTGGGACGCCGTTGCTCAGGTAGATCGTCACCGTCGCCCCCGGTTGCACGGTGTACCCAGCACCGGGACTGGTGTAGGCGACGGTTCCCGCTGGTTGGTACGACGCGACAGACGTCTTAGACACATCCGACTTCAGATTCAGGTCGTCGAGCTGCTTGACCGCCTCTTCTGGGGTCAGTCCGGCCAGCGACGGCAGCGACAGCTGCGCACCGTCGATCAGCTCAGGGTTGAGGGGAACGAAGTTCTGCACCGGCAGATCGGCGACGGCTCCGAGCATGGCGGTCTGCCAGATCGGCCCCGGCAGGGTGCTTCCGGCCCAGGCCGATTGGTACAGGCCGTTGATGGTGACATCCGCCATCGGGTACTTGACCGGTGACGTCGGGTGTCCGGTCCACACGGCGGCGGCAAGGTTGGGGGTGTACCCGGCGAACCAGAGTGCCTGGAAGTCGCTCGTCGTGCCCGTCTTGGCGGCGGTTGGACGCCCCAGATCACCAACAGCGGCCGTACCGTTCTGAACTACACCGACCATGACGTCGTTGACGGCGTCGGCGACTTCCGGCTCGATCACCTGCTCGCAGTCGGGCTTGGGAACGTCGAGCTCTTGCTTGTCGAGGGTACGGATCGCGGTGATCGAACGCGGCTCGCAGTGCAGGCCGCGCGCTGCGAAGGTGGCGTATGACTCAGCGAGGGTGAGGGGTGACATGCCGAACGAACCGCCGATGACGCCCGGCGTCACCTGCATCGCCGTGCTGTCGATCGGCGCGTCACCTGCTGAGTATCCGTAACCGTTCCCGGCGGCCGTGACGCCAGCGCGAGACGCGACGTCCCAGATATTGCAGAGGCCCGTTCGTTTGGCCAGCTCCGCGAAGTACGTATTGATCGAGAGGGCTGTTCCCTGGTACATCGTGTAGTTACCCGGTGGTGCTCCGGTGTAGTTCTCGACGGGCCACTCGGCCTGCGTGTTGCCCTCACAGTCCTGGTAGGTGCCGTACGGCATCAGGCGCGAGGACGGGGACGCGATGACGTCGTCCATCGGCTGGCCCTGCTCGATGGCGGCGGCCAGGGTAAAGATCTTGAAGGTCGAACCGGGCTGGTTGCCGTTGGTGCCGGAGTACTTCAGATCGACAGAGTTGTTGATGTAGCTTGCATTCTTGCCGTCGCCGTACTTGAGGTTCTGGGTCATGGCGGTGACGTTGCCGGTGCCCGGTTCGAGCATGGCAATGGCAGCAACGCGGCCGCTGGGGTCACCGGTAGGCAGATGTGCTTCGATCCCCGCCTGAGCAGCCGCCTGGTCATCCATCTGCAACGTCGTGCGGATGGTCAAGCCCCCGCCGTAGAGCAGCTTGCGTCGGTCGCTGCGAGTGGCGCCATAGGCCGGGTCGTTCAAGAAGACATTCTCGACGTAGTCGCAGAAGAAGGGCGCAGGAGAGACGAGGCAGCCGCGGGTGAGGTCGCTTGGGTTGAGCGTCTTCTTCAGCGGCTGCCTGGCAAACCTGTCGGCCGTCGCTTGGCTGATCATGTTCTCGTCGGCCATCCGCTGCAGCCCGAAGTTGCGGCGCGCCTCACTCTCCTTGGGGTTGACGAGAGGGTCGTAGAGCGACGGGTACTTGACGATTCCGGCCAGGGTCGCGGCCTGACCCGCGTTGAGTTCGGACGCGGGAATCGAGAAGTAGCGCCGGGCGGCGACTTCGACGCCGTACGCCTGTGAGCCGAAGTAGGCGATGTTGAGGTAGCCCTCGAGGATGCGCTTCTTGCTCCACTGCTCCTCCAAGCCGAGGGCGTAGCGCAGCTCGCGGATCTTGCGGGTCACCGAGTCTTCGGTTGCTGCCGCCTTCTCCTCCGGGGTGTCGGCGGTTGCAGCCAGCACATTCTTGACGTACTGCTGGGTGATGGTCGACCCGCCTTGGGTGACCTCACCGGCCTGGGTGTTGGCAATGAGCGCGCGCAGGGTTCCACGGAGGTCGATCCCGTTGTGCTCGTAGAAGCGAGCGTCCTCAATGGCGACAATGGCATCCTGCATCCGCTTGGAAATCTTGTCCATGGGTACGTACACGCGGTTCTGGCTGTAGAAGGTGGCTAGCACGGTGCCGTCCGCGGCCAGCAACCGCGAGCGTTGCTTCAGGGGTGGCACGCTCAGCTCGGCAGGCAGCGACTCGAAGTTCTGCGCCCCCCGCTTGGCGGTGAGCCCGACCAGCCCGATCGCCGGCAGGGCAACGCCAGCTACCAGGACGCCGGCAACGGCGCTCAGCGCGAGGAAGAGCAGCGACCGGGAACCGGCGCCGTCGGACGGGGAAGCCACCCCTCCAGGGTAGGCGAGAGAACCGACGGTGCGGACGACGGCCGGCCGTTGGGTGGCCACCGGGCGATCCCGGTGGCCACCCTCTGCTATCGGTAGCTCACTTCCTGTGACCATTTTACCGCCGGTTGGGCGGTCCCTAGTCCTAAAGGGTCAGAAGAGTTCCCCCATCCGGGGGCTTTTGGTAAGGGCCTCTCTATCTCTAGCGTCAGCGTTCACACGGCGTAGCGAAATCTGGTAACGATTCGCCAGTCGGGGACGATTCGGTGACAGAACGTGGTGGCTCGGGGGACGGGCCACCAAAGGGGGAGGGGACCCATGGCGTGGATCGAGGATTGGTCAGCTCGTGCAGCTTGTCGCACGACCGACCCGGACGCACTCTTTGTCCAGGGCGCAGCACAGAACCGCGCCAAGGCTTTGTGCTCGGGGTGTGTAGTGCGCACCGAGTGCCTCGCTGACGCACTCGACAACGAAGTCGAGTTCGGAGTTTGGGGTGGCATGACCGAGCGCGAGCGGCGTGCCCTGCTGCGTCGGCGCCCCAACGTCACGTCGTGGCGTCGGTTGTTGCAGACCGCCCGCGACACCTACGAGCAGCGGGATGACCCAGGGGTTCGCGTCGCCGGCTAGTCCAGCATCGAGACCGAACCAGCCAAAGCGGCTCCCACCTGTTCCAGGCCATGCACGTCGTGCACGTCTCCTGGTAACGCGGGAGCTGTGACAACGGCGATGTCGGGATGCGCGCCGGTGAAGCGCCCCAGCAGATGACGCTCGCGATCCCTGACGCGCATCGTGTGGGCATGCAGCCGCAACAACGCGGCCGTCAATGCGTGGTCGCCAGCCTCGTCGAGGTCCTCGGCGGCGCCCTCGGCGCGAGCGGCCGAGACGTCCGGCGCCTCCGTGGTGTGCACTCTGTTCAGAACCAGTCCAGCCAGCGGCATCGAGTCTTGCTGCAACCGCTCGACGAAGAAGGATGCTTCGCGCAGCGCGTCTGTCTCTGGCGCGACCACGACGAGGAATGCGGTTCCAGGGTCCTGCAGGAGGGCGTAGGTGCGCTCAGCGCGTTCCCGGAACCCACCGAAGACGGAGTCAAGCCCTGCCACCAGCGTCTGGAGGTCGCTGAGCAACTGCGCACCCAGCAACTTGTTCAGCGACGCGGTCACCAACGAGAAGGCACCTCCGAAGACCTTCATGTAGGCCTTACCCCCGGCTCGCGCCGGAGCCAGAAGGATGCGGATGAACCGTCCGTCGAGGAACACTCCCAGCCTTGCAGGGGCATCGAGAAAGTCGAGCGCAGAGCGACTGGGTGGGGTGTCGACGATCACCAGGTCCCACTCGCCGTTTCCGATCGCGTCGCGGTGCAGTTGGCCCAACTTTTCCATAGCCATGTACTCCTGCGTTCCTGCGAAGGAGCTCGACAGCGATTGGTACAAGGGGTTGTCGAGGATCTGCGCGGCGCGCCCCGGATCAGCATGCTGCTCAACGATCTCGTCGAACGTGCGCTTCATGTCGAGCATCATCGCGAAGAGAGCACCGCCGTCCCTTCCGACGTCTGCGATGGGGCGGGGAGTGTTGTCGAGCTCTTCGAGTCCCAGTGACTGCGCGAGCCGACGTGCGGGGTCGATCGTCAGAACGCAGACCCGGCGTCCGCGTTGGGCGGCTCTGACGCCGAGGCTTGCCGCCGTGGTGGTCTTGCCGACACCGCCGGCCCCGCAACAGACGATGATCGTCGTCTCGGGGTCTTGCAACAGCGCGTCGACGTCGAGAGGCTGAGCGCTCACCACGGCACCTCGCTCTTGGTCTGCCCCAGTAGGTCGCTCAGCTGGTAGAGACCGGCGAGGTCGACGCCGTCAGCGAGCCAAGGGAGCTCGACGACCGGTCGGCCGATGGCGATGATCTGTTTACGTTCGGAGCGCTCGAGGCCGACCCGCTCAGCATGAGACGCCGCCTCACGGGTGAGGGCGTCCAGCAAGCCATCGTGGCTGGTGAGCCCGGCTGCCTTCAGCCCTGCGTCGATCTCGCTCGCATCGAGCGTCCCGGCGCGGGCAGCCTGCAACTGCGCTGGCCGCAGCGCAGGTTGACGCGTCTGGTTGACGATGACTGCGCCTACCGGAAGGTCGAGGGCACGAAGCTCGGCGACCGCATCGGTTGTCTCTTGGACGGGCATCTCCTCGAGGAGCGTCACCAGATGGACCGAAGTGCGCGGTGATCGCAGTAACCCCATGATTCCATCGGCCTGTCGCCTGATGGGCCCTACCTTCGCGAGCCCCGCAACCTCGGCGTTGACGTTGAGGAAGCGACCGATCCGTCCTGTGGGTGGCGCGTCCACCACGACGGCGTCGTAGGTGTACTGCTGTCCATCGCGGCGGCGGGTGGCTTCGAAAGCCTTTCCGGTGAGCAGCACATCGCGTACGCCGGGCGCCACCGTGGTCGCAAACTCGACGGCGCCCACCTTTCGCAGTGCCTTCCCTGCTCTGCCGAGGTGGTAGTACATCTCGAGGTACTCGTAGAGGGCGTCCTCGGGGTCGATGGCTAGGGCATACACATCACCGTTGCCCCTGGCGACGGCGACCTTGCGCTCTTCGTAGGGAAGCTGCGGTACGTCGAAGAGTTGGGCAATCCCCTGGCGCCCCTCGACCTCAATGAGGAGGACCCGTCTTCCATCGGAGGCCAGGTGGAGCGCGAGGGCCGCCGCCGTTGTCGTCTTGCCAGTGCCACCCTTACCGGTGACGATGTGCAGCCGCGTCCGACTCTGTGCTCCCACGTGCCCGACCCTACGCGCAGCTCGCGGCTTAGGCGCGGCCTCCCGCGGCAGCTAGGGTGACGCCATGACCAAGTGGGAGTACGCGACAGCACCATTGTTGATTCATGCGACCAAGCAGATTCTCGACACCTGGGGCCAGGACGGCTGGGAGCTCGTCCAGGTTGTGCCAGGACCGAACGCCGAGCAGCTCGTCGCCTACTTCAAGCGGCCGCTGGAGGGCTGATGGCGACGCCGGAGCAGCGCCTCGCCGAGCTCGGTCTTGAACTTCCTGAAGTCGTGACGCCGCTTGCGTCTTACGTACCGGCCGTACGGTCAGGCTCGTACGTCTACACCTCGGGCCAGGTACCGATGGTGCAGGGCAAGATGCAGGTAACCGGCAAGGTGGGGGCTGAGGTCGACGCCGAGACTGCCAAGGAGGCGGCGCGCACCTGCGCCCTGAACGCCCTGGCCGCCGTTCGATCGGTCACGGGTGACTTGTCCGCAGTGACCCGCGTCATCAAGGTCGTCGGGTACGTCGCCAGTACCCCTGACTTCACCGGGCAGCCGGGCGTCGTCAATGGCGCCAGCGATCTGCTTGGCCACGTCTTCGGCGATGCCGGGGCGCATGCTCGTAGTGCCGTTGGCGTCGTGTCGCTGCCCCTCGACGCCCCGGTCGAGGTGGAGCTGATCGTCGAGGTGGTCTGACATGGACGTCATCGAGACCCTGCTCCCCGGGGTCGGTCGTCGCTACGAGTTCACCACGTCCGACGGTCACCGTCTCTGTGTCGTCTCCACCCGCGATGACCACTACACCGTCTCGACCTACGACTCCGACGACCCGGACGTGGGGCGCACTCTTTTCCGGCTCGACGAGGACGAGGCGGTCACCATGGCCGAGATCCTGGGAGCGCCGCGCATCGCGGTGAAACTGGCCGACCTCAGCCGTGAGGTTCCGGGGTTGGCGTCGGAGCAGATCGAGATCGCAGCCGGCTCGCGGTACGAAGGAAAGACGCTAGGCGACACCCAGGCGCGGACGAGGACCGGTTCGTCGGTCGTGGCGTTGGTGCGCGACGACCAGGTGATTGCCTCGCCCCTTCCCGCCCAAGACCTGGAGTCAGGGGACGTCCTTGTCGTCATCGGGACCAGCGAGGGCATCGCTAAGATTCGGACGCTGCTCGGGGCGCTGTGAGTGTGGACTGGGCCCTAGCGGCGGCGGTCGCCCCAGGGATCGCCGACCTGCTCATCGAGGTCGGCGCCGTCCTGTTCGCCTTGGGACTCCTCGGTGGGCTTGCCCGCCGGTACGGGCTCTCCCCCGTGCCGCTCTACCTGTTGACGGGGCTGGCTCTCGGAGAAGGCAGCGCTGTATCCCTAGATGCCTCGACCGGCTTCCTGTTCGTTGGCGCCGAGATCGGCCTCATCCTCCTGTTGCTGACGCTCGGCCTCGAGTTCTCAGCTGATGAGTTCGCGAGCGTTCTGCGCCACCATCTGCCCTCGGGGTTCGTGGACCTGCTGCTGAACGCGACGCCAGGCGCAGTCGCGGGCTGGCTGCTCCTCGACTCGTGGACGGGCGCGCTCGTGATGGCCGGCGTCACCTGGGTGTCGTCGTCGGGGATCGTGGCACGCGTCCTGAGGGACCTTGATCGGTTGTCGAACCGTGAGACACCGTCCGTCCTTGCGATCCTGGTGCTGGAGGACATCGCCATGGCGGTCTACCTGCCCCTCGTCGCGGTGCTGGTGGCCGGAGGTGGGATCGCGCAGGTCGTCATCGCCGTCAGCGCCTCCGTGACGGCGGTCCTTGCGGTTCTGGTCGGCTCCCGCCACTTCGGCGACCGGCTGAGTCACCGGCTGGCGCAGGCCGAGGACGAGCAGGTGCTGCTTCGGGTCTTCGGGATCACCCTCGTCGTGGCCGGCCTGACCACTCTGCTCGATGCCTCGGCGGCGGTTGGCGCCTTCCTGGTCGGGCTCGCGCTCACAGGTCAGGCTGCCGAACGGTCCCGGGCGTTGCTCTCGCCGTTGCGGGATGTGTTCGCGGCGGTGTTCTTCGTGTCGTTCGGGCTCTCGATCGACCCCTCAACCCTTCCCCCGGTGCTGCTGGGTGCCGCTGTCCTGGCCGCCGTTACCTTGCTCACCAAGGTGATCACCGGGTGGTACGCCGCGGGTCGTGAGGGGGCAGGCCCGCGTGGTCGGATGCGCGCGGGGCTGGTGCTCACCGCCCGCGGTGAGTTCGCGGTCGTGATCGCAGGCCTCGCGGTCGCGTCCGGGCTCGACGGTGCCGGACCGCTGACGGCCGCCTACGTGCTGATCCTGGCTGTCACATCGCCGGTACTGGCTCGCTTCGCCGATGATGTTGCCCGACCCTTCATGCCGAAACCGGCTGGCGCATGAACGAGCCGATGCCGATCCGCCCGGCTGCCACGGTGGTCTTGTTGCGCGACGGCGCCGACGGGCTCGAGGTCTGGTTGCAGCAGCGTGCGACGACCCTGGCATTCGCCGCGGGAATGTATGTTTTCCCTGGGGGACGGGTCGATGAGGACGAAGACATCTCCGCCGTTGCGCACGACGTCTCTGGGGAGGCGGCCGTGTGGGGTGACGATGACCTCTCGGTGGTCCGAGCGCATCTGGCCGCTGCTGCCCGCGAGACGCGGGAGGAGAGCGGCGTCCAACTCAACCCTGCCGCCTTGACGCCCTGGGCCCGCTGGGTGACGCCGCCCGGTGACACTCGTCGCTTCGATGCCCGGTTCTACCTCGCGGCTTGCCCTCCCGACCAGACGCCGGAGCCGCTGACCGGCGAGGTGGCGGCCGGCTCCTGGTTCGTCGTCCGAGCGGCCGTTGACGCCGTCGCGATGGGGACGCTGCCGATGTGGCCGCCTACCATCAGCACTCTGACGTCGTTGGCTTCGTTCGACGATGTCGCGGTCGCATTGGCGGCTGTTCCCACCCACATCGAGGCGGTGACCCAATGATCGAGCCGGTTGAAGGCGTCGCACCCCAACGGGCGCGGTGCGTCACGGCGTCCAACCCCGGGGTGCTGACGCTTGCCGGCACCAACACGTGGGTGCTCTTCGAGCCTGACGCCGAGCGTTGCATCGTCGTCGACCCCGGCCCCGATGACGCTTCTCACCTGGACGCTGTCCTCATCGAGGTGGAGCGAGTCGGGTGCGAGGTGGCACTGATCCTGTTGACGCACGGGCACGCCGACCACTCGGCGGCGGTTGGCGCGCTGCATGCGCAGACTCAGGCACCCGTCCGCGGGCTCGATCCAGCGTGGTGTCGTGGCACGGTTCCCCTGCGCGACCGTGAGCAGATCGAGGTCGACGGGCTCACCGTGCAGGTCATTGCGACTCCGGGCCACACCGCCGACTCGGTCTGCTTCTTCCTCCCTCGCGACGGCGCGTTGCTCACGGGGGACACGATCTTGGGCGAGGGGTCGTCACTGATCGCCTGGCCCGACGGTCGCCTCGGCGACTACCTGAACTCGCTCAAGCGGTTGCGCGACTTGGCGGCGGCCGGCGGCTCGCTGACGTTGCTACCGGGGCACGGCCCCCTCGTGTTGTGGGGGCTTCCCGCAATCGACACCCTCATCGCGCACCGCACCAAGCGCCTCGCGCAGGTCACCGACGTGCTGGACGCCGGCGCATCAACGGTTGGTGAGGTCGTGACGGCTGTCTACGGCCTTTCGGGGCCAGCGCTGCACGATGTCGTCATCGCACAAGTTCAATCGCAGCTGGAGTACCTGTCGTCGAAGGGGAACTCGCGAGCGGCCGATGCTATGCACGGCTGACGCCTCAGCCAGCGCGCCTGGCGACTCGTTCGGCGTCGATCAAGATGACCGAGCGGGCTTCAAGACGGATCCAGCCCCGTGATGCGAAGTCGGCCAGCGACTTGTTGACCGTCTCACGTGAAGCGCCGACGAGCTGGGCCAGCTCTTCCTGCGTCAGGTCGTGGGCGACCAGCGTGCTGCCATCGGGCTGCGGTTGGCCGAACTTGTCGGCGAGGTCGAGCAGTGCTTTGGCGACGCGGCCGGGAACGTCGCTGAAGACCAGGTCGGCCATCGCCTCGTTGGCGCGGCGGAGTCGCTGCGCGAGGGCCTGCAACAGTGCCTCGGCGACCTCGGGACGACCGGTCAACCACGGCCGAAGGTCGCGTTGGCTGAGCGAGAGCAACACTGAGTCGGTGACCGCCGATGCCGTTGAGGTGCGGGTGCCGGGGTCGAAGAGCGAGAGCTCGCCGAACATTGCACCTGGCCCGAGTAGGCCCATCACCTGCTCACGGCCATCGCCGGAAGTCTGGCCAAGCTTGATCTTGCCGTCGACGATGATGAAGAGCCGGTCACCTGGCTCGCCCTCGGAGAAGACGACATCGCCTCTTGGCACGGTCTGGTGGCTCATGGTCGCGCGCAGCGCAGCTGCCGCGGCATCATCAAGCGCGGCGAAGAGCGGCGTCCGCCGCAGGACGTCATCGTCCACGCAGTCATCTCCGGGTCGGTGTCAGCAGCAGACGAACACGTCAATCGTCGACCGACGTGCTCGCCAGGCTAGGGCAGATTGCCGCATTTCGGGTGACCGGGCGCCTCTCGCGGTCAGATCAGCTCGTCCTGCGGGATGGGCAAGGCGGTGAGGGCGAGCCGTGGGTCTTCGCGGTAGCGGGCGATCAGCTCGCCGGTGGTCCCGGCGAGGCGCCGGTGCAACGCAGCCCGGTAGGCCGACAGCTGCAGCTCGGCGAAGGAAAGATCGCGCTTGAGCGCCTGCACTGACTCTGGGTCGTCGGGGTTGGCCTCACGAGCCCAGAGGCCGGCGAGGTCAGGGAGGGGCGGGACGTCGTCGATCGGCATGATGTCGACCAAGGCTCCACGGCCGTTGCCGACCCGGGTCTCGGCCAGGGCCGTGCGGAGCCGGCCGAGGCGAACGCTGTCGTCGCCTCCCTGAAGCTCGATGAGGTCCATCCGTGCCTGGATGAGCCGGCGCCAGTAGGAGACGCGGTTCTCTTCGTCCCCGAGGGTGCGACGCTGCTCACGGAGCGCCTTCAAGGTGAGATGGGCGAACTCCTCACTGCGCTCCGGGACCTCCCGGGCCGCCGCTCGCGTTGTGCGTTCCTGTGACCGCGTGGTCATCTGGGTCCTCTCACGATCCCCGAACTTCTTCATCGTCGGGATCGTCGGACTTGCCAGAACCCTTGAGGAAGCGTCACCCGTACGGTGGAGGTGAGAGCTCGCGCCTAGGCTTGACGGGTGACAACCCCCCGGATTCGCCGTTCGGCAGCGCGTTGGGCCGCTGAGACGCCAACGGGCTGCGTCCGGAGGGCACGCAAGATCAACAAGGAGCTTGCCGACCTCTATCCGGATGCTCATTGCGAGCTCGACTTCGCCACGCCCCTTGAGTTGCTCGTGGCCACGATCTTGTCGGCTCAGTGCACCGACAAGCGCGTCAACATGGTGACTCCGACGCTCTTCGCCACGTACCAGGACGCGCAGGCGTACGCGGCAGCAGACCGCGCCGAGCTCGAGGAGATCATCCGCTCCACGGGGTTCTTCCGGGCCAAGACACACTCGATTCTCACTCTGGGGCAGCAGCTGTGCGATCAGTTCGACGGCGAGGTGCCAGGGCGGCTCAAGGATCTGGTCACCTTGCCGGGGGTGGGGCGCAAGACGGCCAACGTCGTCCTCGGGAACGCTTTCGACGTTCCTGGAATCACCGTCGACACGCACTTCGGACGGCTAGCGCGGCGGTTGGGGTGGACCGAGCAGACCGACCCCGACAAGGTCGAGGCCGAGGTGGGCGCGCTCTTCCCCCGCAAAGACTGGACGCTCCTCTCACATCGGTTGATCTGGCATGGCCGACGTCGGTGTCACGCGCGCAAGCCGGCGTGTGGGGCGTGCCCGATCGCTCGCCTTTGCCCCACGTACGGTGAAGGGCCGACCGATCCGGCCGCGGCGGCCAAGCTCGTCAAGGACGTGCCGTGAGACTGCGGTGCTGGGCTGGATACCTCCTGGTGTTCGGTGTCCTCGTCGCCACAGCGCTTTCTGGGTGCGCCGCCGATCAGGGCGCGGGCGAACGGGTGCAGCGGAGTGAGAGCGACGTGGGTTCGGTCCCATCAGGGGGCGCCGGATCGGTGACGTTGATCGACTCTTGCCCAGTGTCAGGCGAACCGGTCGGTCGCAGTGACGGGCTTCCTGAGATGGTGCTTGCCTGCCTTGGCCCTGGCGACCCGGTCCAGATGGCTGGCCTGACCGGGCGTCCGCGGCTGATCAACGTCTGGGCCAGTTGGTGCCAGCCGTGCCGCGACGAGCTGCCGTGGCTGCAGCAGGCGAACGACTCTGGCGTGGTCGACGTCCTGGGGGTCGACGCTGAAGACCAGGCGACGTCTGCGGGGGCGCTGCTCGGCGAGCTCGACGTCACCTTCCCGTCGGTCTTCGACCCGGCGAATGAGTTTGCCCGCGGGATCGGGATCGTCACCAAGCCGACCACACTCTTTGTGTCGAAGGACGGCGAGGTGGTGTTCGTGCTGCCGGGTGCCTTCGACTCGTACGAGCAGATGCGCGATCTGGTGAAGACGCATCTGTTGGTCGACCTTCCATGACAGCACCGGTCTGGATGGGTCAGCTCGTTGCTGCGGTCAGCTCGGTTTCGGCAGCGGACTTGACTCGGTTCCCTGCTCCGCCCGATGCCGAGCACCGCTCTGCGGTTCTCGTCCTGCTCGGGGAGCAGAACGGCGAACCCGACGTCCTGCTGATCGAGCGTGCCCATGACATGCGCTCGCACGCGGGCCAGCCGGCATTTCCGGGTGGGCGGGTCGACCCTGCTGACGTGGACGCAGCAGCCACTGCCCTGCGCGAGGCGGAGGAAGAGACCGGCCTCGACCCAGGTGGCGTTGACGTCGTTGCCGTTCTGCCTGACCTGTTCATCCCTCCGAGCGGATTCGTGGTGACGCCGGTGCTCGGCTGGTGGCAGCGTCCGACGCCGGTGCACGCCAAGGACCCAGCTGAGGTGGCGTCCGTGCATCGCGTGCCGATCGCTGAGCTCGCCGATCCGAAGAGGCGCTGCCAGGTGCGTCACCCCAGCGGTTTCGTCGGGCCGGCCTTCGAAGTTCGTGGCCTTCTTGTGTGGGGATTTACCGGGGGTTTGGTCGATCGGCTGATTCACTTAGGGGGGTGGGAACAGCCCTGGAGCCCAGGCTCGCGGCTGGTTCCGCTGCCCGACGACCCCGACCGTCCCTGACCGTCATCTGCTGAAGGAGGAGGCATCGCATGAGCGTCATCGACATCGTGCTGCTAGTCGCTGCCCTTCTCTTTGCGATCACTGGCTGGCGGCGCGGCCTGGTCTACGGACTCCTGTCCCTGGTTGGCTTCCTGACCGGGGCCGCCGTTGGCCTCTGGCTCGCGCCCAAGGTCGTCGACTCATGGCAGGACGGCCTGCCCAAGGCGCTCACTGCCTTGGCGATCGTGTTTGTATTTGCTGCGCTCGGACAGGTGCTAGTTGGCATGGTGGGTCGACGCCTGCAGGGGGCGGTCACGTGGGGCCCCATGGTCAAACTCAACAACGTCGGCGGGGCCGCCCTGTCGGTGTTCACCATGTTGTTGGTGGTCTGGTTCCTCGCCGGGGTCTACGCAACCGGCAACTCCAGCTCGCTAGCTCGCGACGTTCGTCAGTCGCAGGTCATCGGCGCCGTCGACGCGCTGATGCCCGTTGAGGCTTACACCGTCACGGGGCAGATCCAGACGATGTATGACCAGACTGGGTTCCCGACCGTCTTCACCGGTCTCGGGCCCGAACCGATCAAGACGATCGGTGCGCCCGACTCGGCGATCCTCCGCAACGAGCCCGTGGTGCAGGCGGCCGCGCAGACAGTGAAGATCTTGGGACAGGCGCCCTCTTGCACCGCCGGGTTGGAAGGGTCGGGGTTCGCCTTCGCCCCTGGACGCGTGCTCACCAACGCACACGTCGTGGCCGGGGTGAAGAGCATCCAGGTCGTCACTCCGGACGGCAACGCTGTCGACGGAGAGGTCGTCTACTTCGATCCAGACATGGACCTCGCAGTGATCGACGCCCCTGATCTTGCTGTCCGTCCGCTGACCTTCTCCGACTCCGCGGCTCGTGGCGACAACGTGGCTGTTATCGGCTACCCCGAGAACGGGGGGCTCGAGGCGACGCCAGCGCGTGTCCGTGACGAACTGGTGGCGCCGGGCAATGACATCTACGGCGAGGGCACCGTCGTGCGCCAAGTCCTGTCGCTGCGCGCCAACGTGCGGCCGGGTAACTCCGGTGGGCCCGTTGTGAACAAGGACGGCCAGGTCGTCGGAGTCGTCTTTGCAGCGTCCTTGGACCAGGACGACACCGGGTACGCCATGACCTCGCGCCAAGTGGCGTCCGCGGTGGCTGGTGGGCTGGCGGCCGACAAGCCAGTCAGCACCGGCCCCTGCTCCTGAGCGCCACTCCCAAGCCCGTCGCCTGTCCCCCTGAGCACCAGAGTTCGAGCCCCAGGTGTGCCGGTCTCATCGACGCGCCCGTGTACGACAGACGTGACTAGCCGTCCGGTGGTGGGTCGGGGTCGGTGTAGTGCCAGGGGTGGGTGTCGTACTGGCGTCCGGTGGGGGTGGTCCAGGTCATGGCGCCGGTGGGGTCGAGGGTGACGGTCCATCCGGCGGTGTGTTTGAGGCGGTGGTGGCGGCGGCAGAGGACGGCGAGGTTGGCTGCCGATGTGGGGCCGACCGGATAGGGCACGGTGTGGTCGAGGTCGGTGCCTGAGGTGTCGGCTGAGCGGCGGCAGCCGGGGAACCGGCAGGTCACATCGCGGGCGCGGACGGCACGGTCGAGCGCTGCTGAGGGCCGGTATCCCTTTTCGGCCAGGTCGGTGAGGGTTCCGGTGGCCGGGTCGGTCAGCAACCGCCGGAAGGTGACCTGGGTTCCGATCCCAGATACCTCACCCTCAGCGCCGTCGGAGCCGCCGCCGGTCCCATCGCCGGTCCCGTCACCGGTTCGTGGGCGCACCAACTCGTCGATCTCGGTGGCGGTGACTGGTCCGTGGCCGGGGACCCAGCCGGGTTGGTCGCAGGCGCCGGTGATCGTGTCGACCGGGACGATGACCTGCACGTTGACCGCGGGGGGTTCGGTGCGTCCGAGGAGCAGGTCGACCAGGGTGTCAGCACGGCGTTGATCCATGGTGTGGGCATCGCCGGCGCTACCGTCACCTGCACCGAGCTGCTGGGCGGCGGCGGTCAGGGTTTGTTGGATCTGCCGGCCCTGCACCCCCGGTAGCAGCGCCCACAGCTCACACATGCCGTCATCGCCGGCGGTGATGACGACCCGGCGGTCAGCCACCGCGCGTTGCCGGCGTTGTTCAGCAGCGCCTGGGTCGGCGGCGATCACTTTCCGGCGGAGCCACTCACGTAGCTGCGGTGCGGTGCGGGCTTGCCCGTACTCGATGGCGTCTGCTGCCACGGTGTGGGCGGTGCCGGAGTCCAGCAAGGAGACCTGTTCGCCGATCAGCGTGACCTTGCGGGCGTCGATCTGGCCGGCTCGCCACGCCTTTCCCACGACCGGGAAGTCCGCCGCACCGCACGCGGTGCCGTACCTGTTCGAGGCGGCCACCTTCGTGCAGGCCAGCAGGACGGCGATCTCGTCGGGAACGAACTCTTCCCGACACTCCCGCG
Source organism: Actinomycetes bacterium (assembly GCA_027118455.1). Classification (GTDB taxonomy): domain Bacteria; phylum Actinomycetota; class Actinomycetes; order JAHEKZ01; family JAHEKZ01; genus JAHEKZ01. Next base: position 16,934 of record JAJAYZ010000056.1, read on the forward strand.
ACCACATCGGCGCACCCCGCTCGACGACTTCAGCCTGGTCGGCTGCGCGGGCCCGAAGGCCCATCTGCACCATCATCTGGGCTTGACGGGCCAGCAACATCTGCGCTGCTCGTTCACATGCGATGAGCTCATCGCGGAGTGCGTCATCACCCAACCCGGCAGCCGGCGTCGCCGCATCGAGCAGCCGATCAACCTGCTCGGCGACGCTCACCGCGCTCGAGCCAGAAGTGGAGGAGTCCATGACGTGCACTCTGCCACCTGGGTCTGACAAGTCGAGCGACACGAAGGTCGAGTTTCCCCAGACCCCACAAGGGCAAAGTCGACCGTCAACCAGTTGCGCACTCGACGAGTCCGACCGTCAACCAGCTGTGCACTCGACGAGCAGGAGCGTCAACCAGCTGTGCACTCGACGAGCAGGAGCGGCACGTCGAGAGACAGTTTGCGGGTTGTTATCGGTCGGGCTCAGGGTCGGCCAGCCAGTTGAGCAGTTCACCGTTGAACTGGTCAGGGTCTTCCTCATGCGGGAAGTGGCCGACGCCGTCCAGCAGTCGCCAGCGGTACGGCGCCTCGACGTAGCGACTCGACCCCTGCGCGAAGCCGGGTGGGAAGCAGCCGTCGGCAGTCCCGTGCACCTGCAACACCGGGGCGCTCACGGCGCTCTGCAGCCGCCGCCGGAACCGGGCCCCGTCCGGTCGGATCATCGATCGGATGAACCAGCGGTGGTACTCCGCCGCGCAGTAGGCGGTGTTTCCCAGCGCGAAAGCCCGCCGGTACGTCAGCGACGTCGGAAGGTCCGGCCAGCCTGAAGCAGCCCACGCGTACAGCATCGCGTCGACGCGGCTTGAACTGGCGCCGCTCCACGTGCGTTCTGGCACCCAGGGTGCCTGCATGCCCCACAGCTGACGGGTGAGGTCGGGGCGTCGGAGGAGCGAGGCTTGCAGTCGCAGGGGATGTGGAGCTGAGACCGCAGCAAACCGACGGACCGCCTTGGGCTCGTACGAGGCCAGCGTCCAGCCGACAAGCCCACCCCAGTCGTGACCGACCACGATCGCGTCGCTGGCACCGAGCGATGCGATGACCGAGGCGACGTCACCTGCCAGTGATGGCAGGTCGTAGCCGCGGGGAGTGTGGTCGCTGCCGCCGAAGCCACGAAGGTCCATGGCAACGGCACGGTACCCGGCATCGGCGAGCGCTGGAAGTTGGTGACGCCACGTCCACCAGAACTGGGGGAAGCCGTGCAGCAGCAGCACGAGCGGGCCGTCACCTGCCTCGGCGATGTGGAACCTGGCGCCGCGCGCCGCAACGGTGCGGTGCGTCCAGGGACCGTCGAGCGTGATCTCGCTCGCTCGGTTCATGCCTTGGATGATTCCTCAGCCGGTTTGGGGTTCCGCAGCTTGTTCGCCACCGGCGGGGTGTTGGGCGGCAGCGACCCGACGATCTCCTTCGTGCGCTGCAGCTCGGTCTTGGCCATCTGCGGGCCACGAGCCTTCTTGAGTCGGAAGACGCCAACGACACCCACGATGATGGCGACGAGCAGATAGAAGCCGGCGACGATGAGGAAGGACGCCCAGGTGGGCAGGTCGGCCACCTCGACGAGGACGTAGACAACGGCCCACGTCACGAGCAGCCACACCATGGCCAGCAGAACACCGGCCACGACGAAGAGCACTGCCCCGGCGGCTCCGGCCTTGGCCGACTCGCGCATCTCGGCCTTGGCCAGCTCGATCTCACCGCGAACCAGCGAACTGAGCTCGGTGGTGATGCCAGCCACCAGGGTACCCAGACTCGGGCGGTCGTCGGTCATTGCTCCTCCTTGTGGGTGCGTCGGGGCTCCGGCGTCCGCCTCGATCTTGTCAGGTCCAAGGCCGAGCGGTCATGTCCCAGGGTCAGGTGGTGTCGGCGGCCTCGGCCCGTCGGTAGGCGCGGTCACGGGATTTCAGGATGATCGCTGCAAGGAATGCCGCGATCAGGGACCCGAAGAGGACCCCCGCCTTGGAGACGTCGAGCTGTTCTGATGGGTCGTCGAAGGCGAGGTCGGCGATCAGCAGGCTGACGGTGAAGCCGACACCGGAGACCAGGCTCAGACCCACCATGTCGAACCAGTTCAGCGACGGGTCGAGCTCGGCCTTGGTGAATCGAGCCGTCAGGTAGGCGCCGCCGAAGACGCCGACCAGTTTGCCGATCACGAGTCCTCCCATGATCGCGTAGAGCAGCGGCTCGCCTCCCCAGTTGCCGAGTTCGCCGGCGTCGATGTAGATCCCGGCAGCGAGGAATGCGAAGACCGGCACGGCGAAGCCCGCCGAAAGTGGCCGAACGCGGTGCTCGAGCCGCTCAGCCGGTGAGTGGTCCTCGTCCTCGTCGGGCTTCACCCGGGTGAGCAGCCCCATGGCGATGCCCGCAACGGTGGCGTGAATGCCCGAGTCGTGGATCAGGGTCCAGATCACCAGTGCCAGCGGGATGTAGATCCAACGCGTCGTGACTCGCGCGCGCTGCAGGAGGTAGTAGCCGATCAGCAGCGCGGCGGCGATGAGTAGCGGTAGCACTCTGAGGTAGTCGGTGAAGAAGAGGGCGATGACGGTGATGGCACCGAGGTCATCAACGACGGCAAGGGTCAACAGGAAGGCGCGCAGTGCAGGTGGCAAATGGGAACCTACGACGGCGAGAATGGCGAGCGCGAAGGCGATGTCCGTGGCCATCGGGATCGCCCACCCGGCACGCGCCGCGGGATCGCCAGCTGCGATCACGAGGAAGACGAGCGCAGGGACCACCATCCCGCAGACGGCTGCAACGACCGGCAGCACCGCCTGCGAGCGTTCGCGCAGCGTCCCGACGACCAGCTCACGCTTGAGCTCGAGGCCGGCGACGAAGAAGAAGATGGCGAGCAGACCGTCAGCTGCCCATGTTTCCAGCGACAGGTCGAGGTGCAGGGCTGCGGGACCGACGACGAAGTCCTTGAGATTCTCGTACGCGACCCGCCACGGGGAGCTGGCGATGATGAGACCGGCAGTCGCCGCGATGAGCAGCAGCGCGCCGCCGACGGTTTCTTGCCGAAGCGCGTCGGCGAGGAAGGTGCGTTCGCCGAGCGGAAGGCGTCCGAAGAGGACGCGACGCGCGGGTGGGGTGGACGGCGTAGTCACCTAAACCTCCGAGGGGTCGGACTGGGTCGGCTGGCACGTCGACATCAGTCGCCGACCCGTCTTCCCGGCACGCCTCGATCAGTCTATCGCCCGCCTTTGGAAGACGAACGAGGCGCTCTGGCGACGGTTTGGTCTTCCGGTCGACAGTTTGTGTCAACCTTTTGGGGCCGTTGAGGCGTTCTTGAGTGTGAGGGGGTGGGCAGGTGACGGGCACGGTTGGCAACGACCTCAGTGATCTCAGCGGCTTCGACGACTTCGTCGTGGCGCGGGGCGCCGCGTTGCTGCGGACGGCGTACCTGCTCACCGGCGACCGTCATCTGGCCGAGGACCTCGTGCAGGCCGCGTTGTCCAAGACCTTCCGGCACTGGAAGCGGGTGCGCGGAGGATCGCCGGAGGCGTACGTCCGTCAGGTGATGGTGCGGGAGAACATCACGTGGTGGCGTCGCCGACGGTCCGTTGAGACGCCGGTGGCCAATGTGCCGGAGCGTGCGGCGTCCGATGTGGGTTCGGACGTCGATCGTCGGGTGTCCCTTGATGCAGCTCTGCGCCTGCTGTCTGCGCAGCAGCGGGCTGTTTTGGTGCTGCGGTACTACGAGGACCTGACCGAGCGGCAGTCCGCTGATGTGCTCGGGTGCAGCGTCGGAACTGTGAAGACGCAGGCGCATCGAGCCTTGAAGCGGTTGCGCGAGGTTGCCCCTCACCTGGGTGACTTGTGCGACCCCTCTGATGACGTGCAGGAGGTGCGGTCATGAACGAGACAGCGTTGCGGGAGGCGTTGCACGAAGTGGCGTCGGTCGGTGTTGGGCAGGTGGACGATGCCCGGCTGGTGCGCGTCGCAGATCGCGCCAAGGGTGGCGAGCTGGCTCTGACGGCGTCCCGCGGGGGAGGGCGCCGCCGGTGGGTGGTCGGTGGGCTGGCCATTGCGGCCATTGCGGTGCTGGCGGTCGTCGGGGTGGCGCAGGCGCTGCGTCCTGTGGAGGTGACGCCAGCATCTGGACCCGGGTCGTTGCCGGACCAGATTTTCTCGACCCGTGAGCACATCTTGACGTTGGAGCAGGCGCCGATCGGTCGGGTGTCGATGCTGTTCTCGACCTCTTCGTTGACGGGGGATGCGCCGCCGGCGTGGATAGCGGTCGGAGCGGACGCCGATGAGTACCGGTGGGTCGCGCCGGTCGACCCGGTGGACCCCGACGCCACGGGCTCCCAGACCACGGTCGCTGCCGTTTCGCCAGATGGGGGCCACATTGCCGTCGGCTACTCCGGCGACGAGGGTGTCTTGCTTCACGTCGAAGTGATTAACGCGTCAACGGGGGCCGTTCAGGACGTTCCTCTCGGAGAAGTCATGGGGCCCCTCGGGGGGCGGATCGACTCGCTGAGTTGGTCGCCGTCCGGTGAACGGCTGGACGTGGAGTCCGCCGTGATCATCAAACGGACCAGTGACACCGGACGGCGGTGGGAGCAGCGCCAGTTCATGGTCGATGGTCTCGCAGATGACGATGGGGACGCCGCCACCTACGCGACTGTGCAGGGCGTGCGCCCTCAAGGTGGAGAAGAACTTGTGGGCTGGTCTGGCGAGAGCCCCGTCGTCGTGTCCTACACAGGTCGGTCGGTGACCATGTCGGACGGAGGATCGTTCTTAAGCGTCACCCAGCGCGAAGGTGCTCTACGGGTAGTTGGAGGCAGTGTCAGTCGGAGGGAGGGAACTGTTGCCGACGTACCCGATGATGCCAGCGCACACGGGTTATCGCCCTCGGGCAATCAGTTCGTTGGGCTGATCGACCCAACCCCCTCGGTGTCAGGCGACGGCGACTGGACCCTGAGTGCGTTCCAGACGTCGGACGGCCGTCGAATCTGGTTTACCGAGCAGATCCCGGAGTTCGGTGTCGAGATCGTTGGATGGTCCGATGACCGCACGCCAGTGCTGTTCACGTCGATCCCCGGCAAGGGGCTGAATGCGCCAACACAAACTCAACTGGTTGAGTTCGGTCCGCAGCACGCGAGCGACAACGGCGAAGTCCTGGTGAATCTCAGCAGCGGCGACGGTGACCAGGTTGAGCGCGTCGCCCTCGCTGCTGACGTGCTGGCTGCGGGGCAGGTCCGCACGGCCGAGCCGCCGCACCAGCCCTGGTACGACCCGCGCACGCTTCGTCCGACGCTCCGCGACTGGATCAGCGAGCATCCGTACAGCCTCTTCCTGTTGCTGATCACTGCTGCTGCCTCTGCAGCGCTTGGAACACTTCAGCTCAGTCGGAGGCGCCGGGTAGCTCGCTCTCAATCAGGTTCATGACCGACGGATCGGCCAGCGTCGTGACGTCACCCATGTCGCGGTGCTCCGCTACGTCACGTAGCAACCGTCGCATGATCTTGCCGGACCGCGTCTTGGGAAGTTCAGCCACCACCATGATCTGACGCGGCTTGGCGATCGGACCGATCTCGTGGGCTACGTGCTGACGCAGCTCTTGCACCAGCACGTCGCCGTGCGCCTTGTCGTCGGCGACGTGACCGCGGACGATGACGAACGCGACGATGCCCTGTCCGGTCGTGGCGTCCGTTGCCCCCACCACAGCTGCCTCAGCCACGGATGGGTGTGACACGAGAGCTGACTCGACCTCGGTCGTCGAGATGCGGTGCCCCGACACGTTCATGACATCGTCAACACGTCCGAGTAGCCAGAGGTCACCGTCCTCGTCCTTCTTGGCGCCGTCTCCGGCGAAGTACATACCGTCGTAGCGCGCCCAATAGGTGTCCTTGTAGCGCTGCGGGTCGCCCCAGATACCGCGCAGCATGCTCGGCCACGGCTCAGTGAGTACGAGGTAGCCGCCTGCACCGTCCGGCACTGGGTGCGCATGATCGTCGACGACCTCTGCACCGATGCCGGGAAGGGGGCGCATGGCCGACCCGGGCTTTGTCGCAGTGACACCGGGCAGCGGGCTGATCATGATCGCGCCCGTCTCGGTCTGCCACCAGGTGTCAGCGATTGGACATCGGTTGCCGCCGATGTGCTCGCGATACCACATCCACGCTTCGGGGTTGATCGGTTCACCGACCGACCCGAGCATGCGCAGCGAGCCCATGTCGAACTGCGCGGGTACGTCGTCGCCCCATTTCATGAACGTCCTGATCGCGGTCGGCGCCGTGTAGAGGGTGGTGACGCGGTACTTTTCGACGATCTCCCACCAGCGTCCCTGGTGTGGGGTGTCCGGCGTCCCCTCGTACATCACCTGCGTCGCGCCGTTCGCGAGCGGCCCGTAAACGATGTACGAGTGCCCGGTCACCCAGCCGACGTCAGCGGTGCACCAGAACACGTCCGATTCCGGCTTGAGGTCGAAGACGTTGTGGTGCGTGTAGGCCACCTGCGTCAGGTAACCACCTGTGGTGTGCAGAATCCCCTTGGGCTTACCCGTGGTTCCTGACGTGTACAGGATGAAAAGTGGGTGCTCGCTGTCGAACGCCTTCGCATCATGTGTCGTCGGTTGCTTGCCAACGATGTCGTGCCACCACACGTCGCGCGTATCATTCCATGCGACTTCTTGCTCGGTGCGTCGGACGACCAGAACCTTCTCGATGCTCGGTGACGCGTCCGCCGCTTCATCAACAGCAGGCTTGAGAGCCATCGGCTTGCCGCGGCGGTATCCACCGTCGGAGGTGATGACGAGCTTGGCCTGCGCGTCCTCGATGCGGCTGCGGAGCGCCTCAGCCGAGAATCCGCCGAAGACCACCGAGTGCGGTGCGCCGATACGGGCGCACGCGAGCATTGCAATCGCCGCTTCGGGGATCATCGGCAGATAGATCGCGACTCGGTCGCCCGCCTCGACGCCGAGCTCGGTGAGTGCATGCGCTGCCTGCGACACTTCGCGCTGGAGGTCGGCGTAGGTGAGGGTGCGGGTGTCGCCGGGCTCACCCTCGAAGTGGATCGCGGCGCGGTCGCCGTTGCCGGCTTCGACGTGTCGGTCGACGCAGTTGACGGCGACATTGAGCGAACCGTCGACGAACCAGCGCGCAAACGGGGCGTCCGACCAATCCAGCGTCTGGCTCCACGGCGTCTCCCACTGCAAGCGGCGGGCCTGCTGGTCCCAGAAGGCGAGCCGGTCTGCTGCCGCTTCGGCGTAGGTGGCTTCGGTGGCGTTCGCCTGCGCGGCAAATGCCGGCGTCGGCGGGAATCGCCGTTCTTCGCGCAGCAGGTTGGACAGGCTCTCGTCGCTGGGGGCGTCGCTCACGGTGCAGTTCTCCTCGGCTGGTCTGAGCTGCTCAAGGCTCCTGAAGCTCTGAACGTAGTCGAGCGATGGGGCGAGTGGGAGGGGTGACAGTCTTTGCCTGTGACGACCGCTGACCCGTTGGCCTCGCTTGCCGCCCTGCCGGGCGTAGCCGAGGCGATCGACGCCAGCCGAGCCGCGATGGACGGGCTGCTTCGCGAGCCGGCCCTCCGGCGGCAGCGTGGTGAGGTGCGGGCGGCAGCGCGACTGCGGTCGGCGTGGGCGTCCGCGCAACTGGCGGGGGCGGACGTCGCGTGGGAGGACTTCGAGCCGCCGTTTGTCGATGACCAGAGCGGACGCATCGCCAACTCGGCCCTGCAGGCCGCGGGGGAGGTGGGCGCACTCGTCGACACCTGGAAGCGCGCACCGCTGCAGGCGCTGGCACGGCTGCACACGGTGTCGATGTCGGGTCAGGTCCCGGCAGACGCCCTCGGACGACCGCGCGCTGAGGCCGGCGTGAGCGAACGCCTGACGACTCTGGCCGACGTGGTCACCGCGACGACCGCGCCAGGAGTACTGGTCGCCGGAGTTGTCCATGCCGAGCTGATGACCCTGAAGCCCTTCGGCTCTGCTGATGACCTGGTCGCGCGTGCGGCGTCCCGTGTCGTGCTGGTCTCGCGCGGGGTCGACCCCGATGCCTTGACCGTGCCGGAGATGGGGCTGCTCGAGCTCGGTGCCGATGCCTACCGCGACGCACTCGATGCCTTCGCCGGTGGATCGTCCACCGGGTTGGCGCAGTGGCTGACGTTTCACGCGGCGTCCGTGCAGCGCGGCGCAGCTTTCGCGCGCACCCTCTGCCGCTGACGTCCGCATTGACGGCGATGGCGACGGCGATGACGACGGCGGATCGCGAGTTCGGCTAGGCGACGCGTCGGCGTCGGGACGCCGCAACGGCGACGACGAGTGCTGCCGCGACCAGCACGACTGCGACCGATGCCCCAGCGAATGCGCGCTGCCGGGTGTCGAGCTCGGACAGGTGGGGGAGATCGGGCACTGACGGAAGTCTGCGGCGCATCGCGATGGGCCGATCAAAGCGCAGCACCGGCCACTCACGCTCGGCCGCAACGCGCTCAAGTTCCTTGTCGGGGTTCACTGCTGTCGGGTGGCCAACCGCCTCCAGCATCGGCAGGTCCGTCTGCGAGTCGCTGTAGGCGTACGACGTCTCAAGATCATACCCGTGCTTCTCCGCCATCTCGCGGATCGCATCTGCCTTGGTCGGGCCGTAGGCGTAGTAGTCGATGTGACCGGTGTACTTGCCGTCCTCGATCACCATGCGGGTGGCGACCACGTGATCGGCGCCGAGCATTTGCCCGATCGGCTCGACCACCTCGGCTCCGGATGTGCTGACGATCACGATGTCGCGGCCGGCCTCGCGGTGCTCTTCGATCAGGGTGACTGCCTCGTCATAGACGATCGGGTCGATCAGCTCATGCAGAGTTTCGGCGACGACCTCGCGCACCTGCGCCACCGGCCAGCCGGCGACCATCGACTGCAGGTACTGCCGCATCCGCTCCATCTGGTCGTGGTCGGCTCCGCCGGCGAGGTAGACGAACTGGGCGTACCCGCTGCGCAGCACCGTGCGTCGGTTGATCAGGCCGCTCGCGTAGAAGGGCCGGCTGAAGGCCAGCGAGCTCGATCTCGCGATGATCGTCTTGTCGAGGTCGAAGAAGGCCGCTGATCGCGTCATTCCCCCGACAATAGGCAGCCCCGAGGGGGCTATCTGGGATTGGGCCGTTTGGGTGGTCCTCCGCGTCGGCAGGTGTCGGATGGCCCGACCCGATTGCGCTCTGTAGTAACTCGGGTACACGATGTTGCTATCTGGTCCTCCGCGGTCCAGAACGCGCCTGGCTCCCTCCCCCCCGGGGCCAAGCGCCTAGACGGCCCCCGCTATCCCCCCAGCGGGGGTCGTCGCACGTGCGGGGTCAGGACTCGTCGGAGTTTGCGCCTCCCGGTTCGCCGTCCACACCCCGCCGCAGGTCGAGTTGTCCCCAGCCGCGCAGCCGCCTTCGGCTAGCGGCCTCGCTGTTGGGCCAGGCTCGCGCTCCCCGTCGTGAGGAGTTCGCCATGCCGCACTCAACCGCCCGTCCACTCTTGGTCACCGCTGACGGTGGGCTTCAGGACGCCGTCCTCGCTGTTGCGTCCGAAGCACAGGTCGAGGTGGCCGTAGCTGCCGAGGTCGGTGCCGCAGTAGCCCTGTGGGCGGCAGCTCCGCTCGTGCTGCTGGACGTGGCTTTGGTCGAACCAGCCCTTCGCGCGCTGCCGGTGCAGCGCCCTGGCCTCGTCGTCGTGTCCCGAACCATCGAAGACCCGTCGGTCTGGCGGCAACTGGTCGCCGTGGGGGCCGAACACGTGGTTGAGCTGCCACAAGGCGCTCCTTGGCTTTTTGAGCGCTTCGGCCGCAGCCTCGAAGCCGACCCAACGGCTGACCTCGTCGTTGTCGCCGGAGCGGTTGGCGGAGCGGGGGCCAGCACGCTCGCAGCAGCCCTGGCTCGGCACGCCCTGGAGGCGTGTTCACCTGCGGTTCTGGTCGATCTGGACCCCCTGGGGGGCGGGCTGGACCTGATGCTTGGGGCCGAGACTGCCCAAGGTGCGCGTTGGGATGAGCTTGCCGGCATCACCGGCAGGGTCGACGACCGCGTCCTAGTCGATGCCCTCCCCAGCGCTGACGGCCTGCCCATCCTCAGTTGGCCCACCGACAGCGACATCGAGCCAGCGCCAGCTGCGGTGGGTCAGGTGTTGGACGCCCTGTGCCGCCGGCGAGGCCTGGTGGTGGTCGATGGTGGTCGAGTGGCTGACCAGCGAGCGGCCGTTGCGCTCGCCAAGTGCCGGCTGCTTGTGCTCGTCGTCCCGCTTCGGGTTCGGGCGGTTGCTGCGGCTCGGCACATGCTCCGCAGGGTTCCCACGCACGTTTCACCGCTGGTCGTCGCCCGTGAGCCAGCCCCCGGCGGTCTCTCACCAGACGACTTGGCGGCAGCGCTCGGGTTGCCGGTGACGGCCACGCTGTTCGACGACCGCAGACGCGGTAGCACCGAAGAGCTCGGTGGCCCAGCCCCGTCGTCGTCGGCGTGGCGGCGGGTGTGTGCCGCACTGATCGACGCAAGGGCTGAGGCAGCAGCCTGACCATGAGCGTCTCTGCTGATGTTCGTCGCTCGCTGTTGCTGGACGCCCGACCTGTTGACGCCGAGTCCGTACGCGATATCGTCCACGCAACCGGGCACGTCGTTGATGACCTCGGCCTCAGACGGCTTACTGCCGCGCTCTCGGCTGACCTTCAGGGATTTGGCCCGCTCGAGCCGTTGCTCGCCGACCCGTCCGTCACTGACGTCACCGTCAACGGCGCAGCCGAGGTGTGGACCGACCGTGGCAACGGCATGGAACTGACCCCGATCCGGTTCACCGATGACCCTGCCGTACGGCGCTTGGCCCAGCGTTTAGCCAGTTCGGCTGGTCGCCGGTTCGATGACGCCGCACCGTTCGTCGATGCTCCACTTCCCCACGGCGTTCGGCTGCACGCGATGCTTCCGCCGTTGGTCGACCGGATCAGCCTGGTACTACGGATCCCTCGCCACCGAGCGTGGACGCTCGCAGACCTGGTCGCGGCCCGGATGGTCGCCCCGGGCCTCGAACCCGTGCTTCGACAGCTCGTCGAGCGCCGCCGAACCTTCTTGGTCACCGGCGGTACGGGATCGGGCAAGACGACGCTGCTGAATGCGTTGCTTGGCATCGTTGGCGCACATGAGCGGCTGGTGATCGTTGAGGACACCCGCGAGCTGGCGCCGCAGCATCCACATGTTGTTCTCCTGCAGACGCGCCCCCCAAATATCGAGGGGGCCGGCGCCGTGACGCTGCAGAACCTCGTCCGACAAACCCTGCGCATGCGCCCGGATCGCATTGTCGTCGGCGAAGTACGAGGTGCAGAGGTCATCGATCTGCTGACTGCCTTCAACACCGGACATGACGGGGGTTGCGGCACCGTGCATGCGAACTCGGCCCACGACCTTGTGCCGCGCCTGCAGGCCTTGGCGGCACTGGGTGGCTTGAGCCGCGAGGCGTTGCACCGACTGGTTGCCGCCTCGATCGATGCAGTGGTTCACCTGGAGCGCGCCGATGATGGCCTGCGCTACGTGTCCACGATCGCATCAGTGGTAGCTGAAGCCGAGTCGGTACGGGTCGGGGCCGGGCTCACCGCGACCCCGGACGGGGTCGTCAACGATCACGACGTTGCCAGTGCGTTGCGCTCCACGGGTTTGGGTCGGCGGTGAGCGTCCTCATGCTCTCTGCAGCCCTCGCCGCTGGCCTGGCTGCTTGGTGGCAGGTGCCAGCGCCGGTCCGTCGCGGGCCTTTGCGTGAGCTCGGCATCCGACGAGCCGGGCGCGTGCAGGCACTGACGTCCTGGAGGCGCAGAGCCAGCGGCTCGCACGCACGCACGGTCGGGGCCTTGACGGCTGCGCTTGCCAGCGAGCTGCGATCGGGCCGGACACCCGACCAGTCGCTCCAAGCGGTCCTCGGTGGCTGGGCAGACGAGCTCCCCGGTCGCTACGTTCCCGAGGCAGACGTCGTCGCCCTGCTCACCCGCTGGTCCCGCGTACGCGGCTGGGGCGGACTCGCCGCGGTAGCCATATGCTGGCGGGTCGCCGACTCGACAGGTGCTGGCCTCGCCGATGCCTTGGATCGCATTGGCGAGGCGATGCGGCACGAGCACGAGGTGGCGGCCGAAGTTGACGGACAGCTTGCCGCCGCACGCGCCACGGCGTCCGTGCTGGCCACGTTGCCGGCGGTTGCGGTTGCGATGGGCCACCTGCTCGGTGCCGAACCCCTCTCGGTGCTGTTCGGGACTGCGATCGGGGTCGCCTGTCTGGTCGTCGGGGCCGCGCTTGTGTTGGCCGGCTGGTGGTGGCTCACCCGTCAAGTGGAGTCGGCGCGAAGGATGCTCCGGTGGTGATCGCGTGGTCACTCGTTGCCGCGTTCTTCGCGGCGCTCGCTGCGGCGGCGTGGCAGCCTGCGACAGGCGTTGTTCGCGGACGCGTCGTCGAGGTGTCGTCGGTCAGCCGACGTCGAGTCACCCCCTGGGTGGCACCACTGGGTGCAGGACTGGCCGGTGTACTTGTGGTCGAGGGAGCGCTTGGTCTTGTGGTCGGCTCGGCGCTGGCCTTCGTTGTTCACCAGCAGAGGCGACGCTCCGGCGCTGAGCCCGATCGCGTTGTCGCCGCAACACGCGCGCTCGAGCTACCAATCGCCGTGGAGGTTCTTGCATCGTGTCTGGCGGTCGGCGCGTCGCAAGAGCAGGCGCTTCGCGCGGTCGCGGGCGGGTTGGGGGGCTCTCTTGCTGATGACTTCTCGCGCGTCGCTGGTGCTCTCGGAGTGGGGGCGGACGTGGCAGAGGCTTGGTCTCTCGTTCCGTCGAACGACCTCCGGTCGCTGGCAGCCGTGCTCAGCCGCGCGCACGTCACCGGTGCGCCGGTGGCTCCGCAGCTGTGGTCGCTCGCCGACCAGCACCGACAGCTGGCCCGTGTGGTTGCCATGGATGCCGCGGGGGCCCGTGGGGTGCGCGCGCCGGGTGCGCGCGGGCGCGGGGTTGTTGCGGGGGGGTTTTCACAACTGACGCGGGCGCC